>NZ_CP009630.1:1938936-2262093 GCF_000959445.1 Burkholderia vietnamiensis LMG 10929 | reverse complement strand
GGCGTGTACAAGCGCAGCAAGGTGCTGGCCGAGCGCGCGGTCGAGCGGATGATCGCCGACGAAGGGTTGCCGGCCGTGATCGTGAACCCGTCGACGCCGATCGGCCCGCGCGACGTGAAGCCCACGCCGACCGGCCGCATCATCGTCGAAGCGGCGCTCGGCAAGATTCCGGCGTTCGTCGATACGGGCCTGAACCTGGTGCACGTCGACGACGTCGCGCACGGCCACTTCCTCGCGCTCGAGCGCGGCCGGATCGGCGAGCGCTACATCCTCGGCGGCGAGAACCTGCCGCTGCAGCAGATGCTCGCCGACATCGCCGGGATGACCGGCCGCAAGGCGCCGACGATCGCGCTGCCGCGCTGGCCGCTGTACCCGCTCGCGCTCGGCGCGGAGGCCGTCGCGAAGTTCACGAAGAAGGAGCCTTTCGTGACCGTCGACGGGCTGCGGATGTCGAAGAACAAGATGTACTTCACGTCGGCGAAGGCCGAGCGCGAGCTGGGCTACCGCGCGCGGCCGTACCGCGAAGGGCTGCGCGACGCGCTCGACTGGTTCGGCTCGGCCGGCTATCTGAAGTAGCACAAAGCGGCGCGCAACACGCCGCTTTGCGCACTTTGTTACACGCCACCGGCGGACCGGCACCGGCGCAGCGGTTAAAATCGCGGGTCTTACGCAGAGAAGACACGCATGAACCTGAACGATCAGATCGATTCGCTGAACGCCGGCGTCGATCGGCTCCTCCACGATCACCACGCCGCGCAGCAGGCGGCACGCAGCGCCGAAGCGTTCGCGCGCGCCGCGGCGGCCGAGGCGCAGGCCGCGGCCGCACGTCACGCCGCCGCGGAAGCGGAAGCCCAGGCCGCCGCACAGCGCCACACGACGGCCGCCGCCAATGCGCAAGCCGCGCAGCAGCGCCACGCGGCCGCCACCGAAGCGGCGGAAGCCGCCGCCCTGCGTCACACCGAAGCCGCCGCGCAAGCCGACGCGGCGGTTCAGCGGCACGCCGAAGCCACCGCGCTGACCGAAGCGCTCGCCCAGCGCCACGCGGACGCCGAAGCCGCGTCGCAACGCCATGCCGCCGCGATCGCCGAAGCCGAGGCGGCCGCGCAACGTCACCACGCAGCCGCGACCGAAGCCGACGCGGCCGCCCAGCGCCACGCGCTCGCCGCCGCGGAGGCCGAAGCCGCCGCGAAGCGCCATGCGGACGCGACCGCCGAAGCCCAAGCGGCGACGCAGCGTCACGCGGCCGCGATCGCCGAGGCCGAGGCGCTCGCGCGACGTCATACCGAGGCGATCGCGCAAGCCGAAGCCGCCGCCCGGCGCCACACCGAGGCAGCCGCGCAGGCCGACGCGATCACGCAGCGTCACACCGAAGCCATCGCGCAAGCCGAAGCCGCCGCGCAACGCCACGCGGATGCGATTGCGGAAGCCGAAGCGGTCAAGCAGCGCCACGCCGACGCGATCGCGCAGGCCGAAGCGGCCGCCGAGCGGCACGCGAAGGCGGTGGCCGAGGCGGAAGCGTTGGTCGAAGCCGTCGTGAAGGACGCCGCGACGGCGGCGGCAACCGAGCCGGCCGCGCAGCCCGATGCCGCCGATGCCGCCGAAGCGGGCGGCGAGCCGGCCGCGGCCCCGGCGCCGGCCCCGCGCGCCGATGAAGCGCCGGCAGCCGAGGCCGATGCGGGCACGGCCGTCGTCGCGGCGCCCGCCGCCGAGCCGGCCGCCGATGCAGCAAACCCTCCTGCGGACAAGGCGACGCTGCACGTCGCGCGCCCGTCGCAGAACGAGCTGACGTTGACCGTCAACGGCCAGTCGATCACGCTGCACCCGGAGCAGGTCGGCCAGCTGATCGAGGAGCTCGCGCACGCGCGTGCGTCGATGCAGCCGGAACCGCCGGCGGGCATCCCGGCCGGCTGGCGCTTCGTGACGACCAAGAATCCGATGATGGTCGTGCAGAAGCAGTCGAACGGCGACCGCCTGCTGGTCACGCGCCACACCGGCTACGGCTGGGTGCCGTTCACGTTCTCGCCAGACGTCGTGATCCAGATGTACATGCTGCTGACCCAGCGGTAAGCGGGCGCGGCCGCGCCGAATCACGGCGCGCCAAACGACAAAGCCCGATCGGCTGCACGCCGATCGGGCTTTTTGCTGTGCGACGAACCGGCGACCGGCCGGCGTGCGCGGGCGCCGTTCAGCGCTCCACCGGCGCCTGCACGCGCGCCTTCCACTGCCCGCCCTTGCCGCGCCAGTAACGCCATGCGGATGCGAACGTCGCACCGACGTAGAACAGCGCGACCAGCGGCAGCGCGGGCGCCCACAGCGGCGAGCGCCGGTAGTAGCGCAGCATCGGCGCATACGCGGTGCACATCGACGCCCACGCGAGCCATGCCGGCCACGCGCGCGCACCGTATGCGAGCGCGACCACGGGCGGCACGAGGTAGATGATCGTCATCCCGAGCAGCGTGCCCGCGAGCAGCAGCGGCGAATAGTGGAGCTGTGTGAACGCCGTGCGCGCGATCATGTTCCAGATGTCGCGCCAGCTGTCGTACGGGCGCAGCGACACGCTGCGCTCGGCCAGATCGAGCCGGATCGGATGCCGGCCGCTGCCGCGATGCTTGATCTGCGCGGCGAGGCTGCAGTCGTCGATCAGCGCGCCGCGGATCGATTCGATGCCGCCCGCCTCCTCGAGCGCGCTGCGCTTGACCAGCATGCAGCCGCCCGCGGCGCCGGCCGTCCGGTTGCGCGGATCGTTGATCCACGAGAACGGATAGAGCTTCGCGAAGAAGAACACGAACGCCGGGATCAGCGCCTTCTCCCAGAACGAATCGCAACGCAGCCGCACCATCAGCGACACCAGATCGCGCTGCTCGGCCTGCGCACGCGTGACGAGCTGCGCGACCGCGTCGCGCGGATGGCCGATGTCGGCGTCCGTCAGCAGCAGATAGTCGGCCGGCAGGCCCAGCGTGCGCACCGCGGCGATGCCCTGCGACTGCGCCCAAACCTTGCCCGACCAGCCGGACGGCAGCGGCTTGGCGCTCAACACCGTCAAGCGCTCCGCGCGGTTGATCGCCAGCGCGGCGGCGCGGGCGGCGTCGGCGGTGCCGTCGTCGCTGTGGTCGTCGACGATGATCAGATGGAACTCGCCCGGGTAATCCTGCTCGAGCAGCGACGTCGCCGCCTGCGCGATCACGTCGGCCTCGTTGCGCGCCGGCACCACCGCGACGACGGCCGGCCAGCCGGCGGCCGCGGCCGCGCCGCGCGCCTCGGGCGGCAGCACCCGCGCGGGCCGCGCGCGCCAGAAGCCGCCGCGCGCGACCAGCAGCACGAGCCAGATCACCAGCGACAGCGCGGACACCAGAAAGGCAATTGCAAGCATCATCGGCGGACCTCCTGCGGCAGGCCCGGGCGGCGGGCCGCCATGCCGGCCCGACCGGGCGCAGCCGGGGCGGGATTTGAACGACCCATGACCGCACCGGCGGCAGGGCAATATGCAAGAGAATCGACGGTCATCGAATGGCCTTGAAATGAGCGCGACGGCGGGCTGCCCGACAGGCCGCCCGCGAAACCGCGCAGTTTACCGGGTTCCGCGCGCGCGAGTGCCGACGCGGCTTCGCGGCCGATGCAACACGGCCGACACGGCACCAGAGCAAGGACGGCGCGATAGGGTTAAAATGCGCGATTAATTCGGGGTTCCGGGGCCTGGCCTGGCCGGTTCGTTTCCTGCCTTCATAACATCAAGCCGGGGCGAGCGAGCTGTGCCAGCTCCTCGAACCCCGGCGTCTGTCGTCGGAGTTCGCTCACTTATGCGAGTCATCCTTGCCCAGCCCCGCGGCTTTTGCGCGGGGGTTGTCCGTGCGATCGAGATCGTCGATCGCGCGCTGCAACAGCACGGCGCGCCGGTCTATGTGCGTCACGAGATCGTGCATAACCGGCATGTCGTCGAAAATCTGCGTAATAAAGGGGCACGGTTCGTTGAGGAACTCGACGAGGTGCCGCACGGCGCTGTGGCGATCTTCAGCGCGCATGGTGTCGCCCAGACCGTCGAACGCGACGCGGAAACGCGCGGCCTCGACGTGCTCGACGCCACCTGCCCGCTCGTCACGAAGGTGCACGTGCAGGGCCGCCAGTACGTCGCGGCGGGCCGTCGTCTGATCCTGATCGGCCATGCGGGCCATCCGGAAGTCGAAGGCACGATCGGCCAGATCCCGGCCGAAGTGGTGCTCGTGCAGAGCGAGGCCGAAGTCGATACGCTGACGCTGCCGGTCGATACGCCGGTCGCGTACGTGACGCAGACCACTCTGTCGGTCGACGACACGCGCGGCATCATCGAAGCGCTGCAGCGCCGGTTCACCGACATCGTCGGCCCGGACACGCGCGACATCTGCTACGCGACGCAGAACCGCCAGGCCGCCGTGCGCGAGTTGAGCACCCAGGTCGACGTGCTGCTGGTGGTCGGGGCGACGAACAGTTCGAACTCGAACCGGCTGCGCGAGATCGGCACCGAAAGCGGCGTGCCGAGCTACCTGGTCGCCGACGGCTCGGAAGTGAAGGCCGAATGGTTCGCGGGCGTGCAGACGGTCGGCCTGACGGCCGGCGCCTCGGCGCCCGAAGAGATGGTCGAGGATGTGATCGGCGCGCTGCGCGCGCTGGGGCCCGTCGATGTCACGACGATGGCGGGCCGTGAAGAAAAAGTCGAGTTCAAGTTGCCGGCGAAGCTCATGCAAGCTGTCGCCCGCGAAGTTTAAGGAGGACAACTCTTGTCTATTCCGCTGCTCCAGCAAGTCCGCGTCGGCGCATACATCATGCGCCAACACCTGTCCGGCAACAAACGCTACCCGCTCGCGCTGATGCTCGAGCCGCTGTTCCGCTGCAACCTCGCCTGTAACGGCTGCGGCAAGATCGACTATCCGGACCCGATCCTGAACCAGCGTCTGTCGGTCGAGGAATGCCTGCACGCCGTCGACGAATGCGGCGCGCCGATCGTGTCGATCGCCGGCGGCGAGCCGCTGCTCCACAAGGAGATGCCGGAAATCGTCAAGGGCATCATGAAGCGCAAGAAATTCGTGTACCTGTGCACGAACGCGCTCCTGATGGAAAAGAAGATGGACGACTACCAGCCGAATCCGTACTTCGTCTGGTCGGTCCACCTCGACGGCGACAAGGAGATGCACGACCATTCCGTGTCGCAGGACGGCGTGTACGAGAAGGCGGTCGCGGCGATCAAGGAAGCGAAGCGCCGCGGCTTCCGCGTGAACATCAACTGCACGCTGTTCAACGACGCGATCCCCGAGCGCGTCGCGAAGTTCTTCGATACGCTGGGGCCGATCGGCGTCGACGGCATCACCGTGTCGCCGGGCTACGCATACGAGCGCGCGCCGGATCAGCAGCACTTCCTGAACCGCGACAAGACGAAGAACCTGTTCCGCGAAATCCTGAAGCGCGGCGAAGGCGGCAAGCGCTGGTCGTTCAGCCAGTCGTCGCTGTTCCTCGACTTCCTGGCCGGCAACCAGACGTACAAGTGCACGCCGTGGGGCAACCCGGCGCGTACCGTGTTCGGCTGGCAGAAGCCGTGCTATCTGGTCGGCGAAGGTTACGTGAAGACCTTCAAGGAACTGATGGAAGACACCAACTGGGACAACTACGGCGTCGGCAACTACGA
Source organism: Burkholderia vietnamiensis LMG 10929 (assembly GCF_000959445.1). Taxonomy (NCBI): domain Bacteria; kingdom Pseudomonadati; phylum Pseudomonadota; class Betaproteobacteria; order Burkholderiales; family Burkholderiaceae; genus Burkholderia; species Burkholderia vietnamiensis. The sequence continues at coordinate 2,256,440 of NZ_CP009630.1, read as the reverse complement.
GAAGTGCGCGGACTGCATGGTCCACTGCGGCTTCGAAGCGACCGCCGTGATGGACACGATCGCGCATCCGCTGAAGGCGCTGCGCGTCAGCCAGAAGGGGATCAAGACGGACGGCCCGTTCGCGCCGGACATCTCGATCGCGAAGCAACGCCCGGCCGAGTACGTGTTCTCGCGCCACGTCGAGATCAAGCTCGAGGAAATCCAGCGCGCCGGCAAGGGTAAGCTGCAGAAGCCGGCGAAGCCGGCAACGGCGGCCTGACGAGCGGCTCGCAACGACGCGGGCCCGGCCCGCATCGCCCGCACGACGAGGGCGCCCCGGATTGCTCCGGGGCGCCCTCGTTTTTTTGCATGCTCGCGGCGGCGACGCGCCGCTGCGGCACATCACGCTGACGGCAGCGCCGGCCCGTGCGCCGCGGCGGCGCATAGCGGGCCGCTGAATGGCGCTGGGGGCTGGGCGCTCGCCGCACGCCGCACGCCGCACGCCGCACGCCGCACGCCGCACGCCGCGCGCGTCAGAACGTGTTCTCGCCCTTCAGGTAGTACGCGGTCTTCACGAAGAACGCCTGCACCGGATGGCCGCTGCGCGCGGCGCTGGCGGCGCGCGCTTCCATCGCCATCTTCTCTTCGCGCGAGCGGTCGGGCACCGGGTTCTTCACGCGTTCGAGCGCGCGCTGCATCGCCTGCGGATAGTTCTGGTTGCCGGCCATCGTTGCCGAAAAGCCAGCGCGCGCCATCTGCTGCAATTGCACGTCGGTCTCGGCACGCGCCGCAGACCACGTCAGCGGCACGACGTTCGGCTGCCACGCGGTGTTGACGGATTGAGCAAAGCTCGCGGCCGGCACCGCGGCAAGCGTGACGGACAGAGCAGCAAGGGAAACGAGGGATCGCATATTGGCCTCCAGATGGTTGCGTACGCATCGATCATCGGTGTCGATGCGGCCCGATAATCGTATTGCGCACGGCCGTGCGCTTGAATAGCCGATTTCGCAATGGACATTTTCGGCGGCGAAATCGAAGCGCGCGCCATGCCGCTTACCGCTGCCGCCCGGCCCTCATTTCCTTAATGCGTTCAATGACATGATCGCGTCTTCGCGGAACTGCGAACCGGCGCGCAGAGCGCTCTTGCAGTTTCCGAAACGATCTATTGCGGCGGAGATTGCCTCCGCCGGTGGGCCGGCGCGATATGCGGCGGCGCGATGCCGGATGCACCGGCACGCCCGCGCAACGTCTCAGCGAGCGAACGCGCCGCGTCTGATGCGCGACAATCTTCCGGGCCGAATCGGCGCGCGGTGACGATACCCGCGCGTCGAGGTCGCGCGATAATTGCGCACCGGTCGCATCCCGCAACCTCTGCGCGCATTCATTTCCCGAGCACTACCATGGCCATCATCGACCCCGCCGCCATCGTCAGCTGGCATGCCCACGTCTACTTCGACGCCGCGAGCCGCGACGCCGCGTGGGCGCTGCGCGCCGTCATCGACGAGCGGTTCGGCGCGAGCGTCGAGCTCGGCCGCTTTCATGAACGTCTCGTCGGCCCGCATCCCGCGTGGTCGTACCAGATCGCGTTCGGTGCCGCGCGCTTCGACGAGATCGTGCCGTGGCTCGTGCTCAATCACGGCAAGCTCGACATCCTGCTACACCCGAACACCGACGACGAACTGCGCGACCATCGCGACAGCGCGGTGTGGATCGGCCACTCGCATTCGCTGAACCTCGAAGCGCTGGCCGGCTGAGCGCGGCGCATCGACGTTTCGGCTCGCGGTGAAACATCCGGCGGCGGCGGATCGGTACAGTCGCGTCGTTATCCACACCTGAAGCAGCCCGCGATGACCGATACCGATACCCACGCGCAGCGCATCCATCACGACTGGCACGCCGCCGTCGTCGCGCGCGACCTCGACGCGCTGATGGCGCTGTATGCGCCCGACGCGATACTCGAAACGCCGCTGATCGTCGTCACGCTGCCCGAGCACGGGTCAGGTGTGCTCCACGGCAAGACGGCGATCGCCGCATTCTTCGCGGCCGGCCTGCGCGATCCGCGAAACCAGCTCGGACGCTGGTACCGCACCGACCAGTTCTTTTCGAACGGACGGCAACTGATATGGGAATATCCGCGCGCCACGCCGGACGGCGATCAGGTCGATCTCGTCGAAGTGATGGACCTGCGCGACGGGCTGATCGCGCATCATCGCGTCTACTGGGGCTGGGCCGGGTTCAACGCGCTGCGCAGCGCGGCGCCGGCGGACGGGCGCGCGTGACGCACGCCGTCCCGGTTGCGCTCACGCGACATACATCGCGACGCTGACGAACTGGCACAGGCTGCCGGCCAGCACGAACAGATGCCAGATGCCGTGCCCGTGACGAATGCGCTCGTCGTTGATGAAGAAGTAGATGCCCACGCTGTAGATGATGCCGCCGGCCACGAGCCACACGGTGCCCACCGGCGGCAGCGCATGCACGAGCGGACGGATCGCGACGAGCGCGAGCCAGCCCATCAGCACGTACAGCACCATCGACACGATGCGCGTGCGCCGCCCCAGCGTCAGTTCCTGCGCGATGCCGAAGGCGGCGAGCCCCCAGCTCACGCCGAACAGCGACCAGCCCCACGGGCCGCGCAGCGTGACGAGCGTGAACGGCGTGTAGCTGCCCGCGATCAGCAGGTAGATGGCCGCGTGATCGCACTTCTGCAGGATCGCCTTGAGCCGCGGCTTGCGTACGCTGTGGTACAGCGTCGAAATCGCGTAGAGCAGGATCAGCATCGCGCCGTACACGCTGAAGCTCACGATCTTGTACGGGTCGTGGTCGAGCGCGCCCATCGTCACCAGTGCGACGAGCCCTGCGATCGACAGCACCGCGCCGACGAGATGGGAAATACTGTTGAAACGCTCACCGGCATGCACGACGGATTCTCCTGCGCGGATTCATCGGAAAAGGCGGAGCCCTATGATACCGGCCGGCCGCGCGCGCGGCGCCGAACGCGGTCAAACGACGCGGTACGCGCGCGCCGTCCGCGCAAAGAAAAAGCGCCGCGAATCGCTTCGCGGCGCTTTCGGATCCGTCGACGGACCGCTACCGGCCGGCTGCGCCGGCCCGGTTCAGCAACACTTCCCTGCCCCGGACCCGTACCGCGCGTTCTGACGCTCGCGGAAGAATTCCTCGTAGGTCATCGGCTCGCGGTCCGGATGGGTGTCGCGCATGTGCGCGACGTAGGTGTCGTAGTCGGGCAGCCCGACCATCAGCCGCAACGCCTGCCCGAGGTAACGGCCCGCGCTGCGCAGGTCGCTGCCGAGATCGGTGAACATCGCGGCCTCCCGTCAGCGTCCGCTGCCGAGCGCCTGCGCGGCCGGCATCGGCTCGTACGGCGTCTCGCGCACGCTCGGCTTCGCCTCGCGGCGCGCGCGCAGCACGGCGAGCAGCCCGTACACCGCGATCGCCACGACGACGAAGATGAACAGCCCGGCCAGCGCCGCATCGACGTAGTCGTTGAAGATGATCCGCTTCATCTGCGCGAGCGACTTCGCCGGCGCGAGCACCTTGCCCTGGTCCACCGACGCCTGCAGCTTGGCCGCATGCGCGAGGAAGCTGACCTTCGGGTTCGCGTCGAAGATCTTCTGCCAGCCGGCCGTGAGCGTGCAGATCAGCAGCCATGCGGTCGGCACGATCGTCACCCATGCGTAGCGCTCGCGCTTCATCTTGAACAGCACGACGGTGCCGAGCACCAGCGCGATCGCGGCGAGCATCTGGTTCGAGATGCCGAACAGCGGCCACAGCGTGTTGATGCCGCCGAGCGGATCGACCACGCCCTGATACAGGAAGTAGCCCCACGCGGCCACGCACAGCGCGGTGGCGACCAGGTTCGCCGGCAGCGATTCCGTGCGCTTGAGCGCCGGGTGGAACGTGCCGAGCAGGTCCTGCAGCATGAAGCGGCCGGCGCGCGTGCCTGCATCGACGGCCGTCAGGATGAACAGCGCCTCGAACAGGATCGCGAAGTGATACCAGAACGCCATCATCGCTTCGCCGCCGATCACCTGATGCAGGATGTGCGCCATGCCGACGGCCAGCGTCGGTGCGCCGCCCGCGCGGGCGATGATCGTCGTTTCGCCGACGGCCTTCGCCGTCTGCGTGAGCATGTCGGGCGTCAGCACGAAGCCCCATTGCGTGACGGTGTTGGCAACCGCTTCCGGCGTCGAGCCGAGCACGGCCGCCGGCGCGTTCATCGCGAAGTAGACGCCCGGCTCGATCACGCATGCGGCGACCAGCGCCATGATCGCGACGAACGATTCCATCAGCATCGCGCCATAGCCGATGAAGCGCGCGTTGGTTTCGTTGTCGATCAGCTTCGGCGTCGTGCCCGATGAGATCAGCGCGTGGAAGCCCGACACCGCGCCGCACGCGATCGTGATGAACAGGAACGGGAACAGGTTGCCCGACCAGACGGGGCCGGTGCCGTCGACGAACTTCGTCAGCGCGGGCATCTTCAGTTCCGGCGCGACGACCAGAATGCCGATCGCGAGGCCGAGGATCGTGCCGATCTTCAGGAACGTCGACAGGTAGTCGCGCGGCGCGAGCAGCAGCCACACCGGCAGCACCGACGCGATGAAGCCGTAGCCGATCAGGATCCACGTAAGCTGCGTGCCGCTGAACGTGAACCATGCGGCGAGCGTCGGCGAATCGTGCACGGCCTGACCGAACGCGATCGACGCCATCAGCAGCACGAAGCCGATGATCGACACTTCGCCGATGCGGCCCGGGCGGATGTAGCGCGTGTAGATGCCCATGAACAGTGCGATCGGAATCGTCGCGGCGACGGTGAACGTGCCCCACGGCGAATTCGTCAGCGCCTTCACGACGATCAGCGCGAGCACCGCGAGGATGATCACCATGATCAGGAACGCGCCGAACAGCGCGATCACGCCGGGCACCGTGCCGAGCTCCATCTTGACGAGGTCGCCGAGCGAGCGGCCGTCGCGACGCGTCGAGATGAACAGCACGATGAAGTCCTGCACGGCGCCTGCGAACACGACGCCGCCCAGGATCCACAGCATCCCCGGCGTGTAGCCCATCTGCGCGGCGAGCACCGGCCCGACGAGCGGCCCGGCGCCGGCGATCGCGGCGAAGTGATGGCCGAACAGCACGTATTTGTTGGTCGGTACGTAGTCGAGGCCGTCGTTGTATTTGACGGCCGGCGTCATCCGCAGCCCGTCGAGCTGCATCACCTTGCTGGCGATGAAACGGCTGTAGAAGCGATATGCGATCAGATAGACACAGACTGCTGCGATCACGATCCACAGCGCGCTGACGCGTTCGCCGTGCGCAAGTGCGATCGTGCCGAACGCGAAGGCGCCGAGCAGCGCGACCGCGGTCCATAGCAAGGTACTGGAAGCCCGATTCATGGCGGTTCCTCGTCTCCTATGTGGTTTTAAGTGGATTCGGCGAGAGGTGTGACCGAACCCGCGTGACGTCGATGCGTCGCCGCGCACTGTTGTGCGGCGGTGGTCGGTAGTATTCCGTGCAAGGGGAAGGCGTACAAGCGCACAACTACGTATGCAGCGCTACGTAGAATTACGTAGATGCCAGCGGATGGGCGCTGGGCCGACGCGCGCGGCGACATCGCGCGCGCTCGGCCCGGCCCGGCACGTTGCGTACCGGGCGCGGAGGGTCAGTGCTTCTCGTCGACCTTGCGGGGCTTCGGCGGCGACGGCACCTTCGTGTACTGGAATGCCGGCGTGGCCTTCAGCGCGGCCTTCGTCGCGCCCGGCAGATAGATGTTGCCGTTGCGCACGTCGAGCGATGCGATCGGCACCGCGACGTCATGCGCGGCAACGCCGAGGAAGCCGCCGGCCGACACGATCGCCGCCGACACCGAGCCGTCCGGTGCGACGATCAGGTCGCGCACCGTGCCGACCTTCTGGTTCGCGTCGTTGTACACGGTCTTGCCGAGCACGCTTTTCTTCACGCTCCAGCCTTCGAGCAGCGCCTGCGATTGCTCGACGGTGACGCTGAGCGGCTGCGAGCCGGCGATCTGCGCGTGCGCGCTGACGCTGGACGCGAGGACGGTTGCTGCGATGAGGGTTTTATAGAACTTCATGCGTATTGCACTCCGGTTCGGTTGTTGTTGATTCCGGGAGCAAAGCGACGCGGGATAACGGCCGATCGGTGAGTACCGCGCGCTTCGTCGGACGCGTGACGGCCACACTCGCCGCCGCCGCGGGTGTGCATGACGAGCCGGCATGACCGGCCCGCAGCGTGCAACACGCGTTCATGGTAGCGGCATTCGCCCGATCGTGCGTTGAGCGTGCGACGCCGATGCGCATCGCGCTCGATGAAGATCAAAAGATCGTGCGCGGCGGCGTGGCGGAATCGCTGCTGCAGCGTCGAATTTGCGCGACGCGGCCTTCGTCGATGCGCTTGCCGCGATGCGAACGGCTCGGCGTCGCTGCGGACGCCGGGCTTGCGAAACGCCGATTCCTCGTGCGCGCTGGACGTCCTCGGGCTGCGGCAGAACTTCGCCGCGAGGTCCGATACGGACAGGTCACGCGTTGCGCGACGCGCCGCGGCGCTGCCGCACGGCTTGCGCGAGCACGTCGAGCACCGGCTCCGTCTGCGACCAGCTCAGACATGCATCGGTGATCGACACGCCGTACTTCAGCGGCACGCCCGGCTTCAGATCCTGACGGCCGGCCTCGAGATGGCTCTCCACCATCACGCCGATGATGCGCTGCTCGCCCTGCGACAGCTGGCGCGCGAGATCCTGCGCGACGTCGATCTGCCGCTCGTGCGACTTGTTCGAGTTCGCATGCGAGCAATCGACCATCACCTGCTCGCGCAACCCGCTCTTGCGCAGCACCGCGCAGCTCGCTTCGACGTGCTCGGCGTCGTAGTTCGGACCATTCTTGCCGCCGCGCAGGATCACGTGCGCGTCGTCGTTGCCGCGCGTCTCGAAGATCGCGGCCATGCCCATCTTCGTCATTCCCATGAACGCGTGGCTCGCGCGCGCGGCGACGATCGCATCGGCCGCGACCTGCACGCCGCCGTCGGTGCCGTTCTTGAAGCCGATCGGGCAGCTCAGGCCCGATGCGAGCTGACGATGGCTCTGGCTCTCGGTGGTGCGCGCGCCGATGGCGCCCCACGCGATCAGATCCGCGATGTACTGCGGGCTCAGCAGGTCGAGGAATTCGGTCGACGCCGGCAGGCCGAGCGCGTTGATGTCGAGCAGCAGCTGTCGTGCCGCGCGCAGCCCTTCGTTGATGCGGAAGCTGCCGTCCAGACGCGGATCGTTGATGTAGCCCTTCCAGCCGACCGTCGTGCGCGGCTTCTCGAAGTACACGCGCATCGTGATCAGCAGATCGTCCTGCAGCGCGTCGGCGGCGGCCTTCAGGCGGCGCGCGTACTCGAGCGCCTGGTCGTGGTCGTGGATCGAGCACGGGCCGACGACGACCAGCAGCCGGTCGTCGCGGCCGTGCAGGATGTCGCCGATCGCGCGCCGCGTGTCCTCGACGAGCGTCTGCGTGCCGGCCGGCACCGGCAGCTCGTCCTGCAGCAGCGCGGGCGAGATCAGCGGGCGCACGGCGCCGATGCGGACGTCGTCGATGCGGGTCGTGTCTTGCGTCGCGTCGGCGCTGCCTACCTCGCGATCGTGGGAGGGATTGTCGAGGTTATGCATGGAAATTCTCCGCGGTACATCCGAAATGATGGGCAAGCGCGATTATGGCATTCGAGCAAGGCCGTCTATGCGTCGCCGTGTCGTCTCGGCGACGCGTGCGCCATGCGCGATGCGCGACGCCGGCGGTTGAAGCGGCTGCGCGCCGGGCGCGCATCCGCGCGCATCGGCATGCTGCGCGCGCGGCCGACGCGTGATGCTCAGCCGGCGTCGCCGGGCGCGTCGACGTCGATGCCGAGCTCGGTCGCCATGCGCTGAACCAGCGCATTCAAGCGCGCCACTTCATCGGCGAGCCGCTTCTGCTCGGCCTTCAGCGCCTCGAACTCGGACGGCGGAACGGCATCCGCGCCGCCGCCCGCGTCCGAACCGGCGAAGTCGGCGAGGTTCACGTCGCCGCACATCAGGTGCATCCAGCGGTTCTCGCGCGCACCGGGCGCGCGCGGCAGCCGCACGACGAGCGGCTGTGCGCGCGCCGCGAGCTCGTCGAGGAATGCCTCGACCGACGAGATGTCGGCGAAGCCGTGCAGGCGCGCGCTGTTCAGGCGCAGCTCGGCGGCCGTCTGCGGACCGCGCAGCAGCAGGATCGTCAGCAGCGCGATCGCCTGGCTCGGAATCCCGAGCACGCGGTTCATGTTGTGCTCGAAACGCGGCACGCGGCTGCTGCTGCCCTCCATCACGAGGCTCAGGTGCTTGAGCCCGTCGAGCGCGGCCGTGACCTCGTCCTCGCCGACGCTCATCACCGGCGAGCGCGCGGTTTTCTGGTTGCAGCCGGCGGTCAGCGCGTTCAGCGACAGCGGATAGGTGTCCGGCACCGTGTGCTGCTTCTCCACGAGCACCCCGAGAATGCGGGCCTCGAGAGGCGTGAGTTCGCGCAGGGCGCGGGGCGTGGGCAGGTCCGGCGTGGTGTTCATGATGGCGTCGCAACGTGCAGCGGGTGAAGGGAATCGGTGGCTCGCCGGTCCGGCGGCGCGGACGGGCGAGCCATATGATAGCTCGCGCGGTGACGCGCGGCGCGCGTGCGGGGCACGGCGCGCCGACTTGCCGCAGCGGGGGCGTGCGGGCGGTATGGCGGGTGGGGGATGGTGGGATGTTCGTTGCTGTGGATTCTGGCTGCGGGCGGCGCCGTGCCCTTGTGCCCTTGTGCCCTTGTGCCCTTGTGCCCTTGTGCCCTTGTGCCCTTGTGCCCTTGTGCCCTTGTGCCCTTGTGCCCTTGTGCCCTTGTGCCCTTGTGCCCTGGCGTCGCTGCGTCTCTGCACTCCGGCGTATTCGCCCTTGCGCCCTTGCGCCCTTGCGCCCTTGCGCCCTTGCGCCTTTGCGCCTTTGCGCCTTTGCGCCTTTGCGCCTTTGCGCCTTGCGCCTTGCGCCTTGCGCCTTGCGCCTTGCGCCTTTGCGCGTTGGCGTTGGCGTTGGCGTTGGCGTTGGCGTTGGCGTTGGCGTTGGCGTCGGCGTCGGCGTTGGCGTTGGCGTTGGCGCATTGGCGCATTGGCGCATTGGCGCGTTCGTGCGTTCGTGCGTCGGTGCGTTTGCCCGTTTGCCCGTTTGCCCGTTTGCGCGTCGCGCACGCCGGCGCTACGATACGCGTCACGCGTCGCGACGCTGCGCGATCCGCTCGCGCATTCGCGCCGGCGCATCGGCGCATCGCCTGCCGTGCCGCCGCGCCTCCGCTCCGCACGTTCGCGCCCCTGTTCGCTCCCTCATCCGCACACTCGCTCACCCCCATGAATGCAACCGCTTGCGCACCCAGCGTGCGCGCCATCGTCACCGGACATACGCGCGGCCTCGGCGCATCGCTCGCCGAACAATTGCTGCAGCAGGACATCGCCGTGCTCGGCGTATCGCGCAGCCGGCATCCGTCGCTCGCCGCAACAGCCGGCGATCGCCTTGTCGAGACCGAACTCGACCTGTCCGACACCGCGGCCGTGGCTGCCTGGCTCGCCGGCGGCGCGCTGCGCAGCTTCGTCGACGGCGCATCGCTCGTCCTGCTGTTCAATAACGCAGGCGTCGTCGATCCGATCGGCCCGCTGGCCGCGCAAGACCCGGCGCTGGTCGCGCGCGCGGTCGCGCTGAACGTCGCCGCCCCGCTGATGCTGTCGGCCGCGCTCGTGCAAGCCGCAGCGGCGCCGACCGAATGCCGCGTGCTGCACGTGTCGAGCGGCGCCGCCCGCAACGCATACGCGGGCTGGAGCGTCTACTGCGCGACGAAGGCCGCGCTCGATCACCACGCGCGCGCCGTCGCGCTCGACGCGAACCGCGCGCTGCGGATCTGCAGCGTCGCGCCGGGTGTCGTCGACACCGGCATGCAGGCAACGATCCGCTCGACCAGCGAAGCCAACTTCCCGATGCGAGAAAAATTCGACGCGCTGAAAGCGAGCGGCGCGCTGTCGACGCCCGACGAGGCCGCGCGGCATCTGATCCGCTACGCGCTCAGCGACGCGTTCGGCGCCGAGCCGACGGCCGACGTCCGCAACCTGCCGGCCGGCTGAGCCGCACACCGTCACGCGTGCCGGCGAGCGCACGGCAATGGGAGCGGCCGCCGGCCACGACGCGCATCGCCCCAAAAGCATCGCCGCCGGCCTCGCGCCGAAGAAGACGCTGCCGTTCGTCGTACCGCCGCTGCACGAATTCGTGGCGTCGACGTTTCGCGAGCACGAACGCAGGGAATTCCCGTTCGTCCACAAGGGGCGCGTCGAGATCGAATTTCCCAACGAGACGGTGCAACTCGCGACCGGCGATTCAGTCTATTTCAACGCACTGATCCCGCACCGCACGCGCAGCGTCGGCACCCCGCAGGCGGAGATCCTGGTCATCGTCAGTCACGACGGCTAGCGTCGTCACTTCTACGCGCGAGGATCCACCGATGGTCACGAAGGCCACCGCACCGTTCCAGCAGATCAAGACGCTCGTTCGCCGGAACGTCGCGTCGGGCGAATGGCGCACGGGCGAGCGCATTCCATCCGAGCTCGATCTCGCCGCGCGCTTCGGCGTCGCGCGCATGACGGTCAATCGCGCGCTGCGCGAGCTGACCGAGGAAGGCGTGCTCGAGCGGATCTCCGGCGTCGGCACCTTCGTCGCCGAAGCGAAGCCGCAGTCGAACCTGCTGATGATCGCGCACATCCGCGACGAGATTCGCGCGCGCGGCCACGAATACCGCTGTCGCGTACTGAGCCGCGCGCGCGAGCCCGCGTCGTTCGACGTGGCCGCCGCGTTCGGGCTCGACGTCAACACGCCGGTCTTTCACGTGGTGTGCGTGCACGAGGAGAACGGCCGCCCGATCCAGCTCGAGGACCGCTACGTCAATCCGGCCGCCGCGCCCGGTTTCATCGATCAGGATTTCGAAGTCGAGCCGCCGTCCGAATACCTGTTCAACAACGTGTCGCACCACGAACTCGAAATCGAGCACGTCGTCGACGCGTCGCTGCCGACCGGCGAGCAGGCACGGCTGCTCGACATGCCCGCCGACGAGCCGTGCCTGACGCTCACGCGTCGCACCTGGACGAACGGCTTACCCGTCACGTTCGTGCACTTCGTGCATCCGGGCAATCGTTACCGGCTCGGCTCGCGCTTCAAGCCGGGCGCCGGCCGACACCAGACCTGAAGCGGTCACCGCGCCGAGCAACTTATGCCTGGCCGCTAACGCGCGGTTTCCGGGGCGTTCAGTGTCGACCGATCCGTCGTATCCCGCTACATCGACGCACCGCGCGCTTCCGCCAGAGGCGGCCGCCGAGCGCGCCCATCCAGCGCACGCGCCAGCGCTGCGTTGAAGTGCGTAATGGCGTGCAGCCTCCACATCAATCGCGGTTGCCGACACGCACCGGCCATGTTAAAAATCGCCCACCGATAGTTGAAAATGAAATGCGGCGATCCAAACAAGTGCGGAAATGAATAGACCCCTGTTCGACCTCGACCTGCTGCGCGCGCTCGTGATGGTCGCGGATTGCGGCAGTTTCACGACGGCCTCCGCACGGCTGCATTCGACGCAGTCGACCGTCAGCCAGAAGGTGCGGCGGCTCGAGGAGATCGCCGGACACCGGCTGCTCGACCGCGGCACGCGCGACGTCCGGCCGACCGACGCGGGCGTGACCGTGCTGAGCTACGCGCGCCGCATGCTCGCGTTGAACGACGAGATGCTCGAAGCGCTGACGGGCGCCACCGTCGCGCTGACGATCCGGCTCGGCGTGCCCGACGATTTCGCGGCGGGCCGCACGACGCACGCGCTCGCGGCGTTCAAGCGCGATCATCCGCAGGTGAAGCTGGAAGTCACGTGCGGGCTGAGCCGCGACGTCAGCGCCGCGTACGATCGCGGCGAGCTCGACCTGGTGCTGATCAAGCAGCGGCGCGGCAGCCGCGAGGCGGTCGTGCGCTGGCCCGAGAAGCTGCGCTGGATCGACAGCGCGCGGCATCCGTCGATCGATCTCGATCCGCTGCCGATCGTCGCGTTCCCGCCGCGCGGGCTTTATCGCGACGACATGATCGAGGCGATCGAGGCACGCGGCCGGCGCTGGCGCATCGCGTTCACGACGTCGAGCCTGAGCGGCATCCAGGCGGCCGTCGCGGACGGCCTCGGCATCAGCGTGCTGCCCGCGCGCGCGGTCACCGACGAGCACGTCGTGTTGACCGCGACGCAGGGCTTCGCGCCGATCGAGAACATGGACATCGCGATCCTGCACCGGCCGACCGCCGATCCGGTGGTCAATGAACTGACGAAAGCGCTGGCGACGATGCTCGAGCACGAGCAGCACTAAGCGCGTGCGGCGGCGTTGCGCTCAGAGCAGCACGCCGTCGCGCGCGACGATCTTCCCCGACGAGACGACGAGCCGCCGCAGCGGCCGCGCGACTACGGCTTCCGCGAACGTCGCCGCATCGACGAGCACGACGTCGGCGCGCTTGCCGGCCTCCAGGCCGTAGTCGACGAAGCCGCAGCCGCGCGCGCCGCCGTGGGTCACGCAGTCGAGGCGACTTCGAGCGCGTCGTCGCGCCGGAAATCGTTGCGCATCGCGATCAGCATCGCGCGCTCCAGCATGTCGGGCGAACCGAACGGCGTCCACGTATCGCGCACGCCGTCGTTGCCGCCGATGACCGTCACGCCCGCCGCGCGGCACGCGGCGACCGACGGCACCGGCACCGCGGCCGGCGCGGTCGTGACGATCGCGACGCGCAGCTCGGCCATCCGCGCGAGCAGCGCGTCGCGCTCGCGTTCGGCGAGGTCGCCGAGGCAGAAGCCGTGGCTGATCGTGACCTTGCCGCGCATGCCGAGCGCGGCCGTGCGTTGCAGGATCAGGTCGAGCTTCGGCTCAGCAGCCAGGCCAATGCCCTCGAGGTATGCATGCATGTACGCTTCGAGCGTGTGATGACACGGCATCGTGAGCGCTGCGCCGATCTACGTGAACGAAAACACCATCAACGCGATCCGCGCGCGGTCACGCAGCCCGACCGGCATCCTCACATCGATACTGTCGAGCAGTTACTCCGCTTCAGTCGCGTCGAGCACTGGCATCTTGCCCTGCTTTGTGGTGTAGGTCGGGCCCTTCACCGGCGCGGCGGGACGTACGGCCCATCTTGGCCGGTGACGAGCCCGTCGAACATGTGACAGATCGCTGCCATGCGCTGCTTGACGGTTGTGATCGACGATGCTTTGTGCGCGGGCGAAATCGCACGTTGAATGGCGGATGAGCGCCTCCGATGTGACAACGTCGATCAAACATTGCGTCATATACCACCGATCATTTTCTGCCCGCCGATATGGATCACATCCCTTGCACGTGGAAGGTAGCCAATTATTCAAAGACAACTTATTGAGACTGCGGACATCTTTTCTGACAGACAACATTCGGCGAAAGAGCACACGCAGACAACAACCACCCGTACCGGCAATCGTCAATCCAACTGTACCGGTACTGTACATAAACCCGTCGCTACACTGACTCCATCCCAGCCTCGAACACGAATGGAGAACTTCGCGATGGAATTCCTCACCCTCAGCGCATTGCCGGCCGGCATGCTGTTCGCGCTCGTCACGTCGATCACGCCAGGCCCGAATAACACGATGCTGCTCGCGTCCGGCGTCAACTTCGGTTTCCGCCGCACGATGCCGCACCTGTTCGGCATCAGCAGCGGCGTTGCGATCCTGATGCTCTGCGTCGGCTTCGGCCTCGGCGAAGCGTTCCGCCGCGTGCCGTTCCTGTATACGATTCTCGAAGTCGCGAGCGTCGCCTATCTGCTGTATCTCGCATGGCGAATCGGCACGTCCGGGGAGGTAAAGGCGCACGGCGCGAAGCCGCGGCCGATGACGTTCGTCGAAGCCGCCGCGTTCCAGTGGGTGAACCCGAAAGCGTGGATGATGGTGCTGACCGCCGCGACGACGATCCGCCTGTCAGCCGACTACGGCATGAACGCCGCGTGGATGGCCGTCGTGTTCGTCATGATCGGCTTTCCGTGCATCAGCCTGTGGGCCGCCTTCGGCCAGGGCCTGCGCCGCTTCCTGTCGAACCGCCGCGCGCTGCGCATCTTCAACGTCACGATGGCCGCGCTGCTGGTCCTGTCGCTGTATCCGCTCGTCATCCACTTGCTACCGCAGTAAGCACTCACAAGTGCGCCCGTTGAGCTTCGTGCGGCGCAGGCGTACCCTTCGCGTACGGGCGCGTGCAGCCGCTTAGGCGGCTGCACCGCTGCTCTGCACGGAGGTTGTCGATGAAGCCACTGCTGAAGGCCGGCGAGCATATCGAAGGCATGCACTGGGTCGCCGAATATCGCCCGCTCACGCACGACATCCGCGTGCTGCGCGAAAACGTCGAAGTGGGCACGTACTGCGCGCCGCCGACACTGTTCGGCGACGAAGCCGAAATAGGCGCCGCCAGCCACATCGATCATCGCAGCCAGGAGGCGGCGCTGCGCGCGTATCTGCGAAATTTCGTCAAGGAACACGACGCCGAGGAATAGCGGCGCACCGGCCGCAATAGCGACGGGCCGCCGAAGCGGCCCGATCCGTCGTCGGCCGTCGCTCACCGCGCCGGCCCGCGCCGCACCAACGAACCCGGTGCGTCGCCCGCCACGCTCGCGGTCAATGCCCGAGCGACTCGACCTTCCCGGCCGGTTGCGCGGCGCCGTGCGGCCGCGCCATCTGCTTGATGAGCAGCGCGACGCATGCGAGCAGGCCGGCCACCGCGATCGTCGCGAACACCGACGCGAACGAGAAATGCCGGCGCGTCAGTTCCGCGACGAGGAACGACCCGGCAATCCCGCCGAAGCGTCCCACGCCCAGCATCCATGCGACGCCCGTGCCACGCCCCTCGGTCGGGTAGAACGCGGCGGCAAGCGCCGGCATCGACGACTGCGCGGTGTTCATCAGCACGCCCGCGACGAACACGACCAGCACCAGCAGCCCCACATTGCCGGCGGCCTGTCCGATCGCGTACACGCTGATCGCGGTCAGCGCGTAGCAGACGGCGATCACGCGGTTCGCGTTGAAGCGGTCCATCAGCACGCCGCACAGCACCGCGCCGACGCCGCCGAGCGGGAACAGCGCGGAAATCAGCGTCGCGCTCTTCGGCGCGAGGCCGGCATCCTTCAGCAGAATCGGCATCCAGTTGATCGACGCGTAGAAGATGACGAGCCCCATGAAGTACGCGACCCACAGCATCACCGAGCCGGCGAGGTACGCGCGCGACATCACGACGCCGAGCCCCTTGCCGCCCGTCTGCGGCGCCGTTTCGGTCAGCGCGAACGAGCCGGCATTCAGCGCATCGCGCGAGATGCGCGCGAGCGTCGCGCGAATACGCTCGACGCTGCGGCCGTGCGCGACCATGAAGCGCACCGACTCGGGCATCTTCAGCAGCAACAGCACGCCGAGCAGCAACGGCGTCACGCCGCCGAGCAGCAGCACGCTGCGCCAGCCGAAATGCGGAATCATCCACGCCGCGAGAAAACCGCCGAACGCGGCGCCGAGCGGAAAACCGCAGAACATCAGATTGATCACGGTCGCGCGGCGCTTGTCCGGGCAGAACTCACCCATCATCGTGACGGCGTTCGGCATCGCGGCGCCGAGGCCGACGCCGGTGATGAACCGCAGCACCGTCAGGTGCCCGATGGTGGTCGAGAAGGCGGAAGCGAAGCACGCGACGCCGAACAGGAACACCGAACCAAGCAGCAGCGAACGCCGCCCGAGGCGGTCGGACAGCGGACCGGACACGAGCGCGCCGCACGCGAGGCCGAACAGCGCGGCGCTCAGCACCGGCGCGAGATCGGGCTTGCTGAGGTTCCATTCGCCGAGCAGCGACGGCGCAATGAAGCCGATCGCGGCCGTATCGAAGCCGTCGAGCAGCACGATCACGAAACACATGAGGAACACGAGCCACTGAAAACCACCGAACGGCTGCTCGTTGATGAAGGTCTGAACATCGACCACGGGGGTGCGATTCATCGCTAGTCTCCTTGTCGGCCGACGCTGCGCTTCGGCGCTCGCTTCGGTCCGCTCCTGCATTGATATGGATGCAACACGCGCGGCCTCCCGACCGCGCCTTTCCTTCGCTCACGCACCGGTACGCTGCCGGCGCGTTCATTGCTCGTCGTGCTTATCGTACTTATTGTGCTCGTCACGCTGCGCCGGCCTCGGCGCGGCGCGCGAGCGAAGCGGTGCCGGCGCGCGCGCCGGCCTCGCCTATGCGGCGGCGTCCTGCTCCTTGAAGATCTTGTCGGCGAGATGAAACGCCGAGTTCGCGGCCGGCACGCCGCAGTAGATCGCGGTCTGCAGCAGCACTTCCTTGATTTCGTCGCGCGTCACGCCGTTGTTGCGCGCCGCGCGCAGGTGCAGCGCAAGCTCCTCGCCGCGGTTCAGCGCGACCATCATCGCGATGGTCAGCAGGCTGCGCGTATGGCGCGGCAGGCCGTCGCGCGTCCAGATCTCGCCCCACGCGTAGCGCGTGATCAGGTTCTGGAATTCCTCGGTCACTTCGGTGCGGTTTTCGAGCGAGCGATCGACGTGCGCGTCGCCGAGCACCGCGCGACGCACCTTCATCCCCGCTTCGTAGCGTTGCTGGTCGTCCATCGTCGGCGCCTCACGCGGTCAGGAAGTCGAGCAGCGCGCGGTTGAAACCGTCGGCGCACTCGATGTTGGAAATGTGCGCGCCGTCGAATTCGACGTGACGCGCTCCGGGAATCGCGGCGGCCAGCGCACGGCCCTGGTCGGGCGGCGTCGACATGTCCTTCGCGCCGGTCACGACGAGCACCGGCAGCGCAATGCCCTTCACTTCGTCGCGCAGGTCGGCTGCATTCAGCGCGTCGCAGTTCGCCGCATAGCCGTCCTTGTCGGTATGCACGAAGGTGTCGCGGATCGCGTCGAACAGGCGCGGCTCGCGTTCGACGAACGCGTCGGTGAACCAGCGCGGCAGCACCGCATCGGCGAGCGCGGCCATCCCTTCGGCGCGCGCCTTCTGCGCACGCGGCGCCCACACTTCCGGCGAACCGATCTTTGCGGACGTGTTGGCGAGCACCGCCCGCGCGATACGCGCCGGAAAGCGCGCGGCGAGCGCGGCGCCGGTCAAGCCGCCCATCGAGATCCCGCAGAAACAGGCGCGCTCGATGCCGACATGGTCGAGCAGACCGATCACGTCGCCTGCGAGCTGATCGATCGTGTACGAGCCGGCCGGCGCTTCGGAATGGCCGTGGCCGCGCGTGTCGTAGCGCAGCACGTTGAAGTGCTGCGTGAGCGGGCGAATCTGCGGCGCCCACATCTGCAGATCCGCGCCGAGCGAGTTCGAGAAGACGAGCCACGGCGCGTCGGCGCGCGCGGCACGGTCGATCCGGTAATGCAGTTTCACGCCGTTGACAGTGGCGAAAGGCATCTCTTGGTTCTCCTGGTTATTGCGCGCCCGCGTGCAGCGCGAGCACGGCGTCGACGTAGGCGTGCGCCTCGCCGACGTAATGAGCGGGATCGAGCAGCTGCGCGAGCGCGTCGCGCGACAGGTGGGCGGATACGGCCGGATCCGCCGCGAGCACGTCGAACAGCGTCGCGCCGGTGCGCACGGCCTGCTTCGACGCATGCTCGACGACATGGTGCGCATCGAGCCGGCCGATCCGGTCGCCGAGCGCGAGCATCACGGCTTCGCCGAGGATCAGCCCGTGCGTGACGTCGAGGTTCGCGGCGAGGCGCTCGGTGTTGACGTCGAGGCCCGCGGCGATCTGCGCGATCTGCGCGAGCGCGCCGCCGGTCAGGCGCGCGAGGTCGGGCAGCGCGTCCCATTCGGCCTGCCAGCCGCCGAGCGCGCGCTCATGCTCCTGCACCATCGCCGCGAACACGGTCGCCACGAGGTTCGGCGCGCGCGTCGCGGCGGTGAGCACCGCCGCGCAGCCGACCGGGTTGCGCTTGTGCGGCATCGTCGACGAGCCGCCTTTGCCGGCCGCCGCCGGTTCGCCGAGCTCGCCCACTTCGGTCTGCATCTGCAGCGACACGTCGCGCGCGATCTTGCCGAGCGTGCCGACGAGCATCCCGAAACACGACGCGGCTTCCGCGATGCGATCGCGCTGCGTATGCCACGGCACGGCCGGCAGCGCGAGCTTCAAATCGGCCGCGAGCGCGGCGCTCACGCCGGCCGCGTGTTCGCGCAGGCTCGCGAGCGTGCCGGCCGCCCCGCCGAACTGCAGCACCAGCGCGCGTTCGCGCAATTCGGCGAAACGCGTGCGATGACGCAGCAGCGCATCGAGCCATTGCGCGAACTTGAGGCCGAGCGTGATGGGGAGCGCCTGCTGCAGCCACGTGCGGCCGATCATCGGCGTCGCGCGATGCGCGCGAGCGAGCGTCGCGAGCGACGCGCACGCTTCGTCGAGCAGCGGCTCGAGCACGTCGAGCGTGTCGCGCAGCTGCAGCACGGTCGCGGTGTCGATGATGTCCTGGCTGGTCGCGCCCCAGTGCACGAACTTGGCGGCTTCCGGGTCGTCGGCCTTCACCAGCGCGGTGAGCTGCTTGACGAGCGGAATCGCCAGATTGCCGCCGAGCGCGGCGCCCTGTGCGAGCGCGTCGCCGTCGAGCCGGCCGGCGTCGCAGGCGCGTTCGATCGGCGCGACCGCCGCCGCGGGAATCACCTGCTGCGCGGCGAGCGCACGGGCGAGCGCCGCCTCGACGTCGAGCATCCGCTGGATCGTCGCGCGCGGCGACCAGATCCGGTTGAGCGGCTCGGTGCCGCAGATGAGGGAAGTGAGGCGGGCGCTGTCTTCGAGCATGGCGTCAGAGTGGAAAAACGGCGTGCGGCTATTGTCTACCGAAGCGGGTCGGCGTGCGATCGAACGCGCACGCCGGCCCGCTTGCCGTTCAGGCCGCCGCCTTGCGCGTCGCGTCGATCAGCGGCACGCCGGTCAGCTTGCGCAGTTCGTCGAACGACAGGTCGGTGAAGATCTCGCTCACCGCGAGACCGTCGGCCGTCACGTCGAGCACCGCGAGATCCGTATAGATGCGGCTCACGCACTGCACGCCCGTCACCGGATACGAACACTGCGCCACGATCTTGCTCTCGCCCTGCTTCGTCAGGTGCTCCATCATCACGAACACCTGCTTCGCGCCGATCGCGAGGTCCATCGCGCCGCCGACGGCCGGAATCGCGTCGGGCGCGCCGGTATGCCAGTTCGCGAGGTCGCCGTCCGCCGACACCTGGAACGCGCCGAGCACGCAGTAGTCGAGATGGCCGCCACGCATCATCGCGAACGAATCTGCATGGTGAAAATACGCGCCGCCGGTGAGCAGCGTCACGTGCTGCTTGCCGGCGTTGATCAGTTCGTCGTCCTCGGCGCCGGGCGCGGGCGCCGGGCCCATCCCGAGCAGGCCGTTCTCGCTGTGCAGGAAGATTTCCTTGCTCGGATCGAGGTGGTTCGCCACCAGCGTCGGCACGCCGATGCCGAGGTTCACGTACGCGCCTTCGGGGATGTCCTGGGCGACGCGCTTGGCCATTTCATCGCGGGTCAGTCGTTTCATTTCGGTTCTCCTGTCGACCGGCGCGGGCGCTGCCGCGCGAACGCCGGTCCCATACGAGGTTCGGGCCGTCAGGCGGCTTGCGAGGCGCGTTCAGCAGCCAGCTCGGCCGCATGCGCGGCTTGCGGCACTTCGACGACGCGCTGCACGAAAATGCCCGGCGTCACGATGTGTTCCGGGTTCAGCGCGCCGAGCGGCACGACTTCCGACACCTGTACGATCGCGACCTTCGCCGCGCTGGCCATGATCGGCCCGAAGTTGCGCGCCGTCTTGCGATAGACGAGATTGCCCCAGCGGTCGCCCTTGTACGCCTTCACCAGCGCGAAGTCCGCATGGATCGGCGTTTCGAACACGTACGACTTGCCGTCGATCACGCGCGTTTCCTTGCCTTCGGCGAGCTTCGTGCCGAAACCCGTCGGCGTGAAGAAGCCGCCGATGCCGGCGCCGGCCGCGCGGATCCGCTCGGCGAGGTTGCCCTGCGGCACGAGCTCCAGCTCGATCTCGCCCGCACGGTACAGCCCATCGAACACCTGCGAATCGCTCTGGCGCGGAAACGAGCAGATGATCTTGCGAACGCGCTTGGCTTTCAGCAGCGCCGCCAGCCCCGTCTCGCCGTTGCCCGCGTTGTTGTTGACGATCGTCAGGCCGCGCGCGCCCTGCTCGATCAGCGCGTCGATCAGCTCGGACGGCATGCCCGCCGTACCGAAGCCGCCGATCATGATGGTCGCGCCGTCGTGAACGTCCGCCACCGCCGCTTGAAGCGATTCGAAAATCTTGTTGACCATGTCTCTTCCTGATACGAACCCGCGGCACGATGCGCGGCCTGTCGAAGTGACACGCGGAGCGCGTGCCGCGCCGCAGGCCGTCGTCGACCCTCGGCTTTTGTTCGACTATCGAACCTTGATTCGATTAGCGAACGATTGCCGATCATAGAGTCGCGCACAGCGCGTTGTCAAGGCGGGTTGCATCGGAGGCGAGCTGGTCGTCGAACGGCAGGCCGACGTAGTTTTCGGCGAGCGACTGCGCGGCGGCCCGCGAGCGCGTCACGTACTTCAGCTCGGCGAACTTCAGGCGATTGACGAACGGCGAATCGTCGGGCGACGAATGCAGCATGTTCGTCATGAAGTAGGAGAAATGCTCGGCGCGCCAGATGCGTTCGAGGCAGGTCGCCGAGTAGCGCTCGAGCGGCGCGGCGTCGCCATCGCGGTAGCGCGCGCCGAGCGCGCGGGACAGCACGCGCACGTCGGCGACCGCGAGGTTCATCCCCTTGGCGCCGGTCGGCGGCACGATGTGCGCGGCGTCGCCGGCGAGGAACAGCCGGCCGTGCTGCATGGTCTCCGACACGAAGCTGCGCATCGGCGTCACGCTCTTCTGCGTGATCGGGCCTTCGGTCGGCGTCCAGCCGGTGTCGTTCGAGAAACGCGTGTGCAGCTCGTCCCAGATGCGCGCGTCGGACCATTCGGCGAGGTCTTCGTCGGGCCGGCATTGCAGATAAAGGCGCGTGACCGTCGGCGAGCGCATCGAGAACAGCGCAAAGCCGTTGTCGTGATGCGCGTACACGAGCTCGTCGAGCGACGGCGCCGCATCCGCGAGGATGCCGAGCCACGCGAACGGATAGACGCGTTCGAACGTGTTCAGCTTCTCGGCGGGGACCGTCTGCCGCGCGATGCCGTGAAAGCCGTCGCAGCCGGCGATGTAGTCGCAGTCGATGCGCTCGGCGCGGCCGTCCGCGTGGGTGAACGTGACGAACGGACGGTCGCTCTCCACGTCGTGCAGCGCCACGTCCGAGACGTCGAAGTGCATCTGATGGCCGTGCGTATCGCCGGCCGCGATCAGGTCGCGCACGACCTCGTGCTGGCTGTAGACGGTGATCGCGCGGCCGCCGGTCAGCCCGCTCAGGTCGATCCGGTGACGCTGGCCGGAAAACAGCAGCTCGATGCCGTGATGTTCGAGCCCCTCGCGCCGCATCCGGTCGCCGAGGCCGGCTTCGTTCAGCGTGTCGACCGTTCCCTGCTCGAGCACGCCGGCGCGAATGCGGTTCTCGCAGTATTCCCGCGAGCGGGCTTCGACGAGGATGGAATCGACGCCTTGCAGGCGCAGCAGATGGGAAAGCAAAAGGCCGGAAGGACCGGCGCCGATGATGGCGACCTGGGTGCGCATTGTTCGTCTCCTGAACATTAATTCGAATCGTGGAACACATTTCAGCGCTTTCCCGACTATCCGGCAACGCGATTCAGCGGATATGTTCTATTCATTTTCAAGATATTGGCCCGGCGATGGACGCGCTCGATCTGAACCTGATTCCCTATCTCGTCGCGCTCGACGACACGCGCAACGTGAGCCGCGCCGGCGACCTGCTCGGCGTGAGCCAGCCGCGCGTGAGCACGGCGCTCGGCCGGCTGCGCGCCTACTTCGGCGATCCGCTGTTCGTGCGCACGTCGCGCGGGATGGAGCCGACGCCGCGCGCGCTGGCATTGCTGCCGGCCGCGCGCGACGCGCTCGCGCAGATCGAGCGCGGCCTGGTCGCGCCGCACGACTTCGATCCGGCAGCGAGCATGCATACGTTCTCGATCGCGCTGTCGGACGTCGGCGAGATCGTGTTCCTGCCGAAGCTGCTGCAGGCCTTCGCGAGCCTGGCGCCGCACGCGAACCTGCGTTCGGTATCGCTGTCGCACGACGAAGTGGGCCGCGGGCTCGAAGCCGGCTCGATCGATCTGGCGGTCGGCTATTTCCCCGATCTCGACGGCAACAACTTCTTCCAGCAGCGGCTGTTCACGCACCGGTTCGTCTGCCTGATGCGGCGCGGCCATCCGCTCGAACACGCGCGCCCGCTGACGATCGAGCAGTTCCTCGGCTGCGGACATGCGGTGGTGCGCGCCGAAGGCCGCAGCCAGGAAGTGCTCGAGAAACACCTCGCGAAGCAGCGCATGCAGCGCCGCGCGGTGCTCGAGACGCCGCACTTCATGAGCCTGCCGTTCATCCTGAGCCGCACCGACCTGATCGCGACCGTGCCGCATGCGATCGGCTACGCGTATGCGGCCGAGCACGCGTTCATCGTGCCGGTCGAGCCGCCGCTGCCGCTGCCGCGCTTCGACCTGAAGCAGCACTGGCATCGCAAGTTCCACAACGATCCGCGCACCGCGTGGCTGCGCGGCGTCGTCGCGTCGCTGTTCAACGACGAGCAGGACGAATGGCCGAAGTAGCGGACGCCCACGGCAGGCGGTACGCACGTACGCACGGGCGGCCAAAGCATGAAACAATGTCCGGATATCCGCGCCGCCGCTGGCGGCCGCATTCGATGGAGCGATCAGAAGATGGGTAAGAAAACCACGCGGCCCGAACCGGCCGCCTCCCGGCCGACCCGGGAAGAAGCCGAGGATGCCGTTCGCGTGCTGCTGCGCTGGGCCGGCGACGATCCGGCCCGCGAAGGCCTGCTCGACACCCCGGCGCGGGTCGTGCGCGCATACGAGCAGTTCTTCGCCGGCTATGCGCTGGAGCCGCGCGACATCCTCGCGCGCACCTTCAGCGAAGTCGACGGCTACGACGAAATGATCGTGCTGAAGGACATCCGCTTCGAGAGCTACTGCGAGCATCACATGGTGCCGATCATCGGCCGTGCGCACGTGGCCTATCTGCCGAACCATCGCGTCGTCGGCATCTCGAAGCTCGCGCGCCTCGTCGATGCCTTCGCCAAGCGCCTGCAGATCCAGGAAAAGATGACCGTGCAGATCGCCGACACGCTGTTCGACGTGCTGCAGCCGAAGGGCGTCGGCGTGATCCTCGAAGCCGCGCACCAGTGCATCTCGACGCGCGGCGTGCACAAGCCCGGCGTGGAAATGGTCACATCGCGCATGCTCGGCACGTTCCGCACCGATCCGTCGACGCGGCGCGAATTCCTGTCGATCGTCGCGAATCCTTCTTCAGTCAACCTCACCAACACGTAATGCAGCCCCGGAAGCAAGCGGCGAACACGCCCGTCGTGCTCGTGACGGGCGCCGCGCGCCGGGCCGGGCGCGCATTCGCCGAGTATTTCGCCGATCACGGCTACCGCACCGCGATCCACTACGATCGCTCGGCCGACGCCGCCCATACGGCGGCCGGCGCGATCGCCGAACGCGGGCACGATTCAGTCGCGCTGCAGGCCGACCTGTCGGATGCCGCGCAGATCGGCGCGCTGATCGATCAGGTGTATGCGCGCTTCGGCCGCCTCGACGTGCTGGTCAACAACGCGTCGGTGTTCTGGCAAGACCATTTTCCGAGCTTCGAACTCGCGGCGTTCGATCAGGCGTGGGCCGTGAACTGCCGCGCGCCGATCCTGCTCACGCGTGCCTTCTACGAGCGGGCGCGCGCGGCCGGCGCGCAGGGCGTCGTGGTCAACGTGGTCGATCAGAAGATCAAGGAGAACTTCCACCGCGACCACTTCAGCTACACGGTCGCGAAGGCCGCGCTCGGCAACCTCACGCAGATGCTCGCGCTTTCGTCGGCGCCGGTGCTGCGCGTGAATGCGGTGTTCCCGGGGCTGATGCTGCCGAGCGACGATCAAACGCAGGCCGACTTCGAACACGCGAGCCGCGCGTCGACGCCGCTCGCGCGCATCGCCGGCCCCGACGACGTCGCGAGCGCGATCCTGCTGCTCACCGGCAGCGCCTACAACGGCGTGGATTTCGTCGTCGATGCGGGGCAGAACCTGATCCGCGTCGATCAGGACGTGCTGTACAAGCATCGATCGCCGGCCGGCAAGCATTGACGCCGGAGGAGCGGCGGCGCAGCGCGCTGCCCGCAGCCGCTGCCAGCCGGGAGCCGGTATCCGGGATGAAACGCATGTCGCTTCGCTGACCGCGAGGCCGGTCGTCGGCCGCCGCGCCGGCCGCTGCGTCGGATGTCGCGCGACCGCGCGCGGCCCCGCTCGCCCGCCGCGTTACGGCTTCTCGGCGCTGCCGCCCTCGCGGACCTTGCCCTGCGCGACGCTCGTGCCGGGCGGCACGCTGTGCGTGAGCCACACGTTGCCGCCGATCACCGAGCCGCGCCCGATCGTCACGCGGCCGAGAATGGTCGCGCCCGCATAGATCACCACGTCGTCCTCGACGATCGGATGGCGTGCGTTGCCCTTCACCAGCGCGCCGTCGCCGTCGGCCGGGAAGCTCTTCGCGCCGAGCGTGACGGCCTGGTACACGCGCACGCGCTCGCCGATGATCGCGGTTTCGCCGATCACGACGCCGGTGCCGTGGTCGATGAAGAAGCTCGGGCCGATCTGCGCACCGGGGTGGATGTCGATGCCGGTGGCCGAATGCGCGATCTCGTTGATGAAGCGCGCGAGCAGCGGCACACCGAGCTGGTGCAGCGCATGGGCGAGCCGGTGGTGCATCATCGCGAGCACGCCGGGATAGCAGAGCAGGATCTCGGTGATGTGCTGCGCGGCCGGATCGCCCGCGTACGCCGCCTGGATGTCGCTCACCAGCAGCGCGCGAATCGACGGCAGCTGCCGCCCGAACTCGCGTGCGATCTCGAACGCGCGTTCGTCGAGTGCCACGAACGGCGTGTCCGCGTGCTCGGGCAGGAACGGCAACGCACGGCGAATTTGTTCGGAGAGGATCCGCAGCGTGCTCTCGAGCGTATGACCCACGTAATAGTCGACGCTTTCGTCGGTGAGATCCGGCGCGCCGTAATGCGTCGGAAACATCGACGCGCGCAGGCCGGTCACGATCTTGCAGATCGCGTCGCGCGACGGCAGTTCACGGATGCCGCGCGGATGGCGGGTGCGATGCAGTTCCTCGCGCGATTCGCGCAAGCCGGCAACGATTTCTTCGAGGCCCCACTGACGGGCGGGTGATGTCGACATATGCCAATGCAGGCGGCCGCGCATCGGCGCGGCCGCTCATGAAGTAACGGGTTCCGCAAGATTACCGCGTTTTCGATCGGCGGCGGCACGCCAGGGTATCGGCCGGATGGCCGACGCGATTGCCGCCCTGCGACGTCAGATCGTGATGCTGCTCGCGTCGATCCAGCGCACGGCCCAGTCGCGCGCGTGCGCGATCGCGTCGCCTTCGTCGTTGAACTGGAGCTCGGTCGGAAAGAAACGGTTAGCGACGAGCTCCCCGTCGCTCGATCGGGAGATCACGACGTAGGGCTTGAATGAACCGTCGCTCGCGCGCGCGGGCGCGCAGTTCAACAAATAACCGCGGTGCGTGAAGGCAGTAGTCGCTTGCATGAATCCGCCACCTCTAGTCCCTTGTTTGTTGTTCGCTGCCCGTCGTTAAGGGTGTTGCGGCGCCCCGGTGCGGGCAGAGGCGGCGAGACTGCGTCCCCTGTCGCCGCTTCGCAGGAAAGGAATCATACTCTGTAGGAAACGCGGGTTCTAGCTGAAATAAATCAGGACAAATCAGCGCACGCCGCACGACTGTGGCGACCGCCCACCCACCGTTTTCCCGTCGTGTCCGGAACGGGATTTGCTTCGATTCGACACACTTCGCCGCGAGAAAAGCGTCGGCGCGAGCGCCCTTCCCGCACCGTCCGGCATCGAATTCAACGACGTCGACACGCCCGGCGGCGCCATCGGCAAGCCCCTCGCGTTTCAATCGAACGTTCGAAACGCTGCCTGTCGCCGCACCCGCCACACACGCCCATCCAGCGCCGTGCCGACACATCCGGCAATATCGGCATCGTCCGTGAAGGACACCCCGCCCGCGCCGGTTTCGATGCACCGGAATTGATCGACGTCATATCCGCGCGAGATTATTGCGATTCAATGAACGCTGCGTACTCATGGGCGCGCGCCGCCCGGCACGACGCTGCAGAATCACGGCCGTTGGTTTACGCTGCCCCGCAGCCGTGCACGGTCGGCTCGGCCATCCGGCCGGCTTTCGTCGTTCAACCCGCCACTCGGAGACACCATGTACAAGCGCATCCTCGTTGCCATCGACGGCAGCGACACGTCCCGCCACGCATTCGACGCAGCCCTCGCGCTCGCGAAGGAACACGGCGCCGAACTGCAACCGTTCTACGTCGTCGAAAACGCCGCGATCTATTACAACGTGCCGGGCTACGATCCGTCCGTGCTGCGCGACCAGTTGCTCGCCCAGGGCAACGCGCTCGCGGCGGAGTTCTCGAAGCAGATGGAGGCGGCCGGCGTGAAGGGCGCCACGCGGATCAACGAGGCATCGTCGCTGAACGACGTGTCGGCGCTGATCCTCGACGGTGCGAAGGCGTTCGGCGCCGACCTGCTGGTACTCGGCACGCACGGGCGCCGCGGGTTCCGCCGGCTGGTGCTCGGCAGCATTGCCGAACAGTGCGTGCGCCATGCGACGCTGCCCGTGCTGCTGATCCCGGCCGCCGCGCACGCGGACGAACAGCACAGCTGAACGATGCGCGCCCACCGCGTGCGACGTCCGTGGCAGGTGCGCGCCATCGCGACGTTTTGTCACCCGACAGCCCGAGCTTGCGGTGGGACAATGATTTCATCAATTCAAAGCCGGAGTAAACGATCATGTTGACGCCCGTCGCCACGCGTCCCGCCGCCACGTCTGCTGCGGCCAACTGGGCTCCCCGTCAGGCACCGCACTGCTCGTCGTGCGCGATGCGGCACCTGTGCATGCCGCAGGGCCTGGCGCCCGAAGTGCTCAGCCGTCTCGAGTCGGTGATCTGCGCATCCCGTCCGGTCAAGCGCGGCGAAGCGCTGTTCCGCGAGGGCGACAACTTCGACAACCTGTTCGCCGTGCGCTCCGGTTCGCTGAAAACCGTCGCCACGCGCCACGACGGCCGCGAGCAGGTCACCGGCCTGCATCTGGCCGGCGAAGCGCTCGGCCTCGACGGCATCTGCGACGACACGCACCCGCGTACCGCGGTCGCGCTGGAAGACAGCTCCGTCTGCGTGATTCCGTACAGCGCGCTGAAGTCGCTGTGCTCGGAAGCGGGTTCGGTGCAGTTGCGCATGCACAAGCTGATGAGCGAGCAGATCGTGCGCGAAACGACGCAGACGATGCTGCTCGGTTCGCTGAACGCCGAGGAGCGCGTCGCCGCGTTCCTGCTCGACGTGTCGTCGCGCTACCTGAAGCGCGGCTACTCGCCGTCGGAGTTCAACCTGCGGATGACGCGCGAAGACATCGGCAGCTACCTCGGCATGACGCTCGAAACGGTCAGCCGCACGCTGTCGAAATTCCAGAAGCGCGGCCTGATCGAAATGCGCGGTCGCCTCGTGCAAATCGTCGACTTCGACGGCCTGCATCACGTCTGATCTCGCGGCGGCGCACGACACGCGCGCCGCCCGCAGCCTTGCCGCGCCGCTCAGTCGAGAAACAGAGCGGCGCGCGCCTTCAGCGCCGCACTGAAATCGTCGAGCCAGCCGATCGACAGGCGCCAGCTCTGCCAGTACAGCTCGATATCGACGGTCCGTCCGCGTGACATGTCGACCAGTTCGCCGCCGGCGAGCTGGCGATCGACCATCCGGTCCGGGCACATACCCCATCCCAGCCCCGTTTCGCATGCGCGCAGATAGCCCGCGACGTGCGGTATCCAGTGTTGCGGCGGATCGAGATCCGCGCGCGTCACGCGCCGGATGAAACGCGCCTGCAGCCCATCCTTCGGATTGAACATCACGCACGGCGCGCGACGCAGCGCATCGCGCGTGATGCCCGCGCCGAAGTAGCGATCGTGGAACGCCGGCGAGCATACCGCGCGATAACGGATGCGCCCGAGCCGGATCGACCTGCATCCCTGGATCGGTTCGGCCTGCGCCGTCACCGCACCCTGCACGCTGCCGTCGCGAATGCGTGCGGCCGTGTAGTCCTGGTCGTCGATCACCAGATCGAGCAGCGTCTCGCGCTCGGTGCAGAACGGCCCGACCGCATCGATGAACCACGTCGCGACGCTGTCGTCGTTGACGGCCACGCGCAACGTCGGCCATGCGCCCGCAATCTGGCCCGGCAACGCCGGCATCCGGCCGCCCAGCTCGGCTTCGAGCAGTTGCACGCGCTCGGTGTGCCGGCACAGCAGCGCGCCGGACGTCGTCGCGACGCACGGCTGGCCGCGCTTGACCAGCACGCTGCCGACGCGCTCCTCCAGCAGCTTCACGCGCTGCGATACGGCCGATGGCGTGACGTTCAGCTCCTTCGCCGCCCGTTCGAACGAACCGTGCCGAATCACGGCCGCGAGGGCGTCGAGCAACGCGTAGTCGAGCATTAGATTTCCTTAATCCGCATTAGGTGAATTAGCTTCTCTTATCTGGACGCTGCCCGCAGACTAGCGCCAACCGATTCACCCGTCTACTGCCTCGATTCCCCATCATGAACTGGATTGCCTTTTCCCACGGCGCCGCGCTGTGCGGGTCGCTCATCGTCACCATCGGCGCACAGAACGCGTTCGTGCTCCGGCAAGGCATCATGCGCTCGCATGTCGGCAAGATCGTGCTGCTGTGCGCGCTGTCCGACATGATCCTGATCGGTGCGGGCGTCGGCGGCGCGTCGGTGCTCGTCGAGCGCTATCCGACCTTCGTTCACGTGGTGCTGTACGTGGGCCTCGCCTATCTCGCGTGGTTCGGCGTCAATGCGCTGCGCCGTGCGCTCAAGCCGGGGCACGACACGCTCGACGTGCGCGGCGACGCGGTCGCGCCGCCGCCGCAACGCGCGGTGTCGATCGTGCTGATGACGCTGGCGTTCACGTGGCTCAACCCGCACGTCTATCTCGACACGTTCCTGCTGATCGGCACGGCCGGCGCGCGGGAGCCGGAAGGCGCGCGACTCGCCTTCGCGATCGGCGCGATGTCGGTGAGCATCGTCTGGTTCGTGGCGCTCGGATACGGCGCGCGACTGCTCGCGCCATGGTTCCGCAAGGCCGTCGCGTGGCGCGTGCTGGATGGCGCGATCGGCAGCATGGTGCTGTTTCTGGCGGCCGTGCAACTTCGATAGCGAGTGCACGATCAGCCGCTGCGCACGGGTGGCGGCTTGCCGGTTTTCATACCGCCTCGGCCGGGCGCGGCGGCTGACGCATCTGCCGCAGCAGCAAGTATTGCGTCCATCGTGGACGAATCCTCCGCCATTCACCGCCATTCACCGCCATTTCTCCGTGTCGACGGCGCTGCACGCGCTGCACGTTCCGAGCCGATCAGCGAGAATGTTCGTGCGCCCCGCGACACCGACGCAGGCAGTTCGATCGTTCGCCATCGCGTCGGATTCGGTCCGGGCCCATCCCGCAGATTCCGGAGAACAGCATGGCACTACGCACCCTCGGCACGTCTGACATTCAGGTTTCCCCGCTCGCCTTCGGCGGCAACGTATTCGGCTGGACCGTCGACGAGAACGCATCGTTTGCGCTGCTCGATGCGCTCGCCGACACCGGCATCAACTTCATCGATACCGCCGACGTCTATTCGGCCTGGGCGCCCGGCAACCGCGGCGGCGAGTCGGAGACCATCATCGGCAAGTGGCTCAAGCGCTCGGGCAAGCGCGAGCGCGTCGTGATCGCGACCAAGGTCGGCATGCTCAAGGCGCGCGAGGGACTGAGCCGGGACAATATCCTGAAGGCCGCCGACGATTCGCTGCGCCGCCTGCAGACCGACTACATCGACCTGTATTTCTCGCACCGCGATCTGGCCGACACGCCCCTCGAAGAAACGCTCGGCGCGTATCAGACGCTGATCGACGCGGGCAAGGTGCGCATCATCGGCGCGTCGAACTACAGCGGCGCGCGGCTGCGCGAAGCCGCCGACATCAGCACGCGCCACGGGCTCCCCGCATATCAGGTGATCCAGCCGGAATACAACCTCGTCGACCGCGCCGAATACGAGCGCGATCTCGAGCCGGTGGTGCGCGAGCTGAAACTCGGCGTCGTGAACTACTACGCGCTCGCGAGCGGCTTCCTGTCCGGCAAGTATCGCAGCGAGGCGGATCTGAAGAAGAGCGTGCGCGGCGATCGCGTCGCCGGTTATCTCGATGCGCGCGGCCTGCGCATCCTCGCAGCGCTCGACGAGGTGTCGGCGAAGCACAGCACCGAGCCGGCCGCGATCGCGCTCGCATGGCAGATCGCGCGCCCGACGATCACCGCGCCGATCGCGAGCGCCACCTCGCTCGCGCAACTCGCGCTGCTCGGCGAAGCGATGCGCGTGACGCTCGACGACGACGATATCCGCAAGATCGACGAGGCCAGCGCGGTTTGATATCGCGCGCCGCATGCACGCGTACCGGAACGCATCCGCCATGCGCTACGGCAGGCGCGCGCCGCCCCGGCTGAATCCGTAAAACGGCGCGGCCAGATCCTCCACAAACTGCGAGCGGCGTTCGACGCCGCTCCTGTCACGCACCGCATCGGTATCGAACCGGCCGCCGCCTTTTCGTCGCAAGCCTGCATTTTTCCGCTCGGCTCGGTCGCCACCCGCGCCGGTTGTGCGGCTTCGCGCCCTCGCCTTGCCCGCCATCGTGCAAATCGACCGCACGCCGGGCGAATTCGAAAGCCCTCGCGCACGCGAACCGGCAACATCGGCTCATGCATTCACCGCTCGCCCACGCCGGCTCGCATCGGCGTCCGTTCTGCCCGGAGAGTTGACATGAAGCCGATCGACATCAGGTCCATGAAGCCCTTGCGCGCGGTCGCGCTGGCGGCCGTGGCGGCCATGGCCGCGGCGCTCACGCACGTCGCCGGATTACCGACGTTCGACGACGCCGTGCTTTCCGTCGGCGCCGACATGCAGTTGCCGCTGGAACGCATCGCAAGCGATGCGCCGGACGCATCCGCCCCGGCCGAAAGCGCAGCGTATCGCCCCGCGGCGCGCGCCGCCGCGACGCATGCGGCGCAGCTGACCGGTTCGAGCGATGCGCTGCCCCCGCGCGCGACACATCGCGCGTCGCATTCCGCGCCGGCCGACCGGCCCGCGGCCGGCGCTTCGAAAAACTGGATCTGAACCCGCCCGACACGACGCACGCCGACACGCACCGCAACGTGCGAATCCGCAATGCGCAAGGCAACGGCTCAATCGCGCCGAACGCGAATCGACGACGATCGAGGCTATCGAAACGAGGAATCTGACATGGCTCCCAAGAAAGTCGTACGCATCTACAGCGAACCCGCCGGCGGATGGGGTGCGCTCAAGGCAACCGGCGAAGCGCTCGCGGTGCAGGGCATCGCCGTGTCGGGCGCGAAGACGCTGCTGCAGATGAACCAGCCCGAAGGGTTCGACTGCCCCGGCTGCGCGTGGCCCGACCCGAAGCACACGTCGTCGTTCGAGTTTTGCGAGAACGGCGCCAAGGCCGTGGCCTGGGAAGCCACGGCGAAGCGCTGCACGCCGGCGTTCTTCGCCGCGCACAGCGTGGCGGAACTCGAAACCTGGGACGACTACGACCTCGAAATGGCCGGGCGCCTCACGCACCCGATGGTCTACGAGCGCGCATCGGACCGCTACGTGCCCATCGAGTGGGACGCGGCGTTCGCGCTGATCGGCGAGCACCTGAATGCGCTCGACCATCCCGACCAGGCCGACTTCTACACGTCGGGCCGCGCTTCCAACGAAGCGGCATTCCTCTATCAGCTGTTCGTGCGCGAATTCGGCACGAACAATTTTCCCGATTGCTCGAACATGTGCCACGAGGCCACGAGCGTCGGGCTGCCGCAGTCGATCGGCGTCGGCAAAGGCACCGTGCTGCTCGAAGACTTCGAGCACGCGGACGCCATCTTCATCTTCGGACAAAACCCCGGCACGAACAGCCCGCGCATGATGAGCGATCTGCATGCGGCGTCGCGGCGCGGCGCGAAAATCGTCTCGTTCAATCCGTTCCGCGAGCGCGCGCTGGAACGCTTCGCCGCGCCGCAAGACCCGCTCGAAATGGCGACGCTCGGCTCCACGCCCATCAGCACGTTCCTCTATCAGGTGCGCGTGGGCGGCGACGTGGCCGTGCTCAAGGGCATGATGAAAGCGCTCGTCGAAGCAGACGATGCCGCGCTCGCCGCAGGCGCGCCGCGCATCCTCGACACCACTTTCATCGCCGGCCACACCGTCGGCATCGACGCGTTGCTGGCCGACCTGCGCGCCACGTCGTGGGACGCGATAGAACGCCACGCCGGGCTCTCGCAAGCCGACATCGCGAACGCCGCGCAGGTCTACATGCAGGCGCGCAACGTGATTCTGGTCTACGGCATGGGGCTCACGCAGCATCGGCGGGGCACTGAGAACGTGCAGCAGATCGCGAATCTGGCGCTGTTGCGCGGCAATATCGGCCGTCCGGGCGCGGGCATCTGCCCGGTTCGCGGCCACTCGAACGTGCAGGGCAACCGCACGGTCGGCATCACCGAAAAGCCCACGCCCGCGCTGATGGACGGCATCGAGCGCGCCTTCGGCTTTCGCCCGCCCGCCGCGCACGGCCACGACGTGCTGGCCGCCATCGATTCGATGATGCGCGGCTACGCGCGCGTCTTCATCGCGCTGGGCGGCAACTTCGCGGCGGCCGTGCCCGACTGGGTCCGCGTGCAGGCCGCGATGCGCACGCTCGACCTGACCGTGCACGTGGCGACCAAGCTCAACCGCAGCCATCTCGTGCACGGCAAGGACGCGCTGATCCTGCCGTGTCTCGGCCGCACCGAAATCGACCTGCAGGCCGACGGGCCGCAATCGATCACCGTCGAGGATTCGATGTCGATGGTCCACGCGTCCGCCGGGCGCAATGCGCCGGCCTCGGCCCACCTCCGCAGCGAGCCGGCGATCGTCGCCGGCATCGCCCGCGCGACGCTCGGTCATGCGTCGCGCGTGCCCTGGGAGCAGCTGGTCGCGAACTACGACCGCATTCGCGACGCCATCGAAACCGTGTTGCCGATCTTCCAGGCCTACAACGAACGCATTCGCGTGCCGGGCGGTTTCCATCTGGCTTCCACGGCGCGCGAGCGCGTGTGGGCCACGCCGAGCGGACGCGCGAATTTCTTCGTGTTCAGCGGCCTCGACGAAGACCTTCATCACGACGATCCCGATGCGCTGCGGCTCACGACCATGCGCAGCCACGACCAGTACAACACCACGCTCTACTCGCATTCGGACCGCTATCGCGGCGTGTTCGGGCAGCGCGACGTGGTGTTCATGAATCCGCGCGAGCTCGGCAGACGCAACCTGCACCCCGGCGAACGAGTGGACATCGTGGCGCTCGCGGCCGACGGCATCGAACGCATCGTGCGCGGCTTCAAGGTGGTCGAATACTCGCTGCCCGACGGCTGCTGCGGCGCCTACTATCCGGAAGCGAACCCGCTCGTGCCGCTCGACGCCTTCGATCCGCAAAGCCGCACGCCGTCGTACAAGTCGGTGCCGGTCAAAGTGGTGCGCGCGGCCGCGGTCGGGCCGGACTCCGCCGCGTTCGCCGTGGCGCTCAACGCCGGGGAGCACGATCATGCTCAGTGACGTCGTCAGCCTGTCGCGGGCGCAGTTCGCCATGACCGCGATCTTCCACATCCTGTGGCCGATCCTGACCATCAGCCTCTCGGCGTTTCTGCTGCTGGTCGAAGCGCTGTGGATTCGCACCGGCGACGCGCTGTATTACCGCCACGCGCGCTTCTGGAGCCGCCTGCTCGTGCTGAACTTCGCCGTGGGCGTGGTGAGCGGCATTCCGATGGAGTTCCAGTTCGGCACCAACTGGGCCGGGTTCGCGCAGTTCAGCGGGTCGTTCTTCGGCAACATCCTCGGCTTCGAAGGCGCGATGGCGTTCATGCTCGAAGCAGGGTTCGTCGGCGTGATGATGCTCGGCTGGAACCGCGTGTCGCCGAAGGTCCACCTGTTCGCCACGTCGATGGTCGCGCTGGGGTCCACGCTCTCCGCGTTCTGGATCATGGTGGCGAATTCGTGGATGCAAACCCCCGCGGGCGTGAAGCTGGTGGACGGCAAGCTGGTGGTGACGGACTACGTG
Organism: Burkholderia vietnamiensis LMG 10929; assembly: GCF_000959445.1. Classification (NCBI taxonomy): domain Bacteria; kingdom Pseudomonadati; phylum Pseudomonadota; class Betaproteobacteria; order Burkholderiales; family Burkholderiaceae; genus Burkholderia; species Burkholderia vietnamiensis. Next base: position 2,221,963 of record NZ_CP009630.1, on the reverse strand, counting down.
GCCGCCATCTTCAATCCGGACATGGCATGGGGCGTGTCGCACATGTGGGTGGCCGCGATCGAGACGGGGATGGTCGTGATCGCCGGCATCTCCGCATGGCAGATGCTTCGCCGCCGCGAGCCCGCGTTCTTTGCGCGCTCGTTCAAGCTCGCGCTCGTCATGCTCGCCGTGGTGGCACCGCTGCAGATCTGGCTCGGCGATTCGAGCGGCGTCAGCGTATTCGCGACGCAACCGGCGAAAGGCGCGGCCATCGAGGGCCACTGGACCACCAACGCACCCGGCACCGGCGCGCCGTGGTCGCTGCTGGCGTGGCCCGATCAGCAGCGACAGCGCAACGACTGGTCGATCGAAATCCCGGGGCTGTTGAGCGTCATCGGCACGCATTCGCTGCACGGGCAGGTGAAAGGCCTCGCCGACTTCCCGCGCGCCGACCAGCCGCCGATGATCCCGCTGATCTACTACGCGTTCCGCGCGATGGCCGGCATCGGCTTCGTGCTGGCGCTGCTCGCCGGGTGGACGGCGTACGCGGTGTATCAGGCGCGCGGCGACCTGGCCCGGCTGCTCGCGAGGCGCAGGCTCCTCATCGCGTGGGTGCTCTGCATTCCGCTGCCGTACGTCGCCGTGGAAGCCGGCTGGATCGTGCGCGAGGTGGGGCGGCAACCGTGGGTGATCTACGGGCTGCTGCGCACGAGCGACGCCGCGTCGGCCGTGGCGGCCGCCCCGGTGGCGGGCAGCCTCGCGATGTTCGCCGCGTTCTACGTGGTGCTGATCGTCACGTTCTTCGCGCTCGCGCGGCGCTGGTTGAAGCGCGGCCCCGACCTCGCCGCGCCGCTGCCCGGCGCCGTCGCGGTCCGCGAGCAGGCGAGCGCCGTGACCTATTGATTTCTTATCGACCTCTTATCGACCTCTTTGCGCGCCCCTGCGGGCGAAATGACGATGAACACTTCCGCTCATTCGATGCTGGCCTTCACGTGGTTCGCGCTGATCGGCCTGATGCTCGTCTTCTATGTCGTCACCGACGGCTTCGATCTCGGCGTCGGCATGCTCACGTTGCTCAAACGTACGCGCGACGAACGCGACGTGATGGTCGAGACGATCGGCCACGTGTGGGATGCGAACGAGACCTGGCTCGTCGTGGTGGGCGGCGCACTGTTCGGCGCCTTTCCGGCCGCCTACGCGCTGTTGATGCAGAGCCTCTACGTGCCCGTGATGACGATGATCGCCGGACTCATCATGCGCGGCGCGGCGATCGAATTTCGTCACGGCGACCGGCACGGGCCGGCGTGGGATACGGTATTCGGCGCGGGCAGCCTGGTGGCCGCGATTTCGCAGGGCGTCATGCTCGGCCGCATCGTCACGGGGCTCGCGCCCGGCGCGTTCGGCGTCGCGTTTTCCGGCGTCGCGGCGCTCGGCGTGGTGACGGGTTATGCGTTGCTCGGCGCCACCTACGTCGCGAAGAAGACGGTGGGCGCGCTCGAACAGTGGGCTCGTCGTATCGCGTTGCTGTGCGCCGTGCTCACCGTGGCGGCGGCGGCCGTGCTGACGGCGGCCACCTGGGCCGGCAGCGCGGTGGGACGCGAGCGGTGGCTCGAGCCCGGCGTGTTCCCGGTGCTCGCGGCACTGGCCCTGTGCGCCGCACTGTCGTTCGCGTGGCTGGTCGCGTCGCTCTATCTGGGCAGCGTGCGCGGGCCGTTTCGCGCCGCCGTGGCGCTCTTCGTGGTCTCGTTCACGGGGCTCGCGGTCAGCGTCTATCCCGACTTCGTGCCCGGCAGGCTCGCCATTCTCGCGGCTTCGTCGGATACGGCGACGCTCGTGTTCATGCTGATCGGCATCGGCTTCATCTTTCCGGTGATGATCGGCTACAACCTTTATCAGTACTCGGTCTTTCGCGGCAAGGTGACGGGGACGGCCCGAGCGGGCGACTGACCCGCTCCGCGCGGCACGACGATCGTTCGGCGGGTCTCGACGTCGCCCCACGCGGGGAGGCGGGGATCGTTGCGGCGTACTCAACCGAACCGAAGGAGTCTCATCATGAAAACGCTCGCATGCATCGCGCTCGTCCTCGGCACCCTCGCCGCTCCTGCGTCGGGCTTCGCGCAAAGCAACACGCCGCTCACGCGCGCACAAGTCCGCGCCGATCTGGTCCGCGTCGAACGCGCTGGCTATAATCCGGCACCCGGAAACGATCCTCGGTATCCGTCGGACATCCAGGCAGCCGAAGCGACGGTCGCCGCGCAGCAGCAGGCGGCGAGCGGCTTCGGCGGCGCGCCGGCGGACGGCACCTCGGCAAGCGGCAAGCGCATTCACGCGGCTACGCGCGCAAGCGCGTCGTGCGTCGGCCCGGCGAGCTTCTGCAATCCCTATTTCGGCAGCTGACCGCACGTGCCGTACACCGTCCAGCCGATGCCGCCCGCCGGGCAGCCCGGCCCGGATACGTGGCGCGCGGGGCAGCCGGCACCTGTCCCGCACTCTATGAACTTCACTCACCTTCTCGCCTTTTACGAAGTCGCGCGCGCCGGCAGTATCAGCGCAGGTGCGGAACGACTGCACGTCAGTCAGCCGGCTGTCACCCGCGAGGTCCGCGAACTCGAGGATCGCATCGGCGTCGTGCTGTTCGACCGGCTGCCGCGCGGCGTCGCGCTGACCGAAGGCGGCAAGCTGCTCTACGAGTATGCGAGCCGCATCTTCACGCTCGCCGATACGGCCGAGAAAGAGCTCGCGGAGCTGGCGGGCCTCGGGTCGGGCCACATGAAGATCGGCGCCAGCGGCACGCTCGGCGTGTTTTTCGTCCCCGAAGCGATTGCGCGGTTCAATGCGCTGCATCCCCGTGTCGCGATCGATCTGACCGTCACGAACACCGAACGCGTGGAAGCGGGCCTGCACGACCTGACCTTCACGATCGGTTTCATCGAAGGGCCGTTCGACGAGTCCATTCTCCATGCCCGCCGTATCGGCTCCGACGAAATTGCCGTCATCGCAGCGGCCGGTCACCCGCTTGCGGGCAAGAAAGTACGGGCGCGCGATCTGGCCGAACGCGCCGTCATCATGCGTGAGCCGGGGTCCGGCACGCGCGCGATCGTCGAAGAATCCTATCGTCGCGCCGGCCTCGAAATCGAGCCGCTGATGTCGGTGAGCCATACGGAGGCGATCAAGCGGATGCTGCTGTCCCAGCACGCGCTCGGCTACATTTCGACGCTCAGCGTAACGGACGAATTGCGACGCGGCGAGCTGACCGTCATCGAAGTCGACGACATGAAGATCGTCAGGCCGCTGCACATGGTCTGGGCGAAAGGGCGCTCGCTGTCCCCCAGCGGCCAGGCATTGTTCGACCTCGTGGCGAGCGGCACGCTGAACACCGCGATCGCAGCGGGCGCCGAGTAGCCTGCTGCGTGCCGCCGCGTTGCGCGTTCAGCGCCGCGCGGGGCTCGCACGGCGTTGCGCGCGGCGGGCGGGTACGCGGGTGTTGCGTTTATCGGGTGCTTGCCGCGTCGCCGCCGACGTCAGCGATCGGCTTCGGCTTCGTGCAGCACCGACTCCAGAATCATCGCCCCGGCATTGAGCGGCTTCGGACGCGCACGCGGTTGATAGACGGCGTCGCCGATGCGAACGGGTTCGCCGCTGAGCGCACACACTCCGCTGGCGCGGGCGCGTGTCACGTGCCAGGTCTGGTCGCCATACGAGCAGTGCGTGGAATCGCGCCATGCGATCGTAACCACGGTCGAGCTGACACGATCGACGAAACTCACCGAAACGGCTCGGCGCTCGGCATCGCTCGCTCGCACGTTTGCACGATGCGCCATCCCGCGCGCGCGCAGCGGCTCGCGCGCCGGCGCGCGCAATCGCAGATCGTCACGGCACAGTTGGGACAGCAGACTCAGCGTTTGCTGCCACGGATCCAGCGCGATCACATCGGTCGAGACGTTCATCGTCGTCCTCATTGCGTCATGGGTTGAACCGTTGCGGCGAGCGTGCTGCGCGATCGCGCGCGCGTCGCTCGATGCGCCGCGAAGAAATCCATCGCTGACGGCCAGGAAAGCCGTGACCCGTTCATTGATCGACATTCGTCTTCGCCCTCCAGCAAAACGGCGTCTCTCCGACGAAGCGTTTGAACACCGTCGTGAAATGGGCTTGCGAGCGGAAGCCGCAGCCCAGTGCGACGTCGAGCAGCCCGTCGCGCGATTCGAGCAGCAGCTGCTGCGCGCGCTCGATGCGCCGCCGCATCAGATACTCGTGCGGCCGCAACCCGGTGGCTCGACGAAACTGCGCAGCAAAGTGCATCCGCGTCAGCCCGACACTCTCGGCCATGTCGGCGAGGCCGATCGGCTCCGCGAGGTTCGCTTCGACGAACTCGACCACGCGACGCATGCGCCACGACGGCAGCGCAGCCGCACCGCGCACCTCGCTCCGGTTGGTCGAGAAGTGGCGAAGGACCACGCGCGACACGATCGCGAGGCTGATGCTGTCGGCGAACACCTTGCCCAATGCCGCGTGCTCCGTGTGCGACACGGCAAGCGCCTGACCGAGCCGCTCGAGCGCCGGATCGCGGATCAGCCGCGGATCGTCGATGACGATGTCGCCCGCATGGGGGCGACCGAAGAGGTCGGCGTAGCACTCGGCCAATACCGTCTGGGAGGCGAACAAGTGCAGCACGTCGCTCGGCGCGCCGAACACGGCGCAACACGCGACGCCGGGCGCCGTTATCTGCGCGGTACCGGCCGTCAACCGGCCTTCGACGAGCGTGCGGCCCGCGTGCGAAAAAGTCAGCGACGTGCATTTGAGGTTGATGCCGATGCAGTGCCAGTTCTCGCCGCAGTCGTTCGCCACTTCGAGCGTCTGCGCGCCATTGCGTGTCCAGCGCGAAAGGGCGATATCGATATCGCGGCCGACGCCCGGCTCGCGCCACGCGTGCTCCGCAGCAATAGGGCTGGACGCGCGCGCACCGGCAAGCACGTTGAAACCGGCGGCTGTCTTGCAAGGACTCGACGACGAAAGAATCATGGCTGGCTACCTGACGGGAACATGGAGCGTTACGCACGAGCGGTGCAGTGAATCCACGGTATCGAAACGACACGCGTTGCACCAGTTATACAAAGGGTTGCTCGAACCTCATCGATGGATGAGGCCGGTCATATCGACGTTCAATTCACGATGCGGCGCGGCTGCAAACGAACGCCATCGCGTTCGCGGCCGGAACGCCGGCGGCCGATCTCCCGTCACGGGAGACACCTGCCGCGCGCGGCAACGGCATCGCTCGCGGGTCGTCGCGCCACGAACCGGTGGCCCGAGCCGTGCGGACGTATCGGCAAGCGCGCGAAACCGGTGCGCTCCTCGCTCCATCGCCGGATGATTCCGCGCGCCGTAGCGTGGCCGTTGGTTCGTGGATCAGGTCGTTCATCGCTGACACCTTGCATAAGCGGTGAGGTGCGCATCCTTGGCGATCACGAGGCACGTCGCCGGATACGGTCGTTGTTCAGTGCTCCCATTGTGATGATCCGACTTGACCTCAGTCGAACACGCGGATGACAAAACTGAAATCTGCGCCGCAGCCACACGCGCGGATGAACCGGGGCTGCTTGTCGGCTACCGGCGTATCCCGGCGTGCGATGGTGCGTACGTGACCGTCCCGAGATGAGGTGAGGTAGTCATCGCGTGTGTTGAAAACGGGCAGTGGCTGCGCGGCTGCCATGCATATCGACTGCGGCAAGACATACGTGCCACGGGGCGCTCGCCTCGGAACGCACGTTCCGCCGTCGCGCTCCGTCATCCGCTCAACGCACCCAGCCCTCGGTCTTCATGATGGCGGCGCCACGATCGCTGTTCAGGAAATCGAGGAATTGCTTCGCTTCAGGATCGGCATCCGGGGCGAGCGCAACGTTGACGTCTCTCCAGATCGCCCGGTTCGCGGACAAGCTCACGTAATCGGCTTGGTCGGGATGCGTGATCGGCCAGTCCGGCCAGGTGATCCAGGCATCCGCGTCCTTGTCGACGAACATCCTGAAGCTCGGCCCGCTGCCCTTGCCGAATCCGACGATGTTCCGCCGGAACCGCCTGACGTCGTCGAGACGTCCCATGCGGCCGGCGATGTCCTCCCACGTGCCGGTGCCGGACGTATTCGCCACGCCCGCGCCTTCGGTGACGACGATGCGCATGCCGTCCGCGAGCAGATCGTCGAAGCCGTGGATGTGTTTCGGATTGCCCTTCTTCACGGCGATGACGGCCGGGCGGACATAGATCGGCGTCACGTCGCCCCATCGAAACACCGTGTAGGTTTCGAGCAGCCCGGCCATATCCTCTTCGGAGGTGCCCCACAGAATGTCGGCATCGGCCTGCGCCTTGCGGCTCCACGTGGGCTCCGGTCCGCCGGTCACTGCCACCTTGATGCCCGTTTCGTCGGTGAAGACCTTCGCGACTTTCGCGAATGCGGTATCGGGGCCGCCTGCGCCGTACAGGCGCACGACGCCGTCGCGCGCATCGCGCCGTATCGTCGGATCGGCCGTTTCGTGGGCGGACGCACCGCACGCGAACAGCAGTAACGCCAATGACATGGCCATGTTCTTTTTCAATGCGTTCAGCACGATGGATTCCTTTAGGGGGGTCGTTCGAGCGGTAGTCGGCTTCGATGCGCTTCGGATCGCGCTACAGCGCCAGAATCGCTCGCACGGCCCGCATCTCGTCCACGAGTTCCGCAACCGACGCATCGATGCGCGTGCGCGCCAGCGCGTCGATCTCGAGATCCGGGACGACGCGATAGCGGCCTTCGCTGCAGATCGTCGGCATCCCGAACATCAGGCCGCGCGGAATGCCATACTCGCCGCCGGACACGATGCTCATCGACACCCAGCGCCCGCCGCTGCCGCGAATCCAGTCGCGCATCTGGTCGATCGCCGCATTGGCGGCCGACGCCGCCGACGAGGCGCCGCGCGCTTCGATGATCGCCGTGCCGCGGCGCGCGACTTCGGGGATGAACGTGTCGAGATACCAGCGCTCGTCGCCGACACGCATCGGCGCGGGCTGCTGGTCGATCAGCGCGTGACGGTAGTCGGGGAACATGGTCGGCGAATGATTGCCCCACACCGCCATGCGGCTGACGGCATCGACCGTTACGCCGCATCGGGCGGCCAGCTTCGACACGGCGCGATTGTGGTCGAGACGGATCATCGCGGTAATCGCATCCGCCGGCAGGTCGGGCGCGTAGTGGCGGGCCACCCACGCGTTGGTATTGGCCGGGTTGCCGACGACGAGCACCTTCACCTGCCGGTTCGCCACTTCGTTGAGCGCCTCGCCCTGGGAGCGGAAGATGGCGGCGTTCGCGGCCAGCAGATCGCGCCGTTCCATGCCTTTGCCACGCGGGCGCGATCCGACGAGCATCGCGTAATCGGCATCGCGGAACGCGACGCGCGGATCGTCGCTGATTTCGACCGACTGCAGCAGCGGGAAGGCGCAGTCTTCCAGTTCCATCACCACGCCGCGCAGCGCGTCCAGCGCGTGCGGCAATTCCAGGAGCTGAAGGATGACGGGCTGATCGTCGCCGAGCAGATCGCCGCGGGCGATTCGAAACAGCAATGAGTAGGCGATTTGACCGGCGGCTCCGGTCACGGCGACACGGCGGGCAGGTTTGGACATGCTGGATCTCCTTCGAGGTTGGGTTCGGTGACGCGGATGGAAAGCTGCGCTGCGACCGGCCGCGTGTTGCACGTGCCGCCGGCGGCAGCGGTTCGACGACGGGTTCAACCGAGCGCGGGCTGCGCGCGGACGACGAGACACGGGGCGTGAAACAGTTCGCCGCGGGCGAGGCCGCGCAGCGTGCGGGACAGCACGATCAACCAGAGGCTGCCGAGCAGCGCCGCCAGCGCCATCCCGAGCACGGCGAACGCGGCAAAGCCCGTGGTCCGATAGAGACTGAACGTCACGACGGTGTAGACGCCGAGCGGGAACGTGAAGCCCCACCATCCGAGATTGAACGGCAGCCCGTCGCGGGAATACCGCAGCGTGAACAGCATCGCCGTGGCGAGCCACCACAGGCCGGTGCCCCAGAGCAGCAAGCCGCCGATCACGCCGATCTCGCGCGCGACGAGCGCGGTCGCCTCGAATGCCGTGCCGGCGAACGCGTCGGGCGCGACGTGGCCGAGAGCGAGCAGGCCCAGCGCGCCCGTTCCGATCGGCCCGAGCGTCAGCCAGCTCGACGGACCGAGATCGCGATGCGGCAGCTTGTGGATCACCAACCGGAAGAACACGACCGTCAGCACGGAAAACGCGAGCGGCACCGACACGGCCCACAGCACGTAACCGGCGGCCACCAGGAAGCGCGCGGTGTGTGCGTCGACATGCGGCGCGAGGACGGCGGCGCTCGACGCCGCCACTTCAGGCGCGACGATCGGCAGCAACAACACGGCCGTGATGCGCTCGAACGCATGGTCCTGCGCGGTGAACATCATGTACGGCACGCCGACTGCGACGGCGAGCGCCAGTACCGCATCGACGCACCACAAGCCGTAGGCCAGTTGGCTCGCCGCTTCGCCCGCATGCGAGCCGGCGAACATGACCAGTCCGTTGATGATCGGCGCGAGCCCCATCGGCACGGCGCCGAGGAACATCGACTGCAGCGGGTGATGCAGCATCGGGCGGATCGTTTCCGGATAGAAGATCCAGCGCGCCAACAGCATGCCGGCAAACACCATGTAGAGCGCGCTGTCGGCCACCCACAGCGTATGGGCCAACGCCATCTGCCCTGCGAAGTGCCACGGCAATCCGGCAAGGACGAGGAATACGATTCCGTTGCCCATCGTCATCGCGAACCAGTTCGGGGTGAACTGCCGAATCTTGTCGGCGAGATTTTGTCGGCTGTGGCCCGCCGTCGTGCCTGGCCTTGTCGGATTCATCGCTGTTCTCTCGAAAGGGATCGAATATCGACAATGTAGGTGCGTGCGAAGCATAGGAAAAATACATACTTCGCATGCCTGGCATGCTTTATATTTATGTGTCGCGGCGGACTGGGCGAAATGGGCTGGAGCGGCCCGATGCGTATCGGCGGAGTGTTGATTGGCTGCCGGGCAGCCGGTAGCCGAGCAGCGACTGGGATTTGCTGCGGTAGACGTCGACGTAGTCGAAAGAAAGCCGGCGTCGGAACGTCGGGAACACGATGGACGCGCGTACCGTCCTCAGTTGCCACGTGCGGAAGTGCGTCGCCGACGTGGGAGGCAAGCCGGCGCTCGCGCTGCGGATAACGAAGAGACCGCTTTCGTCGTCTTCACCACCCGCAGCGCGAGCGACGCGTTCCGCGGTGTCCGACGACCTCAATCGTAGAGAATCTGCACCGTCGCCGTCACGGTGAACGGACCGATCTTCGGTGTCCCCAACGACCTCAGCACCGCGCTCATCGGCACGTCGATACGCGCTTGTGTCGCCGAGAAGTTCGCAAGATCGAACGGCTCGCGCAGCGGCACCTGGCGCCCGTTGCGGTCGAGAATCTCGACGCCGAAGCCGCTGTCGGCTGACGGCAGGACGACGTTGCCCTGCACCGGATTCGGCGTGTCGAAGTACCCCTGAATCTTCACAGGCGTGTCGCATTGCCGCTTGTCCAGCGCAAGCGAGAACGGTTGAGTCGGCGTCTCCGGAGAAAAACCCGTCGGGGTCGCCTTCACTTTCCCGAAATCGACGAGGCCCGGCTCGGGCGTCACGGTCACGTCGACGACGCAGGGTGACGGCTTCAGGTTTTGCATTCCGCTCAGGGTGTACCGGAAGCTCGTGTTGCGCGCATTGATCCCCTTCACGCCGTCGAACTGGAACGCCGCATAGCTGTCCTGCGGAATCCCCACCCACGTCCCCGCCTTCCTGATGACGACCTGATACGTGATGCTGACCGGAATCCTCGGGCATCCCCCCAACTTATTAAAATCCCGACGGCTACAGGGCGGCACGACGATTCCGGTCGGCACCCCCGTGCCCGGTTGGTTGCCCGCCCCGAAATAGTCGACGCCGCGATAGCGGATGCCAATCTCGAGCCCCCACGCCAGCGGGCTCTCGCCGTTCGGGTTCGCGTAGAACGAAATCGGATCGTCGAACGTCAGCGACTCGCCGCCAAGATCCTTGTAACAGTAGCCGGTGGTCGTGCGCGTCGGCGAGATCCAGATCACATAGCCGTCGGGTGCGTTGATCGGATAGGTCTGCACGGAGCCGATCGGCTGGACGAACCGGTCGACTCCGTCGCTCGTCACGCACCGGACGGCCCACGCGGATTGCGCGACGACCAGGCAGCCGAGCAGCAACATTGCGCGCGAGAACAGCCCGATGAGACGGGCACGCACGCCGCGGCGCGAAATCGCCGCGCTCATTTCGGTTGGCTCCGGCAAGCGGATGCATCGCACGCGTACCTGACGGCGGTTTCGCCGCCGGAGTCGTTGATGTGCACGACCGACAGCGTTGTCGGCAGCGGGCCTGCCACGTCGGTGGTCGCGGCCGACATCGGCGCCACCATCAGGCCACCGAACTTCAGCGGTGTCTTGCTCTCCCCGGCGAACAGCTTGACCACCGTGACGTGATACGGCGTGGGGTTGTCCAGCACGAGCCTGTGCGTCGACGGATCGAGACGCACCGTCATCGGCAGCGTCGGATCTTCGTCCGCCGCCGGCTGCAGCCCCTTCGGGCGATAGAACAGCTTCAGCTTCGAATGCAGCGCGATCTGCAGCGCATTGACGGCATCCGTTTTCGGCGGAATCTCGCGGATGTTCAGATAGAACACCGACTCGCGATCGCTCGGCAGTGCATCGCCCGGCAACCGGACGATTCGCAACACGTTGCGCTCCGTCGGCTCGATCCGCTGCAGCGGCGGCAGCACCATGAACGGCGACGTGATCTTCTTGCCGTGCTCGTCCTCGATCCACGACTGGACGACGTACGGGTACTTCTCGCTCTTGTTTGCCACGGTCACGCTCTGCCACTGCGCATCGCCGTCGTAGATCACGCGCGTACGGTCGGGCACGACGGCCGCATGCACGGTCGCAGCCGCGATCAGCATCGTCACGCCGACGGCGGCCGCGAGCCGCATCAACGGGTTCGAATTCATCATTTATCTCCGGGAAAGTGTGTCGGGCTCGGCGCAATCGAGTGGAACCGGATCGGCGCCGAGCGTCATCGATTTAGGAAGGACGGGAAGCCGGCAGATGTCGCGGTCGACCACGCGCACCACCAGCTCGGCGTCCTTGCGTACACCGGTCAGATAGGTCACGCCGTGTTCGCCGACGATGCCGACTTCCTTGCCGGTGCGACGGTCGACCACCGATGCGCCGAACGGCGCGTCCTTGCCTGACGGCAAGCGCAGCACGACGAGCGCGTTCCGGCCGTGCGTCGTATCGAAATGCACGTAGCCGATCGCGCCGTCGGTCAGGACGACGCGCTGCACCGGGTTCGACACGGTCGTCTGCAACGACGCACGATTGGTGTTGACCCGCGCGTCGAACGTGCTGAACGGCGATACCGCGCCGATCACCGCGTAGCCGCGCGCGTCGGAACTCGCCTGCGTGCCCGAGAACGGCACGTCCGGCACGCCGTCGGTGGACAGCAGCAGGCGCGTATCGCCGTTGTAGCTGTTCGCATGCGCGGTCACGCCGTGCTGCGTCGCGACGAACGAGCCATCGAGTTCGATCGACGCGGACGTGTTCGAGCGCGTATTGGCTGCCGCCTGCACGTTCGCGATGATCGAGCTGAACTGCTTGCGCAGATTGCCGCTCGCCGATGCGGCGCCGTTGGTCGTCCCCGCGTACAGCGAATAGGAGAGCCCCTTGTCGGTGCCGCCGATATAGCCGGCCGTCACGTTCGTGCCGCCGCCGCTGGTCGATGCGACGCTGGTCGTGACCGTCTGGCGCGAACCGAACGGAATCGTCGCCGACACGAACAGCTGGTTGCCGCTGCCGCCGCCACCGCGCGTGCGGTACGCCGACAGGTTCAGCGAGACGTTGCGCAGCGAACCGATCCGCACGGTCGTCGCGGCCGTCACGCCGATCCGCTCGTCCGACGGGCGATTCCAGTAGCTCGTATGGTCGTAGGACACGAACGTCGACACGTCCATCACGCGCTTCGCGAGGCTGATCGAGTAGCGCTGCTTGCCGGGCGCGAGGCCAGCGGCAGTCGGATCGCCGAAATACTGCGGAAACGACGTGTAGGTGCGATCGGAGAACCGATAGCCGAAAAAGCGCACATCCGAATCGATCGAATCGAAGTGCTTCGAATAGTTGAAGCGATACGAGCGGCCGACGCGCGTTTCACCGCTCCACCACAGCCGGGCGCGCACCGTCGTCACGTCGGCCGACACCGCGCCGAACGCGCCGAGATTCTTGCCGACGCCGAACGCGAGCGCCGCATAACCCGACGCACCGAGCGCCCCGCCGTAGATCGTGATCTCGTGCGGCAAGCCATATGCGGCTTCCACGAAACCGAATGCGGGATCGATACCCGCGCCGCCGAACAGCCGCGGCTTGCCGACCGCCGTGCGGTAACGCAATTCACCTGCGCGCGCGAGGAACGGCACGGCCGCGCTCTGCACCGTGAAGCGCTGCTCGCTGCCGTCTTCTTCCTGCACGGTCACGTCGAGCGTGCCCTGCACGCTCGCGGAAAAGTCCTGCAACGCGAACGCACCGGCCGGCACGCGGGTCGCATACAGCACGCGCCCCTGCTGCGACACCGTCACCGTCGCGTTGGAATGCGCGACACCCGTGATCAGCGGCGCATAGCCGCGCATGCCGGGCGGCAGCATGCGGTCGTCGCTCTGCAGCGTCGCGCCGTCGAGCGCGAACGTGTCGAAGATGTCGGAATTCAGATAGCTCTGTCCGAGCGATACCGTCGAGCGAATCTGCGGAAACGCCCGGAACGCGTATAGCCGGTTGAACTGGAACGTCTTGGAGCTGCCGCCGAAGTTTGCGTTGCCGCCGGACGAGAGCTGCGCTTGATAGTCGCCGCGCAAGCGCCATGCGCCGGCATTGGCGCCGATCGTTCCATAGCTTTGCACCGTGCTCGAATGCGTGCCGTGACCGTGCGACGTGTTGCCGATCACGCGATAGTCGAGCAACGCGCCGGGGATCCCGTCGCTCCATGCGGCGGGCGGTATGTAGTCGGGATCGCTGTATTCGAACGCAATCTGCGGAATCGCGATCCGCAGGCGCGCGGATGCGCGGTCGTGCCGCACCGATGCGCCGTCGATCGCAAGCAGGTCGATGCAGCGGCCGTCGTACGTGCGCGGCAGCGTGGCGAGCAACGTCTGCTTGAGGCCGATCTGCGCGACGAGGTCGGCCGGCACGCAAGCGACGCTGGTGCCGAGCTGGTTGCCCGGGACATAGTCGATGGCACGCGCCGCCAGCAGCCTGCCGTTGACGACCACGTCCAGCAAATAGGTGCCGGGCACCGTGTAGTCGGCGTGCGTGAACTGCGCGAGGTCGACGTCCTTCGCACCGTCGACATCCAGAAAGTCGGCGTTGAATTCGGTGGCGTGCGCGGTTTTGGCGGTCAGCAGGCAGGTGACGAGGATGCCGAGAAGGCGACGGGGGGTGTTCACATTGATCAGCCGGACGAATGCGTGGAACGGGGGGAGCCGAGCTCCCCCCAGGAGCTCCCGGCGATTACTGGTAGCGCACGGTGAAGTTGGCGACCGCGTTCGCGATACCCGGCGTGACCGCTGCGGCCGTCGCCTCATACATCGCGCCGAACGTCACGGTGTTGCCGCTCTTCGACAGCACAACCGGGGACGACTGCTCGGTGCCGTTCTTCAGGTAATCGTTCGCGCCCGCCTGCAGGCGAATGCCGACGTTGCTCGCGCTGCCGGTCGTGGCGATCAGGTCTGCGTTGGTGGCGTCGGACGCGCCCGTGAACGTGAAGAACGCGTTGGTCTGCGTCGACGTATCGCAGTCGGTGAGCACGATGTTGAAATTCTTCGCCTCCGAACGATCGCCGACCTTCTTGAACACGTGCGACGGAACCTGACCGAGCGACACGGTCTGGTCGAGCGTTTCCTGGCTGATGCCGCATGCGCCGGCGACGATCTCGCCCTGGAACCGGATCGTGCCCGGGGTCGCCGCCGCAAACGTCGATGCCGAAACTGCGGCGAGCGCCGCTGCTGCCAAAATCTTTTTCATTTTCCTATCCGTAACTTTTGTCGAATTGAATGCACGCAAAATTGCGTACGGAGCGGATTGTCTCGACCACGGATCGGCGGCGGAATCTTAGTAGTGAGAAATGCGATGGGCGGTATCGCGAACGGTCTGGTGCTCGCGAAATGCGTGCGCTAAGGGCTGCGTTTGGCCGCGTTTTGGACCATGGCCAACGAGACATCGAATTTGGTCGATCACATCGCGGCCGAGAGAGCCGCACTCGTGTTCATCGCATGGATTCGTATGGGTCAGACGGGATGAGTATCGGATGCGCCGAACAGTTGGCGACGGCAGTCGGCGAATTATCGACAACCATCGGTATGGCAGTACGGCGGTCAATGCGAACGCCACGGTCGCGGCCGAGCGGCTTCGGCGCGATCGCGTCCGGACGATGCGCAATCGCGGTCGGCCAGCACGCGAGCGACACGGCAAGCGACCTCCCTGCACTCGGCACGAATGCGAGGGCAACCGGCACGCGTAAAGTCGCGCGCCGCGGCGCTGCAATTCCTTACATCAATAGGCGAGGAGCAGCCCCATTCGTGGAGCCCCACCCTTCAAACCCATCCAACCCCAAATCCCACCCTTGACACCCTATCTTTCGATATATATCTTTAGATATGTTTTCCGACACATAGGACACGATCATGCGACACACCCCTTTCGATGGCGACGCCCGCTGCCGCGGCCACGGCCATCATCCCGGCCTCGAGTGGTTCGCCAGCCTGCGGCACGCGATCGGCCGTCATCGCCGCGGCCACGATCCCTTCGGCGGCGGCCCGTTCGGCGGCCGTGGCGGACGCGGCGGCTTTGGCGATTTCGGTGACGACGGCATGCCGCGCGGCCGCCAGTTCAGCTCCGACGACCTTCAACTGCTGTTGCTCGCGCTGGTCGCCGAACAACCGAGCCACGGCTACGAACTCATCAAGGCGCTCGACACGCGCTCGAACGGCTTCTACAGCCCGAGCCCCGGCATGGTCTATCCGGCGCTGACCTATCTCGAGGAAGTCGGCTTCGTCGTCTCGCAAGCAGAAGGCAACCGCAAACGCTACGCGCTGACGGACGCCGGCCGCGCGCATCTCGAGGCGCAGCGCGAACGGGTCGACACGTTGTTCGCGCGTCTCACGCACCTCGCCCGCAAGATGGAATTCATGCGGCGTGCGTTCGCCGGCGAATCGGCGGGCAGCGAAGCAGCGGACGATGCACAAGCCGGCTGGCTGCCGGAATTCGTCGCGGCTCGCTTGGCACTGAAGCGCGCGCTGCTGCACAAGAGCGCCGCCGACGCCGACGAGCAGCGTCGCATCGCAGCGATCATGCGCCGCGCGACGGCCGAAATCGAAGGCGGCAGCGGCGCGTAACCCATGCCGCACCACCACAAACCATCAGGAGCACGGATTGATACAGAACACACCGGAGCGCACCGTGACCCGCGTGCGCCATCCGCTCAAACTCCGCTTGCTGCAAGTCGTGCGCGTGCGTGCGATCACGCCGCACCTGCTGCGCGTCACGCTCGGCGGCGCCGACCTCGCGGATTTCGAATCGTCGTCGTTCGACGACCACGTGAAGGTGTTTTTCCCGCCGCCCGGCGCGGAGCGACCGGCGCTGCCGACGCTCGGCGCGAACGGCCCGGAATTCCCGGCAGGCGAGCCGAAACCGGTCGCGCGCGATTTCACGCCGCGCCGCTTCGACCGCGCCGCCTGCGAACTCGACCTGGAGTTCGTGCTGAACCATCCAGGCCCCGCATCGCAATGGGCAGCGCAGGCACGCGTCGGCCAGTGGCTCGGTATCGGCGGGCCGCGCGGCTCGTTCGTCGTGCCGACCGACTTCGACTGGCATCTGTTGATCGGCGACGACACGGCGCTGCCGGCCGTCGCACGCCGCCTCGAGGAGTTGCCGGCCGGCGCGCGCGTGGCGATGGTGCTGGAAGTGGCCGATCGCACCGCGCAAATCGCGTTCGACACGCGTGCCGACGTGCACGAAATCTGGCGCTTTCGCGCCGAAGCCGACACAACCGACACAACCGACGGCGATGCGCTGCTGAATGCGGTGCGCGAGCTGCCGCTGCCGTCCTCCGGCGATGGATACGTGTGGGCCGCAGGCGAAGCGCAATCGATGCGCGCGGTGCGTCAGCATCTGAGCGGCGAGCGCGGGATCGACAAGTCGCGCATCCGCGCGGCCGCATACTGGAAGCGCGGCGCAGCGGCCGTGCATGAAACGCTGGAAGACTGACGCAACGGGGGCTTTCGCGCAGCGGGCTTGGCATCGGCGCCGCGGCTGGTATATATGTATGTCTGCGACGCCGCTGTCGCGCGACAGCCGCCGCAGTCCGCCCAGGAGCGCCCGGTCATGACAAAAGCAAACCCCGCTTCGCCTTTCCTTCGCCACCTGAAGATCGCCGGCTATTGCGGCCTGGCGGCCGTTGCGCTCGCGCTGTTCGTCGCGATGTGCGCGATCCTCAAGGAAAGTTCGCTCGAACGCGACGCCGCCCGACACACGGGCGAAACGCCCGAACTGCACGAAGCGGGCGGCGGCACGTCGGCGTCGGTCGACACGGCCAAGACGCCCGGTTGACGTCGGCAGCCGGCGCTTCCCGCGCGCCGCAGCCCGCTCACGGCGTGCGCTCGCGCCCCATCATGACCGCGTGCACAGCGTCGCCGATGCGTTCGAGCAGATCGACGGCCCGGTAACCGTACAGGTGCGCAGCCAGCGCGCCGGCGGTGCCCACCAGCACGCCGCCGACCATGTCGTAGGGCCAGTGAACGCCCACGTACACGCGCCCCCACGCGATCGCGACGGCCATCGCGGCCATCACGAACCCGGTGAGCCGCGTCGTACCGGCCAGCAGCATGCCGGCCGCGAGGCTCCATGCAAACGTCATGTGATCGCTCGGAAACGAGCTGTCCGGCGCATGCGGAATCAGCTGCGTACCGACGCCGACCATGAACGGCCGCGGCGAAAACCAGAAATGCCCGACCACCTGCGCGAGCGCCAGCGCCACGCACGCGCCGGCGCCGGCTTCGATGGCCTGCCGCCGCGTCGGGCGCTCGCCGAAGATCCACGTCAGCAGCAGCATCGCAGGCAGTGCATAAACGAGCCAGTCGGCGGCGAAAAAGGCGACGCGCGCCACCGCGGGGTGCGGCGCCGCGCCGGCATTGATGGCGTCGAACAGGGTGAGATTGAGGTTCTGCATGAATCCGGTCAGGTGTGGGCCGATGGGGAGACCGGCGCGCCGGTCGGATGCGAACGATGCTAGTGCTCACTCGCTTAAGTGATCGTTAACGCGCGGCGACGGCAGCCGAAGCGGCCCGCGCGCGAACGCACTTAGAACGTGCACCGCAGCCAGAGTTCACACAATTGACATATTCCCGCGCCGCCTTCGCCCGCGAAGGCTCACCTACCTTCCCGTAAATACTCACCTTTTTCATATCGCGGCATCGCTGCGTGCCCCGGAAATGCGGCCATCGCGGGCGATCGCCGTGGTTCAACTCACTCATCTCAACATTTACGCCGCAACGGATCCGAAATCGGCAACAATTAATTCCCGATGCGGCATCGCACAACGGCAACGCACAGGCATACGATTAGGCCCACTCATCCACGTAGCGCTCGACAACAAGGAGTCCGCATGAAGCCCAGCGATGTCCGATCCAAAGCGTTTGCGATGCCGTTGACCAGCCCGGCCTTTCCGATGGGCCCGTATCGTTTCGTCGACCGTGAGTTCGTGATCATCACGTACCGCACCGATCCCGAGCGCTTGCGCGCGGTCGTCCCGGAGCCGCTACAGATTGCCGAGCCGCTCGTGCATTACGAATTCATCCGCATGGCCGATTCGACCGGCTTCGGCGACTACACCGAAAGCGGCCAGGTGATTCCGGTCGAATACAACGGGCAGGCCGGCGGCTACACGCTCGCGATGTATCTCGACGATCATCCGCCGATCGCCGGCGGCCGCGAACTGTGGGGCTTTCCGAAGAAACTCGCGTCGCCGACGCTGCACGTGAACACCGATCACATCCTGGGCACGCTCGACTACGGCAAGGTGCGCGTCGCGACCGGCACGATGGGCTACAAGCACAAGGAACTCGACCTCGACGAGCAGATGAAGCGTCTCGCCGGCCCGAACTTCCTGCTGAAGATCATCCCGCACGTCGACGGCTCCGCGCGCGTGTGCGAACTGGTGCGCTACTACCTGCAGGACATCAAGATGAAAGGCGCGTGGACCGGCCCCGCGTCGCTCGAGCTGGCGCCGCACGCGCTGGCGCCGGTGGCCGACCTGCCGGTGCTCGAGATCGTCGAGGCTCGTCACATCGTCGCCGATCTGACGCTCGGGCTCGGCGAAGTCGTCTACGATTATCTGGCTCAGTAACCAGCACGTCCCAGGGGCCTCCCCTGTCCATCCTTCACCACGGGAAATTCGAAATGAGCAACCTGAATGGCAAGACCGCAGTCGTCACGGGCGCCGCGAGCGGCATCGGCAAGGAAATCGCGCTGGAGCTGGCGAAGGCCGGCGCGGCCGTCGCGATCGCCGACCTGAACCAGGACGGCGCGAACGCGGTGGCCGACGAGATCAACAAGGCCGGCGGCAAGGCGATCGGCGTCGCGATGGACGTCACCAGCGAGGACGCGGTGAACAGCGGCATCGACAAGGTCGCCGAGACGTTCGGCTCGGTCGACATCCTGGTGTCGAACGCGGGCATCCAGATCGTCAACCCGATCGAGAACTACTCGTTCGCCGACTGGAAGAAGATGCAGGCGATTCACGTCGACGGCGCGTTCCTCACGACCAAGGCTGCGCTCAAGCACATGTACAAGGACGATCGCGGCGGCGTCGTCATCTACATGGGCTCGGTGCACTCGCACGAGGCGTCGCCGCTGAAGTCGGCGTACGTGACGGCCAAGCATGGGCTGCTGGGGCTCGCGCGCGTGCTGGCCAAGGAAGGCGCGAAGCACAACGTGCGCTCGCATGTGGTGTGTCCGGGCTTCGTGCGCACGCCGCTGGTCGACAAGCAGATTCCGGAGCAGGCGAAGGAGCTCGGCATCAGCGAGGAAGAAGTGGTGAAGAAGGTGATGCTCGGCAACACGGTGGACGGCGTGTTCACGACGGTGCAGGACGTCGCGCAGACGGTGCTGTTCCTGTCGGCGTTCCCGAGCGCCGCGCTCACCGGCCAGTCGTTCGTCGTCAGCCACGGCTGGTTCATGCAATAACGTCGCGCGCCTTGCGCGCCTCCGGAACGGAGGCGCATCGCGAACCACGGCTTATTCTCGCAACGGAGCGCGTCGGTCGACGTCGCTCCGTTCATCCCCGCCGTCGACGGCGGATTTCCCGGAGCAACTGATGAAACCGCACGCGCGTACAGAAAAGCAGGCCGTCGATGCGACGGACCTGCGACACGAGGCCGGTGCACCGGCAACGGCGCGGTCGCTGCCATACGAAACGATCGCGCTCGTCCTGCAGGGCGGCGGCGCGCTCGGCGCTTACCAGGCCGGCGTATTCGAAGGGCTGCACGAGGCCGGCATTCCGCTCGACTGGATCGCCGGCATCTCGATCGGCGCACTCAATACCGCGCTGATCGCGGGCAACGCGCCCGAACATCGCGTCGAACGGCTGCGCGAATTCTGGGAGACGATCTGCCAGCCCGCGTACTTTCCCGCGATGCCGGCCGCATTCGAATTCGCGCTGTTCAACAGCATCGACCAGATCCGCACGTTCTTCACTGCATCGCAGGCCGCCAGCGCGATGATGCAGGGCCAGCAGGGCTTCTTCGTGCCGCGCTTTCCGCCGCCGCTGCCCGGCGTGTCCGATCATCCGGAGAAGATCAGCTGGTACGACACGTCCGCGCTGCGCGCGACGCTGCTCAAGCTGTGCGACTTCGACCGGATCAACTCGGGCGAGACGCGCGTGTCGGTCGGCGCGGTCAACGTCGGCACCGGCAACTTCGTGTACTTCGACAACGCGCGCATCCGGCTCGAGCCCGAGCACTTCATGGCGTCCGGCGCATTGCCGCCGGCGTTCCCGCCGGTCGAGATCGACGGCGAGTACTACTGGGACGGCGGCATCGTGTCGAACACGCCGCTGATGGAGGTGCTGCGCGCGCATCCGCGCCGCGACACGCTCGCGTTCCAGGTCGATCTGTGGAGCGCTCGCGGGCCGCTGCCGCGCACGATGGCCGACGTCGCGGAACGCACGAAGGACGTGCAGTATTCGAGCCGCACGCGTTTGGTCACCGATACGCTGCAACGCGAACAGCGCTTTCGCAACGTGCTGCGGCACGTGCTCGAACAGGTGCCCGAAGCGCAGCGCAAGAACGATCCGTGGTGCGTCGAAGCCGAAGCGATGTCGAGCGGCAAGAAGTACAACGTTCAACATCTGATCTATCAGCAGAAGGCTTACGAGCATCACTACAAGGACTACCAGTTCGGTCTGTCGACGATGCGCGACCACTGGTCCGCGGGTCTCGACGACATCCGCAAGACGCTCGCGGTCAAGGACGGCCTCGCGCTGCCCGTCAACGACGCAGGCTTCGTCACGCACGACATTCACCGCCACCGGTGATGCCGTCTGCAACGGGCCGCGCGCGCTGCGCCGGCCCGTTCTCATTTCCGATTCGACATGCCGATTTTTCTTGCGCTGTTTGCGCTCATCGCCCTCGGATGGGGGGCCGTTCATCTGTTTCACGTGATCGCCGCACAGTTCGGCCAGCCGGTCGCGATCGCGGCCGCGGTGCTCGCCGCCGTCGCCGTGATCGCGCTGATTGCGTGGTGGCTCAAGCGCCGTCGCGACATCGCACCGAATACGCGGGAGCCGGGCTGGACCCATATCGAACAGCGCGGATGGGGCGAATTGCGCGTGTCCGCGACGCAAGGGCTGCTGTGGCTGTCGCACGACGGCGCGGACGGCCGCTATACGCTGTCGCAGCTCGACGGCTGCGACGCCGAGCCGAGCGACGGCCGCTGGTATCTGCTCGTGCGCGTGCGCGACGGAGTGCGAAGCGAGTGGAAGTTGCCGATGATGGACCGGCGCGATGCGCAGCGCTGGGCGCGTGTGCTGATGCTCGCGAAGGAGCATCGGCTGTAATGGCCGGCCACGGCGGCGCTCTCGATGCGTTGCTTTCGAGTGGAGGCTTACCCCCCGCGACTTGCTATCGCGCGCCGAGCGCCCACAACGCGTCGAGCACGTGCTGCGTCGACCGCTCGACCGGGCCGGCACGATGGGCGATCCCGAGCTCGCGCCGCAACGCCGGGCGTAGCGGCCGCATGACGATACGCGCATCGGGCAGCGGCGCGCCGGCCTCGTGCGGCAACAGCGTCGCGCCGTAACCCGCGGCGACCAAACTCTTGATCGCATCGTTGTAGTTCAGTTCGATGCGCGGCTCGGGCCGGTGGCCGCCGAGCGCGAACCATTCCGTCGTGAGCCGCGACAAGCGTGTGGTCGCATCGTTGAGAATCAACGGACGCGCGGCCAGATACGCCGGCGTCGCCCGCGCCGGCGCTTGCCAGTCGGCGGGCAGAAACGCGAGCACCGGATCGCGCCGCCACGCGCGAATCGACAACCCCGCGACCGCCGGCTGCGGCAACGCGACGAGCCCGACGTCGAGCGTGCCCTGCGCAAGACGCGCGAGCGTGTCTTGCGACGTGAGCACGGCGATCTGCACGTCGATGTCCGGATGGTGCTCGCGCAGCCGCGCCACCGCCTGCGGCAACAGATGCGCGATCGCGCCGGTCGATGCGCCGAGCCGCACGCGCCCGGTCAGCCCCTGCACTTGCCGCTCAACGTCGTCGAGCGTCGCTTCGACGTCGGCCAGCAGGCGGCGCGCTCGCTCGACCAGCACCGCGCCGATGGCCGACGGCCGCACGTTGCCGCGCGTGCGCGACAGCAATGGCGCGCCGATCCTGCTTTCCAGTTCGGCGACATGAAGGCTGACCGTCGGCGGCGCAAGATGCAGCAGTTGCGCAGCGGCGACGAAGGAACCCTGGTCGGCAATCGCGACGAGCGTGCGCAGCCGGTCCAGACTGATCTCCCGCATTCCCACCTCTCGTTCAGGAACTCTGAATCCTGTGGTCAGAAAATTCAACTTTTCCAATTCTAGGCGTTCAGTGGACGATACGGCTTTCCCGATGCCCGAAACGCGGAACACGACGATCATGAATCACGCCACTGTCTACATCGACGGCGATCAAGGCACGACCGGTTTGCAGATCCACGAGCGCCTGCGCGATCGCACCGACCTGCGGCTCGTCACGCTGCCCGATGCCGAGCGCAAGAATCCCGCGCGGCGCGCCGAAGCGATCAACGCATCGGACTTCACGATTCTGTGCCTGCCCGACGCGGCCGCGCGTGAAGCGGTCGGCTTCATCCGCAATCCGGCCGTACGCGTGATCGATGCGAGTTCAGCCCATCGCACCGACCCGGAGTGGGTCTACGGCTTTCCCGAGATGGCCGCCGGACACGCTCGGACCATCGCCGGCGCGCGGCGCGTGACCAACCCCGGCTGCTATCCGACCGGCGCGATCGGCCTGCTGCGGCCGCTGCAGCAGGCCGGACTGCTGCCACGCGACTATCCGGTGAGCATCCATGCGGTGTCGGGTTACTCGGGCGGCGGCCGGGCTGCCGTCGACGCGTTCGAATCGAACGACGCTGCCCGCGCGAAACCGCTGCAGATCTACGGCCTCACGCTCGCGCACAAGCATGTGCCCGAAATCCAGCAACATGCCGGCCTCGCGCACCGACCGCTGTTCGTGCCGGCCTACGGTGCCTATCGACAGGGCATCGTCCTCACCGTGCCGATCGAGCTGCGCCTTCTGTCCGCCGGCGTGACCGGTGAGACGCTGCAAGCCTGTCTTGCGCACCATTACGCCGGCGCGCGCCACGTCGACGTCATGCCGCTCGCGGACACCCGCGCGATCGCGCATCTCGATCCGCAAGCGCTGAACGGGACGAACGACCTGCGGCTCGGTGTGTTCGTCAACGAGGAGCACGGCCAGGTGCTGCTGTCCGCGGTGTTCGACAATCTCGGCAAAGGAGCGTCCGGCGCGGCCGTGCAGAATCTCGATCTGATGCTCGGGGCGATGAGTGTGGCGCAGGGGACGTGAGCTTTAGGTTTGGGCTTTGAACCCGGTGTCCTGCGCTTGAGCCTTCGGCGTTGGGTTGAGGGCAGGCACAATCGTCAGCCTGCAGGGTGCTTCGCCGCTGATCGCGCGTCGGCGCCCGCCGCAGGCCGTCGCACCTGTACGTGGTGGCAAGTCGGCAGGCGAGCATGATTCGCCGATGGCACTCATGCCCCCGTAAAAGCTCACCTTTCGCCGATTTCAGCCCGCATCGTTGCCCGCCGCGGCATTCAACCCGGCGAGCGCATCCGCCAGAAAGTCGACGCACACGCGCACCTTCGCGGAAGCCGCCACACGCTCCGGATACACCGCCCAGATGTTCGCCGGCTGAATTGCGTCCGGCAGCACGCGACGCAACTCGCCGCGCTCGATCAACGGACCCGCTTCCCAGATCGAACGCAGCACGATCCCGCGTCCGGCGAGCGCCCATTGCACGGCCACCTCGCCGTGGTTCGTCGACAACGCGCCGCCGACCTTCACCGTCGCCGTTTCGCCGCGCACGTTCAGCCGCCACACGCCGAGCGGATGGTCGCGCTCCTTGATGGCGAGACAGTCGTGCGACGCGAGATCGGCGAGCGTGCGCGGCGTGCCGCGCCGCGCGAGGTACTCGGGCGACGCGCACAGCACGCGATAGTTCGCCGCGAGCCGGCGCGCGATCAGGTGATCGGCGATCTCGTCGCCGATGCGCACGTCGACGTCGTAGCCTTCGCCCACGACATCGACGAGCCGGTCGAACAGATCGAGCCGCACGTTCAGCTGCGGATAGCGCGCGGAAAAATCCAGCAGCGCCGGCGCGACGACATGCCGCCCGAACCCGAAGCTGCTCGAGATGCGCAGCGTGCCGCGCGGCACCGTGCGCGTGGTCGACACGTCTTCGACGAGATGATCGACGTCGTCGAGAATCTTCTCGGCGCGCGCGAACACGCGTTCACCGGCGTCCGTGACCGTCACGCGGCGCGTCGAACGATGCAGCAGGCGCGTGCCGAGCTGCGCCTCGAGCAGCGCGATCCGCTTGCTCACGTACGCGGGCGACACCGCGAGCTGCTCGGCGGCCGCGCTGAAGCTCGTCAGGCGCACGACCAGGCTGAACACGCGCAGGTCGTCGAGGTTCGGTGATTTGTTCACGATTCGTGGAAAGTGGATTAACCTTTCGAGCGATTTTAATCTGAATGGAAATAAATAGAATGGCCGCATGTCCCGCTGCGCACGCCGCGGGCGCCCCTCATCAGTAAAGGAGACTTGCATGTCCGACAGCACCTACAGAATCGCCGTCATTCCCGGTGACGGCATCGGCCGAGAAGTGATGCCCGAGGGCCTGCGCGCGCTGGCAGCCGTGACCGCGCGCTTCGGCATCCGGTTCGAGTTCGAGCAGATCGACTGGGCGAGCTGCGACTACTACGCGCAGCACGGCAAGATGATGCCGGACGACTGGAAGGCGCAGTTGTCGGGCGTGGACGCGATCCTGTTCGGCGCGGTCGGCTGGCCCGCGACGGTGCCCGACCATATCTCGCTGTGGGGCTCGCTGCTGAAATTCCGGCGCGAATTCGACCAGTACATCAATCTGCGGCCCGCGCGCCTGTTCGACGGCGTGCCGTCGCCGCTCGCCGGCCGCAAGGCGGGCGACATCGACTTCATGATCGTGCGCGAGAACACCGAGGGCGAATATTCGTCGGTCGGCGGCACGATGTTCGAAGGCACCGAGCGCGAAGTCGTGATGCAGCAGTCGATCTTCACGCGCCACGGCACCGAGCGCGTGCTAAAGTTCGCATTCGAGCTCGCGCAGCGCCGCGCAAAGCGGCTCACCGTCGCGACCAAGAGCAACGGCATCGCGATCAGCATGCCGTGGTGGGACGCACGCGCTGCCGAAATGGCCGAGCGCTATCCCGATATCGCGGTCGACAAGCAGCACATCGACATCCTGTGTGCGCGCTTCGTGTTGCAGCCGGATCGTTTCGACGTCGTGGTCGCGTCGAATCTGTTCGGCGACATCCTGTCCGACCTCGGGCCGGCCTGCACCGGCACGATCGGCATCGCGCCGTCGGCGAACCTGAACCCGGACCGCACGTTTCCGTCGCTGTTCGAACCGGTGCACGGCTCCGCACCGGACATCGCGGGCCAGTACATCGCGAACCCGATCGCGATGATCTGGTCGGCGGCGATGATGCTCGACTTCCTCGGCAACGGCGCGGGCCGCGAACGCGAAGCGCACGATGCGATCGTCGCGGCGATCGAGGACGTACTGCGCAACGGGCCGCGCACGCGCGATCTCGGCGGCCAGGCGGCAACGCAGGAAGTCGGCGAGGCGATCGCCGCGCGGATCGCCGGCTGATCGGACTCCGTGGAAGGCGCGCGGCGCGCAAGATCGTCGGCGGTGAGATGCACGATCGGTCGTCGCGCACCTTGGGCGGAAGGCACGGTGTCGATGTCTGGTCGATACGCGTGCTTTGCGCGTCCGCGCAATCGCACCGTTGGCTGCGAAGATCGATCGGTGAGTCGCCGCGCTCGAGTCGTCACACCGTCGCGCGCTAAAGCCATGTTCTCCCGAAAACGCTCACCTCAGCGCGGCTCCCGTATTCCCTCACCGTTGAACACGAACGCCGCGCGTCTTCCTGCGTGTTGCGTTACAACCCGAGATCGGACAGCCCCGGATGATCGTCCGGGCGACGGCCCAGCGGCCAGTGATACAGCCGGTCCGCTTCGCGAATCGGCAGATCGTTGATGCTCGCATGGCGATGCGCCATCAGTCCGTTTTCGTCGAATTCCCAGTTTTCGTTCCCGTATGAGCGGAACCAGTTGCCCGCGTCGTCATGCCATTCGTACGCGAACCGCACCGCGATGCGATTGCCGTCGAATGCCCACAGCTCCTTGATCAGACGATAGTCGAGCTCGCGCGCCCATTTCCGTTGCAGCAGGCCGACGATCTCGTCGCGGCCCGTCACGAATTCGGCGCGATTGCGCCACCGGCTCTGCGGCGTGTATGCGAGCGACACGCGTTGCGGATCACGCGTGTTCCACGCATCCTCGGCGGCGCGCACTTTCTGGCGCGCCGTCTCGAGCGTGAACGGCGGTACGGGCGGACGGACTTCGGGGGAAACGGACATGGGATGCTCCTGTGGAGGGTTCAGGCTGCATGCGGTCGCGCGCAGCCGGTCGGGAAACGCTAATTCGCTGCTCGCGACACCGTGTCGAGCAACAGTTCGGCGGTTGCGCGTGCGTCACGCGCGGCGGTCGGATCACCGTTGACGAGCGCCACGCCGATCGCACCGTCGATCAACAAGAGCCACTGACGCGCGAGGCGCGCGAGCCCGCGGCGCTCGATCGCCGCTTCATCGGCATACGCGTCGAGCCGCTCGCGCACGAACGCGAGCAACCGCGCCTTGTGCATCCGCGCGACGACTCGCACCGCATCGTCCGGGTCCGCAATCTCGCCGGACGCGTTGAGGAACGCACAACCGTGGAAGTCAGGTTGCGCAAACCATTCGCGCAGCACGTCGAACATGCCGAGCAACTGCGCACGCGGCGACTTGCCGCGCGCCAGCGTCGCGTCGACGAACCAGGTCATCCAGCGCGCGTCGCGGCGCTCGAGCGCGGCCACGACCAACGCTTCCTTCGATTCGAAGTTCGAATAGAAGCTCTTGCGCGCGGCACCGGAGCGCTTCACGATCGCGTCGACGCCCGTGGCATGAATGCCGCCCGAGTAGATCAGCGCCTCGGCGGCGTCGAGCAGGCGGTCGCGCACGGGTAGTTCTGGGGTGAGGTCTTGGGGCGTGTTCATGCGTTTACGGTAGAACGATCGTTCTACCTCGTCAAGCTCGGGAGCGAGTACACCTGCGGCTGGCAGGGCGTTGCTTCGGTCGTGGGATGAGGAGCGGATACGCGCGAGCGTATTTTTGTAGTGTCGGTTTCCGGCTCGAGGCAGAGGCATCGCTTGCGTATCGGCATGCGATGCGCCGCGGACTCTTCGACGTATATCCGGCGTGGATAGTGAACGACCGGACATCGCACTCTGCGATGCCCGAAACGCTGGCTCGTCGTGCCGAGCCTGTCGCTGGAACCGAGGGGGTTGAGCGGTGAGTGGACCGAATCGCAGCCGGCTCACCGCTCGCCGTTCGATGCGGGCCGGCGTGCCTTATGGTGAGCTCGCATACGGTCGCTCTGCTCGCGCTCGACGTGGCGTGGCGAATCGACGGCATGCCGGCGTGATGACGCGGAAAGCATGCGCCCTTCGAGCACCGCAAGTTGAATAGAGGAGTGACGCGTAAGCGCGGCGGCGCGCGAAGCGTCGCTGCCTAGCCGTGACGCATGCATCATGGCCACGGATCAACCACTCGTACATGACGCACGCGCACGGTGATTACAGCGTCATACGAGATGCCATTGCGGCTCCCGAATATCCTCACCTCAAGCGTCTGTCGGCGCGGCAGGCTTCGACAAACGCTCGAGACGAAACGGCGCGGCGGCCGTCAAACGCGCCGCTCGTGCCGCTGCAGACGCTCACGCGGTCCAGTCGAGAATCACCTTGCCGCTTTCACCGGACAGCATCGCGGCGAAGCCTTTCTCGTAATCGTCGACGGCAAAGCGATGCGTGACGATCGGCGACAGGTCGAGCCCACTCTGGAGCATCGCGACCATCTTGTACCAGGTCTCGAACATTTCGCGGCCGTAGATGCCCTTGATCTCGAGCCCCTTGAAGATCACCTGATTCCAGTCGATTGCCGTCTGCGCGGGCGGAATGCCGAGCAGCGCGACCTTGCCGCCGTGATTCATCGCTTCGAGCAGGCTCGTGAATGCGCTCGGCACGCCCGACATCTCGAGCCCGACATCGAAGCCTTCGGTCATGCGCAGCTCGGCCATCACGTCGCGCAGCGACTCGCGCGCGACGTTGACAGCGCGCGTCGCGCCCATCTTGCGCGCAAGCTCCAGCCGATAGTCGTTGATGTCGGTGATCACGACATTGCGCGCGCCGACATGCTTCGCGATTGCGACGGCCATGATGCCGATCGGCCCCGCGCCGGTGATCAACACGTCCTCGCCGACGAGGTTGAACGACAGCGCCGTATGCGTCGCGTTGCCGAACGGATCGAAGATCGACGCGAGATCGTCGGAGATCTCCGGCGGAATCTTGAACGCGTTGAATGCGGGAATCGCCAGATATTCGGCGAACGCGCCCTCGCGGTTCACGCCGACGCCGACGGTATTGCGGCACAGATGCCGACGCCCCGCACGACAGTTACGGCAGAAACCGCAGGTGATGTGCCCTTCGCCGGACACGCGGTCACCGATCGCGAAGCCGCGCACTTCCTGCCCCATCTCGACGATCTCGCCGACGTATTCGTGGCCGACATGCATCGGCACGGGGATCGTCTTCTGCGCCCAGTCGTCCCACTTCCAGATATGGATGTCGGTGCCGCAGATCGCCGTGCGGCGGATCTTGATCAGCACGTCGTTGTGTCCGACCTCGGGACGCTTCACGCGCGTCAACGTGAGACCCGGAGCGCGTTCGAGCTTTGCCAGTGCTTTCATGGTCGCACCTCCGTCAGACGATGCCGAGCGACTTGCCGACGCGCACGAACGCGGCCACGGTCTGGTCGATCTGTTCGGCGGTATGTGCGGCGCTCATCTGCGTGCGGATCCGTGCGCGCCCGCGCGGCACGACCGGGAACGAAAAGCCGATCACGTACACCCCTTCGGCGAGCAGCTTGTCGGCCATGTTGGTGGCGAGCTGCGCATCGCCGAGC
The DNA here is from genome assembly GCF_000959445.1 of Burkholderia vietnamiensis LMG 10929. NCBI lineage: Bacteria > Pseudomonadati > Pseudomonadota > Betaproteobacteria > Burkholderiales > Burkholderiaceae > Burkholderia > Burkholderia vietnamiensis. Next base: position 2,192,988 of record NZ_CP009630.1, on the reverse strand, counting down.
ATCACCGGGATGATCGGATGCGCGCCGGGCACGAGCGTGAAGCCTGCAGCCGTCATCTGCTCGCGGAAGCGCACGCCGTTTTCGCGGACGCGCTCGCGCAGCTTCGCGCCTTCATCGCTGCCGAGCAGTTCGAGCACCTTCAACGACGCCGCGGCAATGCTCGGCGTGAGCGTGTTCGAAAACAGGTACGGGCGCGAACGCTGGCGCAGCAGCTCGACGATCTCGCGGCGCGCGGCGACGTAGCCGCCCGATGCGCCGCCCAGCGCCTTGCCGAGTGTGCCGGTAATGATGTCGACGCGCCCGTCGACGCCGCAGTGCTCGGGCGTGCCGCGGCCATGAGCGCCGATGAAGCCGACCGCGTGCGAATCGTCGACCATCACCAGCGCGCCGTATCGGTCGGCGAGATCGCAAATGCCTTTGAGGTCGGCGATGATGCCGTCCATCGAGAACACGCCGTCGGTCGCGATCAGCTTGTGACGCGCACCGGCCGCGTCGGCTTCCTTCAGCTTGGCCTCGAGATCGGCGAGATCGTTGTTCTTGTAGCGAAAACGCTTCGCCTTGCAGAGGCGAATGCCGTCGATGATGCTTGCGTGATTCAGCTCGTCGCTGATGACGGCGTCGTTCTCGTCGAGCAACGTCTCGAACAGGCCGCCGTTCGCGTCGAAGCAGCTCGAATAGAGAATGCTGTCCTCAGTGCCGAGAAACGATGCGAGTGCGCTTTCGAGCTGCTTGTGCACGGTCTGCGTGCCGCAGATGAAACGCACCGATGCCATGCCGAAGCCGTCCTGGTCGAGGCCGTCCTTCGCGGCGGCGATCAGGCGCGGATCGTTCGCCAGACCCAGATAGTTGTTCGCGCAGAAATTGAGCACACCGGCACCGCCGGCCAGCCGCACCGCGGCAGCTTGAGGGCTCGCGATCTCGCGCTCGGTCTTGTAAAAACCGTCCGCGCGGATCTGATCGAGCGTCCCGCGCACCTGGGCGAGAAAGGCATCACGCATCGCAAAGCTCCTGACAGGGTTCGCAAGCCGTCGCACGCCACTCGTGGCGGCAGCGCGACGGGCTGCTACTGTTATAGTCGGTCGTTCGGTTGACCGCATTTATCCGATATTCCGAACTTAAATTCGGAATATCGAACAACTCTAAGCGAACGGAAAACAAATGGCAAGTTCCTCCGCGCCGCGACGCACACCCGCCGGCGCCGCACCGCAGCCGCCGGCCGCGACGCCGCCCCGCGTCGGCGAGCAGATCCAGCGCCTGCGCAACGAGCGCAAGCTGACCCTCGACGATCTGTCACGCGCGGCCGGCGTATCGAAATCGATGCTTTCCGAGATCGAGCGTGACAAGGCCAATCCGACCATCGCCGTTGCATGGCGGCTCACGAACGCGCTCGGCATTACGCTCGACGAGCTGTTCTCGCAACCCAAGGCGCCGGAGACGATCCGCGTGGACGGCCCGCACGACATCCCGACGCTCGCAGGCCACGACGGCCGCTACCAGCTGCGCGTATGGGGCCCGATCGACCTCGCCGGCAAGTTCGAGTGGTACGAGCTGACGCTACCGAGCGGCGGCGCGCTCGTATCGAACGCACACGAGCCCGGTACCCGCGAACACCTGACCGTGTTGCAGGGTGCGATGGAAATCGAAGCCGCCGCGGCCACCCGACGCCTGAAAGCCGGTGACACCGCCCGCTACCCGGCCGACACACCGCACGCGATCCGCAATCCAGGCAAGGCCGAAGCGCGCGCACTTCTGATCGTGATCCATCGCTGACGCTGCCGATAGTCGGCCAACTGGCCAGTTGCGGAAAATACTGTATGTTTGTACAGTACGAACATTCCGCCACGCATGGCCGGGGTTGGCGCACCGAGGCGCCCGTTCCGGTCGACAGGAGCCTGCGATGACAGAAGAACAAGATTTGGCCGCGCTCAGCTTCAAGGCTGCCGCGCACGACCTCGAACTGATCGTTCGGCACATAGCCGAGCGCTATATCCGCCACGGTGTACCGCTGTCGTGGCGCCTGCTGCACGCCATCGAAGCCGAGGCGCTGGCCGATCTCGGCTTTGCGAGCCGGCACGATGCCGGCATGCGGCAGCTGTTCGAAAGACCGTCGGACATGACCTTTCCCGAGACGGACGATCCGATTGACTTCGGCCGTTCCAACGCCCTGCCCGCGGTGTTCTCGTTCGCGGTGCTAGCGTACGAGGCAGCGGACAAAGCGCAGAACCATGCAGCCCGCGAGCGCGTCCACCGTCCGTCGAAGGCGTGGGGCGACTGATATTCGCCATGAGAAGCGCGGACTGCCGGCGCTCGCCCAGGCTACTGCCCGCGATGTTGCGCAAAGGGCTACCATGCACGCAACTAACGGAATAAATCAAATGTCTCTCCCCACATGCCCCGACACCCCGGCACGCCCTGAGGAAAAGGACTTGTTCGACCGCGGCGCATCCGACTGGATCGTCTCGCCCGACACCGCATTCGACGCGTGGCTTGCCATGCAGGAATACCGCCGCTCATCGGCCGACGTCTATCGCGCACAATGGGGGGCCTTTCTGGCCTGGCTGCGCGCCAATCAGAAAAACCTCGCCACCGTCGATACCGCGTCGATTGCAAATTTCGTCGGCGAACTACCGATCCGAAAAACGCAGCGCATGCGCTATTTGCGGTTGATCGAACGCGTGCTCGATCACATCCGGCAAACCGAACTGGCCTCGACCAACCCGGCCCGCTTCATCGCTCAGGATGGCGAAGCGACGTGGCGCCACGCGCGCGACAACGAGCCGACCGGTTTCCTGACGCCAGCCGAACGCGCGAAGTTGCTGGCCTACCTGTTTTCGCCCATCGGCGTGTCGGGCTCCGCGTACTGGAAGGAACGTCGCGACCGCGCGCTCGTCGCTGCGTTTCTCGGCGCCGGCGTGAAAACCGGCGAAGCACGGGTTCTTACTATTAGTTGCATAAACACGAGTGGGACATCGCTGCACATCCCGTCGACGCATCCGGATTTCGCACGTGAAACCCACCTCGCGTCATTTGCGATCGCGCTGCTCGAAGCCTGGCTCGTCGAGCGCAAGCACCAAAACATCGCCGGCGATCTCGTGTTCCCCGCATCACACGCCGGGCGACCGATGCACAAGGCGACGATGTTGCGTGCGATCGACGCGATCGTGGAATCAGCGGGCCTCGCATCGTCGCGCACTGCGCGCGCGAGTCCGCAGACGCTCCGCAACACGTATGCCGCGGAGCTGTTCGAGCACGATGTACCGCCGGAACGTGTCGGCAAATGGCTCGGCTTCGTGCGGCCCATTTCATCGAACCGGCTGCACCGTGCGTGGAAGAACTGGCGAGAGGAACTCCTCAACGGTGATGAGGCGGATCGGGACGAAACTCACTGAAGGGCGGCCGGCTGCTCACGGAAGTGATCCGTGAGCAGCCTTGATCCACTGGGCCTCACCGTTGCACAGCTCCCGAATAATCTCACCTTGATGATCCCGAATTACCTCACCTTGCGCGACGGCTGTGCGGCTTCGCGGTGTCAGTCGCGTGCAAACCGCGTAGCGGCTTCGAAACGGGATGGCCAGAATCCCGATGCATGGTCGCATTCGGGGCACGACACTTCGAACCCGTTGTCGCCATGCGACAACTCCGGCTCGCCATCGCAACGCGGGCACCGGCTCGGTACAGGCACCTCGTGATCCAGCGACGTCCCAATTGCGGAAAACGCGTCGGCGTCCAGTTGACCCGCATCAGCCAGACGCCGCATCAGCGCCGAAATCTCGGGGCTCATCCCGCGGCTCGCGCGTAACGTGTTCGCGTCACGCGTTGCGCGCTCGAGCTCGTCGCTCTGGCTGCGTAACTGTTCCTCGAGGCGATCGGCGCGCGCCTTCGCCGCGCTCAGCTGCTGGAGGAAATCGAACTCCTTGCGCTGCACATCGCGCAAGCCGCTCTGATAGGTCGACGCCATGCTGCGTAGCGAGTCCAGCTCCACCAGCATCGGTTTGACCCGGCGTTCGGCTTCGGCTACCGCATCCTTGATTTGCTGCGCGTAATGCTCGGTGCGTTGCTGCAACTCGGCTTGCAGCGCGTCGATTCGGTCGCGCAGCGCAGCGTTTTGCGTCTGCTCGGCATCGACTCGGCCCGTCGTCGCGGCCAGTTCTTTTTCGAGCCGTGCGATGGTGGCGAGGAGCGTGGCTTCGTTCGCCGAGCCGTGCGTCGACTGCGACGCCAGCTGTACTTCCAGTTCGGTCAGGCGCGCCTGCAACTGATCGTTGCGGTTTTCGCTGCGTGCCAGTGCGGCTTCTAGCGTCTCCTGGCGGACGGCGGCGTCGCGTAACCTTTGTTCCGCGTCGACCATGCTCGAGCGGATCTGCTCGCGATCGCCATCGAGACTCTCCTTCGCTGCCTTCAGCGCCTCGTCATAGAGCGCTGAGAGCAAAGCCCCGGCTTTCTCTTCGACTGCTTTGGGAATCGCTGCGCCGTCGAGCTTGATCTTCGACGCGGCGCGAATCCGTTCCCAGAAATGGTCGATGTCCTTCGGGATGTCGCTCGCGCTGCCGGTTTGCGTCAGGTCGCGAACGTTCGCGGCCGACGGCCGAATACCAAGATCGAAGAACAAGCGCTTGCACGCGTGTAGCGAGAGTTCCTGGCGCCGTGCACCGCTTGCGCGCAGCGATTCCAGCTCTCGTCGGATAGCTTCACGTATTTCATCCAGCGTCATGATGGAGTTCGTCGGTGTTCGATGTTGCGATCATAACGAAATACGTGTTCTTTGATACGTTATTTGGTTGGCCGTAGCGAATTTACGTCAATTTGTATGGCAGGCGTGGCTGTGCGTCGTTTTCGTTGATAGAGAGCGTACATATCGTGAAACAAAGCGAAGATTGACCGCCAAGTCCTTGTTTCATCGGGATATATCGGAAGCCATCCAAAACACCGATATGTTTCACATGCTGGCGCATCCGGGCTACGGTCGGTGTTCGGCGAGTAGCGTCTCTGTGGAAAACTCGGTGAGCTGAGTCTTGAGAGTATTAGAAGTAAACACCCTTGAACCCTTAGTTAAAAACGTTAACGCCACCGCAGATTCTTATGCAGCAAGGCTTTCGAGGCGACAAGGTGAAGTTTTACGGGAGCCAAGGTGATCTTCTGCGGGAGCTGAAGTGATGGGGTTCGGGGAGCTGCGTGAGCCGATGCGGGAAAGGTCGTGAGCGGATTCGGGATCACAGTAAAACATTAAATTTGGCCAAGGTGAGGCTTTTCGGGAGCTCGCATCCCCAGAACCCTCATGGCGCCTGCATACACAGTTGTCTGCCTGTGCAGCGATGGGTGAGAACTTGCGGGTTCCGTTTCCCGCCCTGTTTTTGCCCATCTTTTAGGCAATTCCGACAAAAGGTGAGGTTTCACGGGACGTCACAGGTTTTTACTGTGAGGTTTTTCGGGAGTCTACGGTGTTTTTGCACAGAAAAAGTGCGCTCGAGCGCCTGTGGCCGGGGAAAGGTGAGTCTTTTCGGGAGCGAAGTGCGGGGTTTCCGGGCGGGATTCCGTTGAGGTGAGGTTTTTCGGGGGACGAGTCACAGGCCGGAGGAGCACTTCAAAGGTGAGCCTTTTCAGGAGTGTCAGTTGCACAAAAAGGCATCAGAGGTGAGCTTTTTCGGGACCCAGGAGGGTCTTGATTCGCCGGAAAGCCCACGGGAGGCGGCGAAAATCGGTTTTTTGCTGTGCCTCTTTTTGGCAAAGGTGAGATTTTTCGGGAGCGGCCATCGGGGCACCGTGCCGATTCATAGGTGCTACAGGTGAGGTTTTGCGGGAGGGTGTGTCGCCGAACTTGTGAGCCAGAGGATCTCGTAAGTACCGGGCGCGATTGACATTTTTGATACTGCGACGGTTACGGTGAGGTTTTTCGGGAGTGACGTTGGTGGCAGTTCCGACGTCGAATTCGTCGAAAAGGTGAGCGTTTTCGGGAGGAGCGAATACCTGAGCCTAGATGTGTCGGGGATGCCCCGGCTCCTCGCGCACAGTCTGTGGAGTCCATAAGGTGAGCGTTTTCGGGAACATCCGGTTTCCAGGCGCTGTACAATGCGCGCCCGCGGTTGCGAAACGATCTCGGCAGGCTTGTGGGAGCGGTCCTCGGCTGGTATCGCCGTTACGTCGGACGGACTTCGCGGGTGCGGTTTGCGTCGCTGTACATGCATACAGGATCCACAGAAGCATCCGCTGACGTCCCGGTGAGGCACGGGTCCCGCTGAGTCGTAAAATTACGACAAATCGAAAGGTGAGCCGATACGGGAGCAAGTTGCGCACGCGTCCGGCACAGGTGAAAATCTGTGAAATTGCCGCATCCCGCGACACATCTGGATTGGCCCGAAACGCCGTAAATCCGGACTGGTGAGAGTTTTCGGGAGTCGGTTGGGGTGAGTGCGGCGTGACACGTCTGCATCACCGCGTATGGTGAGCATCTCGTTCTGGACGCACATCACCACAGGCGCTATCCTTCCGTGAAACTTCTCCTCCGACCCGACGCATGGCCACGAAGCGCGCCAAGAAGACCGATGTGGATGTGGTGAGTGCCAGTTCAGCCGAATTGCGGAAGGCCGTCGAGGCGATCGCGATTCAGCCGAAGAGCGGCAAGATCACCCTCCTGACCCGCAAGCTGTTCAATGTACTGCTCGCCGTCGCGCAGCAGGCCGACGACTCGGGCGATACCTATCGCGCGCTGTTGTCGGACATCGTCGCCAATTCCGCCTTCGACTCGAACGACACCGCCCTGGTGAAGGAACACCTGCGTCGCATGGTGTCGGTCCAGGTCGAGTGGAGCACCGGCACGTCGAGCCAGAAGCCCGGCCGCAAGTGGGGGATCTCGACGCTGATCGCCGATGCGGAAATCCTCGAGGATCCGTCGACGCGCCGCGTATGGGTCGAGTTCTCGTTCGCGCCGAAGATCAAGAAGAAGCTGCTGGATCCGGTGCAGTACGCGCGTCTGAGCCTGCAGTTTCAGAGCCAGTTGCGCAGCAGCGCCGGCCTGGCGCTGTATGAAATCTGCGTACGCTACCTGACGAACCCGAGCCACCTGACGATGCGCGAGCCGTGGGAGTGGTGGCGCCCGATCCTGTCCGGCACGCCGGACACGGAAGCCGGCGACGAGGCGAAGCGCGAGTACAAGTATTTCAAGCGCGACTATCTGCGTCCGGCGATCGCCGAAGTCAATGCGGTCACCAACATCTTCGTCGAGCTGATCGAGCATCGCGAAGGCCGGCGAGTTGCCGAGATCCAGTTCCGTGTGACCGAGCGCAAGCAGCCGATGCTCGCGCTCGACGAGCATCCGAACGTGTTCGACAGCACGCTGGTCGACCGTATGGTGAAGCTCGGCATCCCGCTCAAGGAAGCGCAGACGCTCTACGCCGACAGCGAGGAAAACCGGATTCGCGCGGCGCTGCAGATGACCGAGCAGCGGATGCGCAGCACGACGCTGCCGCCGGTGCGCAGTGCGCCGGCCTTGTTCAAGGACGCGTTGAAGAAGGGGTATGCGCCGCCGGTCGAGTCGGTCGACACGCTACCGGCCGGCACGCCGTCCATGAAGGCCGTTAGTGCGCAGCCCGACGATCTGAAGGCCCGCCTGCTGAGCGAATTCGCCGCGTTCCGCCGCAAGGAAGCGAAGGTGCTGTACGAGGAGCAGGGCGACGCGGAGCGCGAAGTGGCGCGTGAGTCGTTCGAGGCGGAAGTGTTGCCGACGATGGGCTCGCACCTGCGTGACGACTGGCGCAAGCGCGGCCTCGATTCCAAGCTGGCCGAGACGGCGTTTTTCGACTGGCTGGCCCAGAAGACCTGGGGCGAGCCGACGGACGGCGACCTGCTGTCCTTTACCCTGAATCAATCGCGGGCCGCCTGAGGCCCGCCTGCAGCGTCTCCGACTGACCGTGGCCGGCGGCCTCATGTCCAGCGGCGAGCGGGCCGCGCGACTCGAGGCCCTGCCGGCCGGCTCGGTCAATCCGACAACAGCATCCGCTCGAGTTGCTCGAGGATAGCGTCGCGCTTCTCCTTCGGCAGGCCGCGCAGGCGCAGTTCGATGCGATCGTCGCCGTACGATTTGAGGTCGCCCACCGATTTGCCGCCGAGCTTGATCTCTAAGCGCTGCGCATAGCGCTGGCGGCCCGCCGGCTTCGGCGTTTCCTGCGCCGCGACGCGACCTTTGACGATGTCCGATACCTGACGCGTGCTGAGATCGTCGGACACGATCTTGTTGATCAGCCGTAGCGTCGCCTCGGTGCCGCGTGCATTGTGATAGCGGCCGACCTGATACGCCATGTTCGAGCCGAAGCGATCCGGACGCGCGACCATTTCCTGCATGACCGACTCCGGCAGTTTGCCGATCGACAGCGCAACCGCGACCGTCGATTCATCGAGGCCGAGATGTTCGGACAGTTCCTTCTGGCTCTGGAAATGTTTGTCGTCGAGGAAGCGTCGCCACACGACGGCATTGTCGAACACCGTCTGCGAATCGCGCTGCACGTTCAGATCGTAGCCGAGCTTGTAGCTCTGGATCCCGATAGGCACGTCGATCACGATCGCCTTGACCGATTCCTTGTTCGCCTCCTTCAGCGCGCGCACGCGGCGGCCGCCGTCGCTGACGAAATACGAGCCCGGATTGTCGTAGTCGGGGATCACGTGAATCGCCTGCTGCTGACCCTGCTTCGCGAGGTTCACTGCGAGTTCGGCGATCGACGACTTCAAATAGAAATGTCGCGGGTTGAACGGACTATGTTTGATTGCCTTCAGCGGCAGTTCGATCACTTGGCCGGGCGCATAGCGGTGCTCGAGGCGCCAAGCGCGATATTGCGGCGACTCGTCGGTCGACGCGTCGAGCAGGAACTCGGGAGCCGCAGCCTGCTGCGTCTCTTTTCGAGCGGATTTCGTTGCAGCCGGCGTAGCCGTCTCGGACTTGACGATACCGTCGATGGCATTCAGTCGATCAAGCGCCGTGCGCTTCTCGCTCGTCGTGATGTCCGGGCGCGCCTGGAAGCCCTTTGCAAATTGGGAGGGTTTCATGTGAATCCTTTATGCGCATAAAGTCAGGGCAGCATGGCGACGATTTCGTCGGCGCATGCGCGGATTTCCGCGGCGGCCAGCCGCGCGCCGCGATCGTTCATCTGCAGCACGGTCTGGCCAAGCGCCATCGCCTGCTTGTATGCCTCGCGGGTGGGGATTTGCGTCTTCAACAGCGGGAAGCCGAGTTCCTCGAGAGCCCGCTTGAGCTCGCGGGTCAGCATGCGCTTCTCTTCCGTCTTGTTGAGCAGGAACACGGCACGCAGGTCTTCGTTCATCACCTGCGCCTGCTGGATCAGCTTGACGAGCCCGACGCTCGACCAATAGTCGGCAGGCGACGACGACGTCGGAATCACGGCGATGGAGGCCGCGAGGAGCACGACACCGGAAACCTTTTCCGTGATCGACGGAGGGCAGTCGACGACGATGATGTCGTAGTCGTTGATGAACTTCTTGATCTCGCGATGGATCTGGCCGCCGGCTTCCGCAAGGTTGACGACGGGGAACGGGATACCTGCGTCGCTGTCACCCGATGCACTCGACCAGTGAACCAGTGTGTTTTGACCGTCTGCGTCGATGACGAGGACCCGCTTGCCCTTTTCATGGAATGCCGCGCCGAGATGCATGGCAATCGTGCTCTTCCCGACACCGCCTTTTTGTTGAGTGACTGCAATGATTTCCGCGGCCAATTTTCACTCCTGTTTTTGGTCGTTGGAATTCTACCGCACGATATTTATATTTCAATGAAATTGTGGTTCCGAAGATGTGCGTTAGCCATTTGGCAGGGTAGGTTTATGCGCATAAACGGCTGAGGCGACGGGCGGGTAGCCAAGAACGGAGGTTTGGGTCAACGATTCACGCGAATCGTGGGGTCGCCGGAGCGCATTTGGAAGGCGGGTTTATGCGCATAAACGGGCCGGGGCGACGGATGGATAGCCAAGGAGGATGTTCGCGCGCCAGCGATGCGAGCGAATGCTGCAGGTGCTGCGGGGTAGCGTGTTGCTGCCCGAATGGAGGGGGGCCGATTGCCGCCATCGGTACGGTGTTTCCGTAACTGCCAGGTTGCGTCCGGCGCCGCGCGCGAATGCGTGGGTTTGTGCGCATAAACTTCCGCCGCTCCTGGCGACGGCCGACGACGCGCCTTCGGTTCGAAGTAGGCAATGTACTGGCAAGTCATCGAGCCGCCCACGACGGCGGCTGCGGAACGACGACGACAGCAATGTTTGGATCGCTTTCACGGCTCGCCAAACCGCATACGCTTCCGGGCGTTTATGCGCATAAACCGGCGAGCGTGCTTGCCGTCAACGGTCGTTTCCCGGCGCGATATATAAATCGGCCGTCGCGTACGGCACTCCGGTCGCCGTGAGGACACGCTAGGCGGTTGCGCGTCACCCAATGGCTTGGATGACGTATCCGGCGAAGCACCACACCTCGGCGTAGGGGCGCTCGATGCGCATAAGGCCGGCGTACGGCGCGCTGGCGCGTCATCGTTGGCACTCGCGCAATCATCGAGGCTCGTAGCAATTGCGCGCAACGTTCGCCACATTGGTCGCAACGACTAGGTGAGACACCTGCGGACAGCGCCCCCGCTTTCCGCTTTATGCGCATAAACCCATCGCACAAGCGCCCCATCTCTCCAGGCAGACGTCTCGCCACGCGAAACGCGGCCTCCCATCCCCTACAGCCTGCCTGAAGCGCTTGCACCGAGACTAGCTACAATACGCCCCTCCCTCTCCCGCAGCCCTTCTGAACGATGATCACGATCTACCACAACCCACGCTGCTCAAAATCCCGCGAAACGCTCGCGCTCGTCGAGTCGTTGAATGCCGCTGGCATGCCACTGAACGTCATCGAATATCTGAAAACGCCGCCTACGGTCGAAGAACTGGAAGCCCTGCATCGCCAGCTCGGCTGCGCCGTGCGCGACATGCTCCGCGACGGCGAGGAGCCGTACAAGACGTTGGACCTGGGCCGCGCAAACCTGACGGACGCGGAGGCTTATGAAGCCATCGCCGCGCATCCGGTGTTGCTGCAGCGGCCGATCGTCGTATATGGAGGCAAGGCCGCCATTGGTCGTCCGCCCGAGTTGGTGCGCGCGCTTTTCGAATAATTTCTATAACGCATATTCGACATATCACATCAACCAGGCGCATAGACACCCGGTTGATGTGCAGCATGCACCGACTCCACCTGCTGAGGCACGGCACGGCCGCGACGCCTTCAACAACGGCAGCAACAGCCCAAACCCACCACCGACGCGCGCCTGTCGACAAAAACGACGACGCGGCCCGTCACCCTTCTCCGCCACCCGGCGCGCCGCCCTCGCCCCCCGCCGCCGCACGCGCGGCCACCCGCAGCACTGCGATCTGCCCGCGATAGGCCCTGCATCCGCTGCAGCCCGGCAGATGCATGCGCACGCGCATACGCTCATGAAGCGTCAACGGACGGTCGAGCGCATCCGACAGCAGGCGCGTCACGTCCTTACATTTCCCCGGCAGCATCTTCGGTCGTCAGTCCTTTTTCGCTGAGGCACGTGCGCAGGCGCGTGCGCGCCCGATACAGCAGCACGCTGCAATGATTGGCGGTCAATGTGAGTTCGCTGCAGATGTCGTCGATCTCGACATCGAGGAATTCACGCATCATGAATACGCGGCCGATGTTTTCCGGCAGATGGTCGAGACACGCCTGGAACAGCGTCCAGAACTGCCGTTGCTGTAGCAGCGTCTCGGGGCGAGGCCACGGCCGCGGCTTCGTGTGCGCAGCCCAGTGTCCGTTGTCCTGGAACAATTCGCGATCGAGCACGGATTCGCCGTCGAGCTCCGCATCGAGCGCGGTGAGGCTCACTGTCCGCTGCCGCGCGCGCAGGATGTCGACCAGCTTGTTGCGCAAGATCCCGAACACCCAGGTCTTGTGCGCGGACCGTCCCGCGAAGTCGCCCGCATGCGACCACGCGGCGGCCAGCGCCTCCTGCACGGCATCCTCGGACGCATCGGCGTCGCGCAGTTGCAGCCGCGCGAAGCGCAACAGGTCGCGCCGCAGTTGGGCGAGATAAACGGGATCGTCGTACGTGGACGGCATGGCGGCGGGTCGAAAGTCTCTTGTACCGATTGCGTCCGGCGAGCCCGGCGCATCGCGGTGCCAGCAGCTTACTGGGCGCGGCACCGCGCGGCAATCTTCCGTCGCGCACTCGTGATCCGTCTCGGCCCACTACGCTATGCTTGCCCTAACCCGCGCAGCGTGCCGCGCATTCGGGCGGCGAGCGGTGGGTAACATCAGACCTTAACGCCGAAGTTATCCACAATTTCTGTGGAAAACCTTGTGGAAAGCCGGCCGCCCGGCCCCGTGGGATGGCTCACGGGCTGGCTTGCCTATAAACAGACCTTTGTCGCCTGCTCGGAAGCAATCGAGCGGATTCCCTACCCATCGGAAGGAGAAAGCCATGTCTCATCGCATTGCGGTCGTCGTCGGCAGTCTGCGTCGCGGTTCGTGGAATCGCGCACTGGCGCACGCCGTGATTTCGCTCGCGCCCGCCGATTTCTCGTTCGAGTTCGTCGAGATCGGCGAGTTGCCGCTCTATAGTCAGGATTACGACGCGGATTTTCCGGAAGTCGCGAAGCGTTTCAAACAGTCGATCGAAGCGGCCGACGCGCTGCTGTTCGTCACGCCCGAATACAACCGCTCGATTCCCGGCGTGCTGAAGAACGCGCTCGACTGGGGCTCGCGCCCGTGGGGGCACAACTCGTGGTCGGGCAAGCCGGGCGCGGTGCTCGGCACGTCGCCGGGCGCGGTCGGCACGGCGCTCGCGCAGCAGCACCTGCGCAACGTGCTCGCGTATCTCGACGTGAAGATGCTCACGCAACCGGAAATGTTCATCAAGCACGATCCGTCACGTATCGACGACGAAGGCCGCATCGTCAGCGACGACACGCGTACGTTCCTGCAAGGCTTCGTCGACCGCTACGCCGATTGGGTGCGCACGCTCAAGGCCGCCTGACCGCGTTGCCCGTCCCGCGAGCGGCACCCATGCGCGGCTTGCTCCTCGCGCGCAGGTCAGCGGCCGTCGTGCCGCGCATCGTCGCGCGCGTCGCGAATGCCCAGCAGAATCTCGTCGAGCAGCGCAATGTCGAACGGCTTCGACAGTACGCGTACATTGACGGTGCGCGTGCGGTCGAGCTCCTCGGCGTAACCGGTCACCAGGATCACGGGCAGCTTGTTCGGGCGTTTGCCGACCGCCTCGGCGAGGTCGATGCCGTTCAGGCGGCCCGGCATGTGGATATCCGAAATCACCAGATCGAATGCGTCATTCGCGGCGACGCCCTCGATCAGGCGCAACGCGTCGTCGGCGGTGGGTGCATAGGTCACGCGATGTCCGAGCAGCGTGAGCAGCGCCTCGGTGCCGGCCGCGACCTCGCCATTGTCTTCCACCAGCAGCACGTGCAGGCCCGTGAGCGCGCCGCCGTCGTGTACCGCGGCCGGCGGCCGCACGACGATGTCCTCGGCGCGCGCACGCGGAAGATAGAGACGCACCGACGTGCCGGCGCCGACCGCGCTGTCGATCGTCGCGAGGCCGCCGGAGCGTTCGCAGAACGCGAATACCTGCGGCAGCCCGAGGCCGGTGCCCATTCCCTGCCCCTTCGTCGTGAACAGCGGCTCGAACGCGCGCGCCAGCACGTCGGGCGCCATGCCGATGCCCGTGTCGTCGAGCGAGATCTGCACGAAGTCGCCGGTCAGCGGAAAGCCGTCCTCGCGGCGCAGCGTCACGTTGCGTGCGCCGACCGTGAAGCGGCCGCCGGCCGGCATCGCGTCGCGCGCGTTGACGGCGAGGTTGATGACGGCAAGCTCGAGCTCCGCGACGTCGATGCGCACGGGCCACACGCCCGGCTCGATCGCGACGACCAGCGACGACTTCGAGCCGAGCGACGTCTTCAGCAGTTCACGGCACGTGCCGAGCCACTGGCCGACGTCGATCGTCTCGTTGTGCAGCGGCTGCTTGCGCGCGACGCCGAGCAGCTGGCGCGTGAGCGACTGGCCGTTCTTCAACGCGCGCTCGATTGCACCGAGTTCCTTGTCGAGCTGCGCGACGCCGCGCCGCCGCACGATCTGCACGTTGCTCGAGATGATCATCAACAGGTTGTTGAAGTCGTGCGCGACGCTGCCGACCAGGTTGCCGAGCGCCTGCATCTTGCGCGACTGCCGGTACGCCGATTCGATCGAGCGCCGCATCGACGCCTCCGCCTGCCAGCGGTCCCACGCCTGCTCTTCGGCCTTCAACCGCTTCAGCGACAGCCAGATCACCCACCACAGCGCGATCGACGGCGCGAACATCGAGATGAACAGCACGCTCAGATGCTCGTACCACTCGTGCCAGATCGCCGAGGTCCGATACGCGCAGGTGACGTACACCGGATAGCTGCCGACCTGCCGGTACGCGACGATCTCGCTGCCGGCGCCGTCGTGCCCGACCCGCACGACGCCCGCGCGTGGATCGTTGTGCGGGTTGCCGAAGGTGGCCGTGCGATCGGTGTGCGCGAGCGACGGCGGCGGCGGATACGAGGCGATCACGGCGCCGTCGGAACGCGCGAGCGCCATCGTCATCGGGGTGGCCGAGCCGCCGAGCAGGTTGCGGTAGAACGCATTGAAATACGACGACTTCAGCGCGATCGACACCATGCCGGCGAACGAGCCGTCGCTGTGTCGGCGTGCGACGCCCGTGTTGAACACGGGGATGTTCTCGAGCTTGAGCGGGCCCATCATCAGCCGCGAGATGTGTTCGATGACCTTGCCGTCGCGGATGCCGACGAAATCGTCGCGGTTCGCGATCGACGCGTACGGCGCCGGATAGTAGAGACTGTTCGCGAGCAGCATGCCGCTCGCGCCGAAGATCGACACGGCCGCCACCTGCGGATAGCCGCCGCCGATCGTGTTCAACGCCTCGTGGATGTCGGATTCCTGGCGGCGCACGGTCGCGTCGTCCATGTCCTGCACGAGATCGACGATGCGCGCATCGAGCGTCTCGGTCAGATCGAACACTTTAAGCGCATGTTCTTCCGCCACGCGCACGGTGCGCATCGTCACGTCGCTCGCTGCCGCTTCGCGCGCCTTCAGGTCGTTGTACGCCATCACCGACACGTAAATGCACGGCAGCACGATCGCCGCCACCAGCAGCACGATCAGCGTCACGCGCCGGACCGCAAAATCGTGCTCGGGCGCGCCGGACGCGTAGGCGCCGTCGTCCTGCCAGTCGTCGGCGGGTGTGGCGGCGGGAGGGCGGGAATCGGCGGGACGTTCGGACGTCATTGAACAGGGCGACGAGGCTGGAGTGCCCCATCATAAACGAGTTGTGCACGCCCACCGTCTCGCCCGGACGCACCCGCAAACCTGTCGAATCCGACAGGGCTGCATTGAAAGAATGAAAACGCTATGAATCCGGCAGCGCAAACGTACACAAGGAAAAATTTTGCGTGCTTATCTCGAAAATGATCGAGCCTGTTTCGACAACGCGCGGAGATCGGACCGATTCTGTTCGAAATGGTGAAAATGGCGAGTTGCACCGCCTCCGGTTTACTCCGAGAATCGCCCCTTGCTTTCCCTATGACAGATACATGCGCCCGCCGGCGATTGCGGCGCGGTGTGTCGCGTGCTTCGTGCCGCGCCGCCCGCGTGCGATTGCAAGGCGGTGCCAGCGTTTGATTGCACGGCGCCTCAAGAACGGCGCCGAGCGGTCGTTAACGCGAGAGAGACCATTCCGTACACCGCTTCGCTGCCATGCCTTTGCCGATCGTGATCGCCGACGACTCCTTGCTCGCCCGCAAGCTTTTGACCAAGGCGTTGCCGGGAGACTGGGACGTTGACGTAGCATATGCGGCGAATGGTCATGAGGCCCTGGCGCTCTATCGTGACGGCAAAGCTTCCGTAATGTTTCTGGACCTGACGATGCCCGACATGACTGGCTATCAGGTCCTCGAGACACTGCGCCACGAAGATCTGAACACGTTCGTGATCGTGGTATCCGCCGATATTCAGCCGCAGGCGCGAGCCCGCGTGCGCGAACTCGGCGCGATCGCATTCGTAGCCAAGCCCGTGACGTCGGAGGCATTGCTGCCCATTCTCAAGGAGTATGGGTTGTATGCCTGAATCGGTGTTCACGGCGGAGCAACGCGACGCGTTGCAGGAAATCGCCAACCTCGCGATGGGTCGTGCCGCTGCACGGCTCGCGCTGCTGCTCGGCCACTTCATCGAGCTGTCGGTCCCGCGCGTGCGGGTCGTCGGGGCGTCGGAAGCCGGCGCCGCGCTGCGCGAGATGACGGGGATTCACGAGAACGTGACGGCCGTACGCCAGGGCTTCCGTTCCGACATCAAGGGCGAGGCGATCGTGCTGTGCCGCACCGCCGGCGTCGCGCGGCTCATGTCGCTGATGGAGCGCACGTTCGGCGACGGCGTGTATGCCGGCATGGCGACGCAGGACGAACTCGTGTTCGACGTCGCCAACGTGCTGATGAGCGCGTGCGTCGCGTCGATTCTCGACGAACTCGGCCGCAAGCCGGTGTTCTTCCCGCCCGGGCTGCTGGGCGCGAACGTGTCGTTCGAGGACGTATTCCAGCCGAACGCGCTCGCATGGAGCGTCGCGTTGCTGCTGGAAGTGAACTTCGGCCTCGAGGATCACGGGTTCCGCGCGCACTTCGTGATGCTGATGGCCGAGGATTCGATCCGGCTGATGGGCGACGCGCTCGACGCGTTGCTGTCCGCGCTATGAATACCGCCGGCACGCCGTCGTTGAGCGATCTCGTGATCGAGCGGGTCGGTTTCGGCCTGTTCGTGCTGGATCGCGCGATGAACGTGCTGATGTGGAACCGCTTCATGCAGGACCACAGCGGCACGGTGGCCGCCGACGTGATCGGCCGCAACCTGTTCGACTGCTTTCCGGATCTGCCGCGCGCGTGGCTCGAGCGCAAGCTCCAGAGCGTGTTCCAGCTCGGCAGCTTCGCGTTCAGCTCGTGGGAGCAGCGGCCCTACCTGTTTCGCTTCGAGCACGACCGGCCGATCACCGGCGGCGTCGACTACATGCAGCAGGACTGCACGTTCATGCCGCTCACGCGCGGCCGCGACGTCGAGGCCGTGTGCGTGACGATCTCGGACGTCACGCACGTGAGCGTGATGCAGCGCGAGCGCGAGGAGGCGGTCGCGAAGCTGCGCGAACACGCGAACGTCGACGGCCTGACCGGCATCGCGAACCGGCGCTACTTCGAGGCGCGGCTCGGCGACGAATTCGCGCGCTGGCAGCGCTACGGCGGCGACCTGTCGGTGCTGCTGTTCGATCTCGATCACTTCAAGACGATCAACGACCGCTTCGGGCATGCCGTCGGCGACGCGGTGCTGCGCGAGACCGCGCGCCGCGTGGCGTCGATCGTGCGCGCCCAGGACACGTTCGGCCGCTTCGGCGGCGAGGAATTCGCGCTGCTGCTGCCCTGCACGAATCTCGACGAGGCGCTGCTCGTCGCCGACAAGGTGCGCGACGCGATCGGCAGCACGCCGGTCGAGGCGGAAGGCGTCAGCGTGGCGGTGACCGCGAGCGTCGGCGCCGCGTACGCGACGCCTGGGCTTGCATCGTGCGACGTGCTCGTCAACGGGGCCGACACCGCGCTGTATCGTGCGAAGCGGCTCGGACGCGACCGCTCGGTCGCGTTCGGCTGAGCGCGGCGGCGCTGCGCGCCGCTCAGCTTTTCGCGATATCCGCCAGCACGCCGGCGAGCACGGCGGGCTGCGACATGAACGGCGAATGGCTGCTGTCGAGCTGATGCACGTGGGTCGGATTGCCGGGTGCGAACGCATCGGCTTCGTCGATGAAGCGTTGTTGCAACGCGGGCAGCAGCACGCGGTCGGCCAGGCACTTGATGTAATGGCGATCGATCGCGCCCCACCGCGCGGCGCTGGTCGGGATCGCGGTCGCGAACGGCGCGGCCGGCACGTCGCAGGTCATCAGGTTCGCGACTGCGTCGAAATCGGCTTGCGGCACGTCGTCGTACAGCGCCTGTTTCAACTGCGCGCGATAGGCCGCATCGCCGCTGCGCGGATCGATCCGCAGCGCGCCGGCCACGCGCGGGCTCGCCAGCATCAGCGCGCCGAGCATGTCGCCGTGGTTCTCCGGCGCACGCACGTAGTCGAGGCCGGGCACGCCCGAGGCGGGCATGAACGCCGCGAGATAGACGAGCTTCGCGATCTTCTCCGGCGCGCGTTCCGCGGCGGCCGTGATCGCGAGGCCACCCATGCTGTGCCCGACCAGAACGACCTTGCCGCGGCCGAGCGCATACGCGTCGTCGACGGCCTGCAGCACCTGGGTCGCGTAGTCGTCGAGCGTGGTGTTCGCGACCGGCGACGGCTCCGCGCCGAACGCGTCCTTGTCGAGCGGGCGTGCGAGATACGACGCGGGAAAGCGGGCGTTGATGCCGTGCGCGGGCAGGTCGCGCGCGATCGACAGATAGCCGCGCGCGGCCAGCGCGGCCGCGACCGGCGCATAGGACCATGCGCCGTGCCACGCACCGTGCACGAGCACGAAAACGGGATGGTCGGACTGCTGGGCGGCGGTTACGTTCGTCTCCATGGCGTTCGTCTTGTTCGAGAGAGGTGTCCATCTTAGACGATGCGGCGCGCGTGCAAGCATGCGGACGCACATCGCGGCACGCGCCCGCCCCGCCGTTGCGTTGCGCGCGAAATGGCGCTATTTTGTGTCGTACAGATCACATTTCATAGTGATCTGATTTCAATATGTCACGAAGCGCGCCAATTTGGCGCTTTCGTTCCGATTGCGCCCCATGAACGTCGACTATCTCTTCTACCGCAAGCCGGACAAGCCCGGCCCCTATTCCCTCGACGATCTCGGCGACGTCGCGCCACCGATCGGCCCGACAGACGCCGTGCGTGCGGGCATCACGCGCGTGTTCGACGAGATCGACTGGCACGAATCGCCCGACGTGCCCGGCGCGTGGTTCGGCACCGGCGCGTCGTCGTTCCAGTTCACCGCGGAGCCCGACGGCCGCGTGACGAGCTTCATGGGTTCGCGGCTCGACCGTCGCGCGATGCTGCAACTCACGCGGGAAATGGGCCTCATCGCGCTCGACCTGCAGCGCGACATCGTTTACGGCTGAGGCCGCCCCGATGCCATTGCACGCGGGCGCCCGCCGCGCAGGCCCCGCGCGGCGGCCCGCGACGCGCGGAGAGTCTCCGCCATCGAACTTCAAAGATTGCTATACTTTCGCCCAATTCCGGCTTCCGGCCGGTAATTTATGCCTGTCTGCGTCGATCGTTCGCATATCTCGCACGCATCCGACGCCCTGACCAACCCAGCCGGGCCTGGCCTCTTCAATCGCCCCGCGTGGGTGTCTCCGTGGAGCTCGTCTTGGCCGTTTCCAATCTCGTCGTGGACGAACAAGAAACCGACGCCGCTGCCGTCACATCGGGCAGCTCCTTCTATCTGGCGATGCGCATCCTGCCGGCCGCGCAGCGCGACGCGATGTTCCAGGTCTACGCGTTCTGCCGCGCCGTCGACGACATCGCCGACAGCGACCTGCCGCGCGCCGAGCGCAACGCGGGCCTCGACCGCTGGCGCGCGGACATCGACGCGTGCTTCGCCGGCCAGCCGCCGCGCCATCTGGTTGCGCTCGAGCGCGAGATCCGCGCGTTCGACCTGCGCCGCGAAGACTTTCACGCCATGATCGACGGCATGGCGATGGACGCCGCAGAGGATATCTGCGCGCCCGACGACCCGACGCTCGACCTGTTCTGCGATCGCGTCGCCAGCGCGGCCGGCCGCTTGTCGGTGAGGATTTTCGGGATCCCCGAAGCGGAAGGCATCGAGCTGTCGCACCATCTCGGCCGCGCGTTGCAACTGACGAACATCCTGCGCGACATCGACGACGACGCGGCGATCAACCGCTGCTATCTGCCGCGCGAGCTGCTCGCGCGCGAGGGCATCGCGATCGCCGATCCCGCGACGATCGTGCGCGACCCGGCGCTGCCGCGCGTGTGCGCGACGCTCGTCGAACGCGCGCTCGCGCACTTCCGCGCCGCCGATGCGGTGATGGACACCTGCACGCGCGCGCAGGTGAAGGCGCCGCGCATCATGTCGGGCGCGTATCGCTGCATTCTGGAAGCCGCGATCGCGCGCGGTTTCGCGTATCCGCGCGCGCCGCTGCGCAAGCCGAAGGCGCGCATGCTGATGATCGCCGCGCGCTACGCGCTGTTCTGAGCCGATGCCCAGAACCGTCCACGTGATCGGTGCAGGACTCGCCGGCCTGTCGGCCGCCGTCGAGCTGCAACGCCGCGGGCGGCGCATCGTGCTGCACGACGCGCATGCGCAGGCGGGCGGCCGTTGCCGCTCGTGGTTCGACGGGATGCTGAACACGACGCTCGACAGCGGGCTGCATCAGGTGTTCGCGGGACAGACGGCGACGCAGCGCTATCTGCGCGGGATCGGCGCGGCCGACCAGCTGACGGGGCCGGCGCTCGCCGAATACCCGGTGGTCGACGTCGCGTCGCAGCAGCGCTGGACGCTGCGCTTCGGCACCGGACACTGGCCGGCCTGGCTGTTCGACGCCGCTTCGCGCGCACCGGGCACCACACCGCTCGACTACGCGGCGCTCGCTGCGCTCGCGTTCGCGCGCCCGGGCCGCTCGCTCGCGCAGACGATGCGATGCGACGGCGTGCTGTGGGACCGCTGGCTGCGGCCGTATTTCCTCGCGGCGCTGAATGTCGAGCCGCGCCACGCGAGCGCGGAGCTCGCGCTTGCGGTGCTGTGCGGGATGTTTGCCGCGGGCGGCGCGGGCTGCCGGCCGCTCGTCGCGCGCCACGGGCTCGGCAGCGCGTTCGTCGAGCCGGCGCTGCGGATGCTGCAGCACGGCGGCGCGCAGATCCGGCTGAACTCGCGGCTCGATGCACTCGAATTCGGCGCGCACGGCAATGCGCTCGACGCGGTCGCGATCGGCGGCGAGCGCATCGATCTCGCGCCGGGCGACGCGGTCGTGCTGGCCGTGCCGCCCGAGGTCGCGCAGCCGCTCGTGCCCGAGCTCACCGCGCCCGATGCGTTCAGCGCGGTCGTGACCGCGTATTTCGCGCACGACACGCCGGAGGCAGGCAGTGCGCTGCAGACGACGGTGATCAACGGCGTCGTCGACGCGGTGCGCAGCGGCGCCGGCGCGCTCGCCGCGACGATCCGCGATGCGGGCCGCTGGCTCGACATGCCGCGCGATGCGCTCGCGCGGCGCATCTGGGAAGATGTCGCGCGCGTGAGCGGCGCGCGTCCGGAACCGCTTCCCGCGTGGCAGCTCGTGGTCGAGCCGCGCGCGGGCTTTGCGGCGGTGCCGTCGCAGGAAATGAAACGTCCGGCCGTGCGCACGCGCTGGACCAATCTCGTGCTGGCGGGCGACTGGATTGCCACCGGTTTGCCCGCCACGATCGAGGGCGCGATCCGTTCCGGCCAGCTGGCCGCGGACGTGCTCCAGACACAGTAAGCAACAGAGGGACCGATGAACGATCTCACCGATATGGCTAACCTGTCCGCCGGCACCGTGCCGGCCGGACTCGACGCGTCCGTCGCCCGCGCGACCGACGCGCTGCTGGCCGCACAGAACGCGGACGGACACTGGGTCTACGAACTCGAAGCCGATTCGACGATTCCCGCCGAATACGTGCTGCTCGTCCACTTTCTCGGCGAGACGCCGAATCTCGAGCTCGAACAGAAGATCGGCCGCTATCTGCGCCGCATCCAGCAGGCCGACGGCGGCTGGCCGCTGTTCACCGACGGCGCGCCGAACGTCAGCGCGAGCGTGAAGGCGTATTTCGCGCTGAAGGTGATCGGCGACGACGAGAATGCCGAGCACATGCAGCGCGCGCGGCGCGCGATCCACGCGATGGGCGGCGCCGAGATGTCGAACGTGTTCACGCGCATCCAGCTCGCGCTGTTCGGCGCGATTCCGTGGCGCGCGGTGCCGATGATGCCGGTCGAGATCATGCTGCTGCCGCAGTGGTTCCCGTTCCACCTGTCGAAGGTGTCGTACTGGGCGCGCACCGTGATCGTGCCGCTGCTGGTGCTGAACGCGAAGCGGCCGCTCGCGAAGAACCCGCGCGGCGTGCGGATCGACGAGCTGTTCATCGACCCGCCGGTCAACGCCGGGCTGCTGCCGCGCCAGGGCCACCAGAGCCCCGGCTGGTTCGCGTTCTTCCGCGTGGTCGACCACGCGCTGCGCGCGGCGGACGGCCTGTTCCCGAGCTACACGCGCGAACGCGCGATCCGCCAGGCCGTGTCGTTCGTCGACGAGCGCCTGAACGGCGAGGACGGGCTCGGCGCGATCTATCCGGCGATGGCCAACGCGGTGATGATGTACGACGTGCTCGGCTATCCCGAAGATCATCCGAATCGGGCGATCGCGCGCAAGTCGATCGAGAAGCTGCTCGTCGTGCACGACGACGAAGCGTATTGCCAGCCGTGCCTGTCGCCGGTGTGGGACACGTCGCTCGTCGCGCATGCGCTGCTCGAAACCGGCGACGCGCGTGCGGAGCAAGCTGTGCTGCGCGGCCTCGACTGGCTGCGTCCGCTGCAGATCCTCGACGTGCGCGGCGACTGGATCTCGCGCCGTCCGAACGTGCGCCCCGGCGGCTGGGCGTTCCAGTACGCGAACGCGCACTACCCCGACGTCGACGACACGGCCGTGGTCGTGATGGCGATGGATCGCGCGCAGAAGCTGCAGAACACGGACACGTATCGCGAATCGATCGCGCGCGCGCGCGAATGGGTCGTCGGCATGCAGAGCAGCGACGGCGGCTGGGGCGCGTTCGAGCCGGAAAACACGCAGTACTACCTGAACAACATCCCGTTCTCCGATCATGGCGCGCTGCTCGATCCGCCGACGGCCGACGTGTCGGGCCGTTGCCTGTCGATGCTGGCGCAGCTCGGCGAAAGCGCGCTGAGCAGCGAGCCGGCCCGCCGCGCGCTCGACTACATGCTCAAGGAGCAGGAGCCGGACGGCAGCTGGTACGGGCGCTGGGGGATGAACTACGTGTACGGCACGTGGACGGCCCTGTGCTCGCTGAACGCGGCCGGCCTCGGGCCGGAAGATCCGCGCGTGAAGCGCGCCGCACAGTGGCTGCTGTCGATCCAGAACAAGGACGGCGGCTGGGGCGAGGACGGCGACAGCTACAAGCTCAACTACCGCGGCTTCGAACCGGCGCCGAGCACGGCGTCGCAGACCGCGTGGGCGCTGCTCGGCCTGATGGCCGCCGGTGAAGTGAACCACCCGGCGGTCGAGCGCGGGATCGGCTACCTGATCGCGCAGCAGAACGACGAAGGCCTGTGGGACGAGACGCGCTTCACGGCCACCGGCTTCCCGCGCGTGTTCTATCTGCGCTACCACGGCTATCGCAAGTTCTTCCCGCTGTGGGCGCTCGCGCGCTACCGCAACCTGAAGCGCGCCAACGCGACGCGCGTGACGGTCGGGATCTGACGCGTGGCTGCGACGCTGCACACCGGCACGTTGCCCGTCATCGCCGTCACGGGGATGGCGTTCGAGGCGCGCATCGCGCGCGGTCACGGCGTCGAGGCCGTATTCGCCGCGCGCGCCGACCGGCTCGAGCGCGCGCTCGCCGAGGCGACCGCGCGCGGTTGTGCGGGCATCGTGAGCTTCGGCACGGCGGGCGGGCTCGCGCCCGATCTGGCGCCGGGCGCGCTCGTGATCGCGGACGCGATCGACGGGCCGTTCGGCCGCGTGCAGACCGATCCGGCGTGGAGCACGCGGCTCGTCGCCGCGTTGCACGACACGCCGGTGTGGTCGCGCGTCACGCGCGGCACGATGGCGGCCGTCGGCGCACCGGTGGTCAGCGAGCAGGAAAAGACGTCGCTGCATCGCGCCAAGGGCGCGCTCGCGGTCGACATGGAATCGCATATCGCAGCCGCGTTCGCGGCGTCGCGCGGCGTGCCGTTCGCGGTGTGCCGCGCGATCGTCGATCCCGCCTGGCGCACGCTGCCGCGCGCGGCGACGGCCGGGCTGCGCGACGACGGCAGCACGGCCATCCTGCCGATCCTGCGCGAACTGCTGAAGCAGCCGTCGCAGCTCGGCCCGCTGCTGCAGGTGGCCGCCGACGCGCGCGCGGCGCGCACGACATTGATCCAGGCGCGGCACGCGTTCGAGCGTGCGGGCGCGATGCGGATGGTCTGAGCGGCGCGCGCCGCGTTTCGTTTCTCGTGCCGCTGCGTTGCCTGATTTCGCGCACGCGCACACGAGCGTCGTTCGCGGAAAATCGAGCGTCGGGATTGCGGCTGCCGCGATGAGCAGCACATCGTCGTCGAGATTCGCGCCGCGTTCCGCGGTAATCTGGCGAACCCCGATTTGGTCTACGACTGACATGCTCGATCCTGCCATGGCTATCGCCACGTCCGCACTCATGAGCGCGGTGCTGCTGGTGCTGCTCGGTTCGCTGCTCCGATCGGGGATACCGGGCGTGCTCGAATGGTTCGCCGCCAATGTCGCGACCGTCATCGCTCTGCCGCTGTTCCTGATGCGGTTCAGGATTCCGGATACCCTGTCCGTCGTTGCTGCAAACATGCTGATGGCATGGGCGGCCGTCGCCTACTATGCCGGCTGTGCCCGTTTTCTGGGGCGTCCGGCCCACTGGCCGGTGCTGATGGTCTCCCTTCTGCCGCTGGGAATCGCGCTCGTCTACTGGCGCTATGCGGTCGACAGCATTCCGCTTCGTGTACTCGTCACCACGCTGTTCACTGCTGCGGTTTGCATCGCGGTCGCGCTTCTGGTGCTCCGGCACCGCCCGTCCGGACGCTCGGCCTATTCCTATCGCGTGACCGCCGCGATGGCATTCCTCTTCGCGTTATGCCAGATCGCGCGCGGGATCTATTTCATGACGCTGGACGAAGCGTCGAGCCCGCTGATGTTCGCCTCCACCGGCAACGTGATCTTGCTGGTCGCGGCCGCGGCGATCATGCCGACGCTATCGATGTCCTCGATGATGATGGTGCACGACGTACTGCTCGCCGACGCGCGCGAGGCCGCGAACCGCGACTTCCTCACCGGCGCGCTTTCGCGCAAGGGCTTTGAAGCCGTTGCACACGTCCAGTTGGCGGAAGCGGGCAGGCAGGGTTCGCCGACCGCGCTGCTGATCGTCGATCTCGATCATTTCAAGGCGATCAACGATACGCTCGGCCATGCTGGCGGGGACGCCGTGCTGCGCGAATTCGTCCGCGTGACGCAGATGCAACTGAGGCGTGGCGACGTGCTTGGCCGCATGGGCGGCGAAGAATTTGCCGTGCTGCTGCCGGCAACGGCGCTGGACGACGCGCGGGCCATCGCGGAGCGACTGCGCCATGCAGTCGCCGCCCAGCCCATGACGACCGCCGCCGGGCCGTGTCGATACAGCATCAGTTGCGGCGTGGCCGGCTGGCGAGCGGGCGAAACCCTGGACCACCTGAGCGCGAGAGCGGACGCAGCCCTCTACGAGGCGAAGCGCTCGGGACGCAACCGGGTGTGCCTTCACGGGGACCTCGCCATCGTGTAACGGCGAGCGGTTGCGCTGCGCGTCGGGCACGCGTGCGGGGGCTTCTACACGGCTTCGTGACGGCGACCTGGTAGCGATCTCGCGGGCTTGCTCGAACGGATCGCGCCATACCGCGTCAACCATGCTGCCGCCCAAGAAACAAAACCCCATGTTCCGAGAAACATGGGGTTCGTCGACGGTTCGAGCGCTGCATGATGCAGCGCTCGCCGGCATTGCGGCCGGCGCGGTGCCGCGTTACTGCGCGGCAGGCGCGCTCGCGGGGAGCGTCGGCATTGCCGGCGCGATCGGTGCGCCGTTGGCGGCCGGCGCAGTCGTTGCGCCGGTCGACGCCGATGCAGGCGTTGCCAGCGCCGCAGCGGGTGCTGCAGACACAGCAGGCACGGCGGACGCGGCAGGCACGGCAGAAGCAGCCGCCGGGCTCGCAGGCATCGCACTGTCCGCGCCCGGATCGTCGTACTGCGGCAAGCCGGCCGCGGCCGGCGCATTGTTCGGCGCTGCACCCGCTGCGCCGCCCGCGTCGCCCGGATCTTCGTAATTCGGCAGCCCCGGCGCGGACGGCGCGGCCGCCGGCGCCGCGCCCGATTCATCGGGCTGCGCGTAGTTCGGCGCTTCGGCCGACGCCGATTCGCCGTGGAACGTGAGCGACTTGCGCTGCTGCAGATACGCATCGCGGACGAACGAGTACGGATCGAGCGCCGCCTGCTTCAGCAGATCGGTCGCGCCGAGCAGGTCCGAACGCGCGCTGACGAACTGCGCGATGTACATCGGATTGCGCACGGCCGGCTCGATGTAGTTGAGCAGGTTGAAGCGCACGTCGACCGCGCGGCCGACGCCGTCGCGGATCGTGCTCGGCCCGAACACCGGCAGCACCAGGTACGGACCGGCCGGCATGCCCCAGCGCGCCATCGTCAGCCCGAAGTCCTGGTGATGCTTCGGCAGCCCTGCGGGCGTCGCGATGTCGATCAGGCCGCCGACGCCGAACACCGAGTTCATCGCGACGCGCATCAGATCCTGCGTCGCGTCGGTAATGCGCAGCTGCAACAGGTTGTTCGCGATGTTGCCGAGGTCGCCGAGGTTCGAGAAGAAGTTGCTGATCGCGGTACGCAGCGGCGTCGGCGTGATCTTCTGATAGCCCTTCGCGATCGGCTGGGCGATGTGCGTGTCGACCGTGTCGTTGAACGTGTACACCGCTCGATTCACCGGCTCGAACGGGTCGTTGGGGTTGCGGTTCGGGCCCGTCGCGCAGCCGCTCAGCAGAGCGCCGGCGGCGACGGTCACCGTCATGATTCGCACCTTATTCATTGTTTCCTTGCGATTGGTTCTTGACGCGCTTCACGCGCGGTTTGCCCATCAGAACGGGCTGAAATACCACGGCGCCGATCAGCGTGCAGGTCAACGCGAGCGCGAGCAGCTTGCCCATGCTCGACGTGCCCGGATGGTGCGATAGCCACAGGCTGCCGAACGCGGTCGCCGTCGTCGCGGCGCTGAACAGCACCGCGTGCGTGAGGCTCGAATGCAGCAGCCCCGTCTGCCCGGCGCGCCACGCCATCACGAAGTACACCTTGAACGCGACGCCGACGCCGAGCATCAGCGGCAGCGCGATGATGTTCGCGAAGTTCAGCGACATGCCGAGCACGACGCACATCTCGAGCGTCACGAGCCCCGACACGAGCAGCGGCACCAGCGTGCGCAGCACGTCGCCGAAGCGGCGCAGCGTGATCCACAACAGGATCGTGATCGAGATGATCGACCACAGCGCCGCGTGCTGGAACGCCTTGATGATCGTCTCCGCGGAATGCAGGATCGAGATCGGGCCGCCGATCGCGCCCGGTTCGGCCGCCTTCACGGCCTTCGCGAAGCGGCGCAGCATCGTGTCGTCGTTCGGGTCGACGCCCTTCGGCACCTTCGGCGAAATCTGCACGAGCGCGTGGCCGTCCGGCGCGACCCAGTCGCGCACCAGTTGCGGCGGCAACGATTCGCGCGTCACGTCCTGCGGTTGCAGCAGCGTCGCGAGCTGCTCGAGCGCGATGCGCAGCGTGTCGGCGAACGCGTGTTCGGCGCGATCGCGCGTCGCGGCGTCGGCTGCGGCGAGCTTCGCGAGCGATGCCGACAGGTGCTGCGCGGCGGCCGCGCCCGGGCCCGGATGATCTTCCGCCGCGTAGCTCAGCAGGTCCGACACGCGCTTGAGCGCGGCGACGCGCTGCGCGTCGGTGGCGGGCGGCGCGGCCGGCTGCGTGAGCGCGGGCAGCAGATCGCTCGCGGCCGCGGCGATCGCCGCGCGCTTCTCCGGCTGGTCGGTCGGAATGAAGGTCGACAGCGTGGTCGTGCGCCCCACTTCCGGCAGCGCGTCGAGGCGTTTGGCGGCCGCGTCGGCCGCGGCCAGCGACGGCGCGAGCAGCGTGACGTCGTTGACGGCCGCTTCGGGCGAATCCTTCAGCGCGAGCAGCGTCGCCATCGATTCGCTGTGCGGATCCTTCAGGTGCAGCGGGTTGAAGTCGAAGCGCAGGAACAGCAGCAGCGGCAGCGCGCCGATCACGACGCCGAGCGTGCCGATCAGGATCGGCTTGCGATGGCGATCGAGGAAATCGTCGACCGGCGCGAGCCACGGGAAGCCCGGCGTCTTCGATTCGCCCGGCGGCGCGAACAGGCGCAGCAGCGCCGGCAGCAGCGTGAGCGTGCTCAGCAGCGCGATGAACATCCCGACGCCCGCGATCAGGCCGAGCTCGGACACGCCGCGATAGGCGGTCGGAATGAACGAGAAGAAGCTCGCCGCGACCGCCGTGGTCGCGAGCGCGAGCGGCATGCCCATCGAGTGCGCGGCGCCGATCAGCGCGTGATCGATGCGCGGGTCGCGGAAGCGTTCCTCGCGGTACTTCACGCCGTACTGGATCGAGAAATCGACGCCGAGGCCGACGAACAGCACCATGAACGCGACCGAGATCATGTTCAGCGAACCGACCATCGCGAGGCCGAGCGCGGCCGTCACGACGAGGCCGACGAACAGCGTGACCAGCACCGAGCCGATCATCCGCTTGGAGCGCAGCGCGAGCCACAGGATCACGAGCACCGCGAGCAGCGTGAGCACGCCGTTGAGCGCGGCGCCGTCTTCGACCGAGGCGAATTCGTCGTCGGCGAGCGGCTGCTCGCCGGTGATGCGCACGACCGCGCCATAGCGTTGCGTGAGGTCGAGCGCCTTCGCGGTGTCGCGGATCACCTGCGTGGTTTGGGCGCCGGCCTTCAGCGCGCCGTAGTTCACGACCGGCTGCACCGTGACGAACGCGCGCGCCGGCTGCCGTGCGGCGTCGGCGTCGACCAGCCCGCGCCACGAGAACGCGGCCGGCTTGCCGGCCAGCACGTCGTCGACCGTCGCGGCGCTGCGCGCGAGCAGCTTGGCCATCTCGGGCAGCTTTACCTGGCCGGTCAGCAGCGGCTGGCCGAGCAGCGTGGACAGCGTCGTCGCGAGGCCCGTCAGGCTCGGGTTCTTCGCGAGCTCGTTGACGAGCGGCCGCGCGCTCGCGAGTTGCGTCGTCGTGTCCGACACTTCCTGCGGCGACAGGAACAACAGGCCGTTGTGCTCGAAGAACGGCCCGCCGCCGGGCTCGGCGACCTGGCCGATGCGGCCCGCGTCGGACTGCTTTTGCAGCGCGCCCGTGAGCGCGTGCGCGGCGGCCGTCGCGAACTCGGGCGCGGGCGCCTCGACGACCGCGAGGATCGTGCCGTTACGTTGCGGGAACGCGTTGTCGACCGCCTGACCCAGCGCGGCCCATTGCGGCTCGGCATCGACGAGCTTGCTGATGTCCGTGTTGATCTTGAAGTGCTGTGCCACGTACACGCCGCTGCATGCGGCAATGACGAGCGACAGCACGACGACCAGGACGGGGCGGCGTACCGACCATGCAACGAGTCGGATGATGAGAGATGTCACCATTTGGCGGTGGGGAGCGGCTGGCAAGGGCAAAGCAACGAGTATACCGGCGCAACGTGCGCTCGGTCGTGACGATGGCTCGTAAAGGGGCGGGAAGGATATTTGCTCCGCATAGCGGGAATCGGCCCCGCGCACCGGCAATTGGTAAGCGTGTGCTTAATAATCGGCACGCCTCGCCGCGCTATGCAGCGGCTGTGACAAAGGGGGCTGAAAGGTAACAGTCGGTCACGGCACGGCAGGCGCGCGTGCGGGCCGCTATACTTCGACCCACCGGCCGCTGCAATCGGTGCAATGCGCCGGCCGTTTTTTCTCATCGAGTGCGAATATCCGTATGAAACGTCATCTGTTTGCTTTCGTCGCGGCGGCCGCCGTGTCGGTTTCCGCTTTCGCGCAGAGCGCGCCGGTCGACGTCGTCCGCAATGCGGTCGAAGGCACCGTCAATGCGATGAAGGCCGATCCGGTCGCGCGCAGCGGCAACATGGCGAAGGTCACGCAAGTCGTCGAGCAGCGCTTCCTGCCCGCGACGAACTTCGAGCGCACGACGCGCATCGCGGTCGGCGACGCCTGGAAGCAGGCGAACCCGCAACAGCAGCAGGAGCTGTACAAGCAGTTCAAGCTGCTGATGACGCGCACCTATGCGGCGTCGCTCGCGCAGCTCGGCAGCCAGGACGCGAAGTTCTCGTTCAAGGCCGGCGGTGCATCGGGCGCCGATGCGCTGGTGCAATCGACGGTGACGACGCCCGGCGACAGCCAGTCGGTCGGCTACCGGCTCGGCAAGGTCGGCAACGACTGGAAGATCTACGACATCGACATGTCGGGCGCATGGCTGATCCAGGTCTATCAGGGCCAGTTCAAGAGCCAGCTCGCGTCGGGCGGCATCGACGGCTTGATCGCGTATCTGCAGAAGCACAACGCGCGCACGAACTGAGCGACGCGCTCGGTCGGTCCGTATGAATCAAGGGCGCTCCAGGGCGCCCTTTTTCATTGGCGTGCGGCCGAAATCCAGCTGGCGTGCGCAAGCGGTCGACGGGGTGATATACGTCGCGTGAACGGGGCGATGCCGTGGCGGGCCATCCGCTCGGCAGGCGACGACCTCCTTTTGCGGTCGCCGCCGCCGCACATGGCCACTGCGCGACGGTGGAACTGCCACGCGACGCACGCGCGCGCCCTGCCCAGCCCCGCTACCGCCGCCGATGCTCGACCGCGAACTTGATCAGCTCCGCCTGCCCTTCGATGTCGAGCTTGCGTTTCAGATTGAGCCGGTGCGTCTCGACCGTGCGCACCGACAGCCCCGTCTGCTGCGCGATCTGCTTGCTCGACAGCCCCTCGGCCAGCGCGTCGAGGATGTCGCGTTCGCGCGGCGTCAGCCGGTCGAGCGGCGACGCGGTCGCGCTCGCGTGGATCATGCGCGCGGCCAGCCCTTCGCTGAAAAACGTCTGCCCGGCCAGCACCGCGCCGATCGCGCGCACGATCTCGCTCGCCGGCGAATCCTTCAGCAGATAACCGCTCGCGCCGGCGCGCACCGCTTGCGTCACGTATTCGAGGTTGTCGTGCATCGACAGCATCAGCACGCGAATCGCCGGAAAGCGTTCGTGGAAGACGCCGGCGAGCGTGATGCCGTTCATCCCGTTCATGCCGACGTCCATCAGCGCGAGATCGGGCTCGAGCGACGCGGCGAGCGCGAGCGCTTCGTCCGCGTTGCCGGCTTCGCCGACCACGGACAGGTCGGCGGCCTCGAGCCGCATCCGCAGCCCGTCGCGCACCAGCGGGTGATCGTCGACGAGCAGCAGTCGGGCGGCGGGCCGGGCGGTGTCGGGTGGGCTCATCGGCAAAGGTCTCCGGTTATGGTGGCGCGCCGTCACGCGGCGGCGCGCAGCGGCACGCGCGCGGCCACGACGGTATGGCCGACCTGCGACGCGATCGTCAGCGTGCCGCCGAGCGCGTCGAGGCGCTCGCGCATGTTGCGCAGCCCGATTCCGCGGCGCGCGTCGGTTTGCGTGCGCTCGGCATCGAAGCCGCAGCCGTTGTCGGCGATGCTCAGCGTGACCGCATGCGCGCCGACGTCGAGCGTGACGGCCGCGCGCGACGCATGCGCATGATGCACGATGTTGCTGAGCGCTTCCTGTGCGATCCGGAACAGCGCCGTGTTGACGGGCGCCGGCAACGGCCGCGCGCCGCTGTGCGCGACCTGCGTGTAGCCGATGTCGATGCCGCTTTGCTCGCCGAGTTCGCGCACGAGCTGCTCGAGCGCGGCCGCGAGGCCGAGATCGTCGAGCATCGCCGGGCGCAGCGCATGGGAGATGCGCCGCACCTCGCGCAGCGTGTCGCCGAGCCGGCCGATGCCCGACGCGAGCGCCTGCTCGGCTGCGGGCATGCGCGTCGCGCCGCGCTCGAAGCGCGCGAGCGCGGATTCGAGCATCAGCTTCGCCGACACCATCATTTGGCTGATCCCGTCATGCAGCTCGCGCGACAAGCGCTCGCGCTCCTGTTCCTGCGATTCGACGACGCGCTGCGCGAGCTGCTTGAGCTTTGCGTCGGCGCTGCGCGACTCGCTGACGTTGAGCACCAGCGCGCACACGGCGATCGCCGCGGCGCCGGTCAGCGCGATCGCGGTGAGCCAGCTCATCGTGCGCTCGATGTTCGCCGACGCGCGCGCGTCGATGCGCTGCAGCGCGGTGTCGACGTCGTCGAGATAGATGCCGGTGCCGAGCATCCAGCCCCAGCGATCGAGCGCGACGACGTAGCCGAGTTTCGGTGCGATCCTGCCGGTGGACGGCCGCTGCCACGCGTAGCGCACGTAGCCGCCGCCGTGCGACGCGGCGCCGATCAGCTGCTGCATCGTCAGCGCGCCCTGCGGGTCGCGCATCGACCAGAAGTTGTGGCCGACCCGCTCCGGCTCGCGCGGATGCATCAGCGAATTGCCGTGCAGGTCGTATACGAAGAAATAGCCGTCCGGGCCGAAGTCCATCTTCTGCAGCATCGCGAGCGCCTGCGTGCGCAGCATCGCGTCGTCGCGGCCGTTGCGGCCGCTCGCTTCGTACAGCGGCATGATCGCGCTGGTCGCGAGCTCGACGTAATGCTTGAGCTCGCCTTCCTTGCTCGCCAGATACGCCGCCTCGATCGTCGCGTGCTGCGTGCGAGCGAGCGAGGTCGCCTGCTGGCGCACGCCGAAGCCGATCCCGGCGATCGCGAGCAGGAACGGCACGATGGCCAGGAGGAATATCTTCGCCTTGAGTCTCATGGTGGTCCGAAGCGGGCGCGGCGGTGCGCACGCGTGCTGCGCGCGGCGGCGCGGCGAGCCGACATTGTCGGCGATTTTGCGGTGCGCGGCGACGGTCGGTGCCGGCCGGCCGCCGCTCAGGCGCGGCGCGGTGCGCGCTCGCCGTCGGCCGCCGTGTGCACGACGACCTGGTTGCGCCCGCTCGCCTTCGCGCGATACAGCGCGTCGTCGGCGAGTTTCAGCGCGGCCTGGATGGTGTCGCCGCGTTCCGGATAGCAGGTCGTCACGCCGATGCTCGCGGTCACGCGGCCGCACATGCCCGCATCGTGGCGGATGCCGAGATCGAGGATGCCGGTGCGGATCGTCTCGGCGATCGCGACGGCGCCGTCCGTGTCGACGTCGGGCAGCACGACGACGAATTCCTCGCCGCCGTAGCGGGCCGCGTAATCGGCCGGCCGGCGCAGGCAGCCGGCGATGCAGCGGCCGACCGCGGCGAGCGCATCGTCGCCGGCCTGATGGCCCTGTGTGTCGTTGTAGCGCTTGAAATGATCGACGTCGACGAACAGCAGCGACAGCGCGTGCTGCGAGCGCGCGGCGCGCCGCCATTCGCGCGCGAGCGTGACGTCGAGCATGCGGCGGTTGTCGAGCCCGGTGAGGCCGTCGGTGCGCGCCAGCGCCTGCAGCTCGGCTTCCGCGCGCTGGCGCTTGCGCAACTGCACGTCGAGCAGCAGCGACAGCCCGATGAAGCCGATCGCGAGCGCGACCATCGCCGAGCCGATCGGGATCGCGCGGTCGTACCACGCGGCGTAGGTGTCGGCTTCGGAGCGCGCGACCATCAGGATCAGCGGCAGGTTCTCGAGGTGGCGGAACACGTACAGGCGGCGCACGCCGTCGATCGTCGCGGTGTCGGTGAAACTGCCCTCGCTTGCCGTCATGAAATGGCGGAACGTGCTTGCATGGCTGATGTCGCGGCCGACGATCGACGGATCGTACGGTTGACGCGCGACCATCCGGCCGTTGGTCTTGATCAGCGCGACCGAGCCGCGATCGCCGAGCGCCAGCCGCGCAAACAGGTTCTGGAAATATTCGAGCCGGATCGACATCACCGCGACGCCGCCGAACGACCCGTCGGGCCGCGTGATCCGTCGGCTGAGCGCGATGCTCAGGGAGCCGTCGCGCAGCCGCGAATGGTAAGGGTCGCTCACGTACAGCCCGACGTCCGGATGATCGCGATGGACGGCGAAATACGCTTCGTTGGCGAAGTTGAACTTGCGCGGGATGTCGGTCTTGCCGTCGACCGCGATGTCGCCGTTCGCGTCGAGCACGTAGATGCCGCCGAGGTATTTGGCCGTGGTCGCGCGGTCGAACAGCACCTGGCGCCGCAGCGGCATCGGCAGATTCGCGACTGCCGGGTCGTTCGCGCCGTCGACGACCGCCTGTAGCGACAGCGAGTAGATTTCGATGTTGCGCTCGATGTCCCACGACGCCATCAGCGCGATGTTCTGCTGCGTGGTGCGGGCGCGGTCGCGCGCGTCGATGCGGCCTTCGTACAGCACGATCGCGCACAGCAGCAACAGCAGCAGACCGATCAGCAGCCCCGAGTAGAAGATCAGGTGCGGCAGCAGCGCACGGCGCACGCGAGCGACGACGCGGCCGGTCCGGCGGGATTCGCTGGGCACTGCGTAGTCGGTTTCAGCCATGGTGCGTGGAACGATGGGCATCGCGGCCGGACGGCGAGCCGATGCGTTTATTCGTGTGACATGTGGGTGGCGGTCCGATACGCGCCCCCGGGGCGCCCGCGCTGACGGACCATCGAAAGACGAATGCCGATCATCGGCAATCGCATCCGGGCGAACCGATCAGATTGCGTTCGCGGATGGGTTTATTCGTGAATCGAAGGTCGTACGAATCGTGCCGCAGATGGGTCCGAGTATAACGCGCGCATCAAGTGGCGCTGAATATGTCGCGCACCGTTGATTCGGATCAAATTGGGGTTTTAACCTCTACTTGCAAATTGCGCGCGGAAGGCAATTGGGTGACCGATTGCGCGGACGCGAGCCGCGATATTCATATTGAAAAACGGGCGGCCGAAATCGGCCACCCGTCTCGTCAAAACGCATGCGGGAAATCCCGCGTGCGGCTGCTTACGCGCTTTGCTGTTGCGCCTTGAACGCGAGCCGGAACCGATGCAGCAGCGGCTCGGTATAGCCGCTCGGCTGCGACGTGCCCTGCAGCGCGAGCGCGCATGCCGCGGCGAACGCGGTGGACTGCTCGTAGTCGGGCGCCATCGGCCGGTAGTTCGGATCGCCCGCGTTCTGCTGGTCGAC
The DNA here is from genome assembly GCF_000959445.1 of Burkholderia vietnamiensis LMG 10929. NCBI lineage: Bacteria > Pseudomonadati > Pseudomonadota > Betaproteobacteria > Burkholderiales > Burkholderiaceae > Burkholderia > Burkholderia vietnamiensis. Next base: position 2,157,932 of record NZ_CP009630.1, on the reverse strand, counting down.
GACGCGCGCCATCCGCTTGAACACGTCCAGTACGAACGCCTCGGTGATCACGCCGTGGCGCAGCCAGTTCGCGATGTGCTGGCTCGAGATGCGCAGCGTCGCGCGGTCTTCCATCAGGCCGACGTCGTGGATGTCCGGCACCTTCGAGCACCCGACCCCTTGTTCGACCCAGCGCACGACGTAGCCGAGGATGCCCTGCGCATTGTTCTCGACTTCGCTCAGGATCTCGCTGTCGCTCCACTCGGCGCGTTCGACCACCGGGACCGTCAGCAGCCCTTCGAGCAGCGCGTCGCGCTCGCTCGCGTACGGCGTCTTTTCGAGCGCCTGCTGGACGGCCTGCACGTCGACGAGGTGGTAATGCAGCGCATGCAGCGTCGCCGCGGTCGGCGACGGCACCCACGCGGTGTTCGCGCCGGCGCGCGGATGCGCGATCTTCTGCTCGAGCATCGCGTGCATCAGGTCGGGCATCGCCCACATGCCCTTGCCGATCTGCGCACGGCCGCGCAGGCCGGCCGACAGGCCCGCGAGCACGTTGTTGCGCTCGTAGGCGGCGATCCACGCCGACGACTTCATGTCGCCCTTGCGGATCATCGGGCCGGCTTCCATCGCGGTGTGCATTTCGTCGCCGGTGCGGTCGAGGAAGCCGGTGTTGATGAACGCCACGCGCCCGGCCGCCGCCGCGATGCAGGCGGCGAGGTTCACGCTGGTGCGGCGCTCCTCGTCCATGATGCCCATCTTCAGCGTGTTGCGCGGCAGCCCGTACAGATCCTCGATGCGCGCGAACAGCGTGTCGGCGAACGCGACCTCGACCGGGCCGTGCATCTTCGGCTTCACGATGTAGATCGAGCCGGTGCGCGAGTTGCGCTTGGCCTTCCGGTCGTGCAGCGCGCACAGCGTCGTGACGACGCCGTCGAGGATCCCTTCCGGGATCTCGTTGCCGTCGCGATCGAGCACCGCGCCGTTGGTCATCAGATGGCCGACGTTGCGCACGAACAGCAGCGAGCGGCCGTGCAGCGTCAGCGTGCCGCCGGCCGGCGTCGTGTATTCGCGGTCGGCGTTCAGGCGGCGCGTGAAGGTCTTGCCGCCCTTCGCGACTTCCTCGACCAGCGTGCCCTGCATCAGCCCGAGCCAGTTGCGGTACAGCTGGACCTTGTCGTCGGCGTCGACCGCCGCGACCGAATCCTCGCAGTCGATGATCGTGCTGACCGCCGCTTCGAGCACGACGTCCTTCACGTTTGCGAGGTCCGCGCGGCCGATCGGTGTGGACGCATCGATCTGGATCTCGACGTGCAGGCCGTTGTGCTTCAGCAGGATCGCGGACGGCGCGCCGGCTGCGCCCTGGTAGCCGACGAACTGCGCAGGCTGCGCAAGGTGCACGACGCCGCTGGCGGTTTCGACGGCGAGCTGGCCGTCCTCCACGCGGTAGCGCAGCGCGTCGCGGTGCGAACCGCTCGCGAGCGGCGCCGCGTTGTCGAGCACGTTGCGCGCGTAGTCGATCACGCGCTGTCCGCGCGTCGGGTTGTAGGCCGTGGTGCGCTCGGCGCCGCCGTCTTCGGGCAGCGCATCGGTGCCGTACAGCGCGTCGTACAGGCTGCCCCAGCGCGCGTTCGCGGCGTTCAGCGCGTAGCGCGCGTTCGACAGCGGCACGACGAGCTGTGGGCCGGCCTGCGTCGCGATCTCGCTGTCGACGTTCGCGGTGGCTGCCGCGACGTTCGACGGGACCGGCACGAGGTAGCCGATTCGTTCGAGGAATGCGCGGTACGCGGCATGGTCGCGTACCGGGCCGGGGTGCGCGCGGTGCCACGCGTCCAGTTCGTGCTGCAGGCGCTCGCGCTCCGCGAGCAATTCGCGGTTGCGCGGCGCGAACTCGTGCACCAGCGCCGAAAAACCGCTCCAGAATGCGGCCTTGTCGATGCCGGTGCCCGGCAGTGCTTCGTCTTCAATGAACTGGCTCAGCGCTGGCGCGACTTGCAGTCCTGCTTGGTCGATCATCGTGATTCCTCCCGGGGAATGGAAAACGCGCGCGGATCAGGCCGCGACGCTTTGTATGCCGCGCGGGCGAGCCGTGCATCCGGTCCGGACTCTACGCCGGACACACCGATCGCGCCCGCAATACGGCCGCCCGCCGTGACCGGCGCGCCGCCTTCGGGCAAGCCCGCGCGCGGCGCGCCCGGAAACGCGGTGCGGCCACTGTGGATCATATCCCCATACGCGCGCGTAGCGCCCCGGGCGGCGTCAAGCCCAGGCGCGATCGTGCCCGGCGGCGCGTCAAGTTCCGGTATGCGCTGACGTGCTACTGTCGTCGATCGTGCCGCCGGTGGGTGCAGCGCCTGCCTCCGTCGGTGCGCAGACCGGGGGCGAGGCCGATCGTGGCCTTCGGGCTGGCCGGCGCGACATCAGCGCGCTTCATCGCCGCATGCGGCTGTGGAGGCGGAACGATCTCTGGCGTGCGCGGTTCTACAATGCGGTGACGGCGCATCCCTTCGGTCAGGGCCGGCAGCGCTGCTGCGCGAGCATGTCCGAGCGTGCGTTGGCTGCACCTGCGAGCGCGACGAATCGCAGTGTGTGATGCGGTCGACAGTTGCCGCTGTCGTGATCGACATGACTCGCATCGAGCGGGCCGATGCGCCGCCGCCGCTGTAGCGACGAATATCGGGCAATACCGGTTGCCGCCGCGGCCGAACGGTCGGATATGTCACAATGTGAGCAATTCGATGTGCGGTTCGCCACGCTCCGTTTCGCTGTCGCGCAATGCGCGCCGCGGGCGGTCGGCCGTGGTGCGCCGCCGATCCAGAAAGGAGGACGCTGCATGTCGATTCCGACGCGTGGCGACGGGCTCGACGCCCGCGCCGTAGAGATTCTGCATCGCCCCGTGTGCGACCTGCTCGGCTGTGCCTGGCCGATCGTGCTCGCGGGCATGGGCGGTGTCGCGCGGGCCGAGCTGGCGAGTGCGGTGAGCGCCGCCGGCGGGTTCGGTTTTCTCGGGATGGTGCGTGAGCCGGTCGCGTTGATCCGGCGCGAGGTCGAGCGGGTTCGCGCGGCCACCGCGCAACCGTTCGGCGTGAACCTGATTCCGGCGTCGACGCCGCGCGAACTGCTCGACGCGCAGCTCGATGCATGCATCGAATTGCGGGTGCCGGTCGTCGCGCTGTTCTGGGACGTGATGCCGGACGTCGTGCGGCGCCTGCGCGATGCGGGCGTGCGCGTGGTTCATCAGGTCGGCTCGCTCGACGACGCGCAGGCGGCCGACGCGGCCGGCGCGCACGCGCTGATCGTCCAGGGGCACGAGGCCGGCGGGCATGTGCGCGGCGATCGGCCGCTCGTCGAGCTGTTGCCACAGGTGGTGCGCGCGACGCGCTTGCCGGTGCTGGCCGCGGGCGGGATCGCCGAAGGTGCCGACGTGGCCGCCGCCATGGCGCTCGGCGCGCAGGGCGCGGTGATCGGCACCGCGTTCATCGCGACGCACGAGTCGTTCGCGCATCCATATCACCAGCAGCGGATCGTCGACGCACGCGACGGCGACACGCTGCTGACCGACGTCTTTCACATCAACTGGCCGCGCGGCGCGCGCGTGCGCGTGTTGCCGTCGAGCGTCACGCGCGGCGAGCGCGGCGATCCGTTCGGCGACGCGCGCGTGGTGATCGGCGACGAGGAAGGGCGGCCGATCTATCTGTTCAGCACCGATTCTCCGCTGCGCACGATGACCGGCGATTTCGAGGCGATGGCGCTGTATGCGGGCACGGGCGTCGGCCGCATCCGGGCGATCGAGCCGGCCGGCGACGTGCTGCGCCGGATCGCGCTCGATGCGGCGGCGCGCCTCGGCCAAGGCACCGGCGCGGCGCGCCCGGCCGACGCGGACGCCGACCGCAGCGCGTTGCTGGCCGCGCTCGACGAACTGCTGGAGGCCGAGCGCGCGGGCGCACGCGTCGCATCGGAGACGGCGGCCGAGATCGACGACGATCCCGACCTGCATCGGCTGATCGCGCATATTCGTCAGGACGAAGCGCACTGGTGCAGCGTGCTGGTGGACGCGATCCGCACGCTCGGAGCCACGCCGACGCGTGCGACCGGCGCGTTCTACCAAAAGGCGATGGCGATCGACGATCTGGGCGAGCGCATGGCGTTCCTGAACCGCGGGCAGCGCTGGGTCGTGCGCAGGCTGCAGGCGCTGCTGCCCACGCTCGCGAACCCGGATATCCATCACGCGTTGTCGCTGATGCTGGTCGCGCACGAGAAGAACGTCGGCGCGGTCGACATGCGGCTGCGGAAGACGGGCGCGGGCCGCGCGTAGGAATGCGCGCAGCCGCGGGCCGGCGGCGCGGCAACCGCTAGAATTGCGGTTTTAGCCCGGAATACGTCCATGTCCTTCGCCTCGCTTGGCCTGATCGATCCTCTGCTGCGCACTCTGCAGGATCTCAACTACCAGACACCGACGCCGGTGCAGGCCAACGCGATTCCTGCGGTGCTCGGCGGCAAGGACGTGATGGCCGCGGCACAAACCGGCACCGGAAAAACTGCCGGCTTTGCGCTGCCGTTGCTGCAGCGGCTGGTGCAGCATGGCCCGGCGGTGTCGAGCAACCGCGCGCGCGTGCTGGTCCTCGTGCCGACGCGCGAGCTGGCCGAGCAGGTGCTGCAGAGCTTCGTCGAATACGGCAAGGGCCTGGACCTGCGCTTTCTGGCCGCGTACGGCGGCGTCAGCATCAACCCGCAGATGATGAAGCTGCGCAAAGGCGTGGACGTGCTGGTCGCCACGCCGGGCCGTCTGCTGGACCTGAACCGCCAGAACGCGGTGCAGTTCGATCAGGTGGAAACGCTGGTGCTCGACGAAGCCGACCGCATGCTCGACCTCGGCTTTGCCCGCGAGCTCAACGCCGTGTTCGCCGCATTGCCGGCCCGGCGTCAGACCTTGCTGTTCTCCGCGACGTTCACCGACGACATCCGCGCGATGGCGGCGACCATTCTGCGCAACCCCGTCAACATCAGCGTGAGCCCGCCGAACACGACGGCCAGCCGGATCAAGCAGTGGGTGGTGCCGGTGGACAAGCGCAACAAGCCGGAACTGTTCATGCATCTGGTGGCGGAGAACAAGTGGGAGCACGCGCTGGTGTTCGTCAAGACGCGCGCGGGCGTCGATTACCTGGCGGCCATGCTCGACGAGGCCGGCTATGCGGTCGACACCATTCACGGCGACAAGCCGCAGCCGGCGCGTCTGTGCGCGCTCGAGCGCTTCAAGGCGCGCGACGTGCAGATGCTCGTCGCCACCGATGTGGCGGCGCGCGGCCTCGACATCGACGATCTGCCGATGGTGATCAACGTCGATCTGCCGATCGTCGCGCAGGACTATGTGCACCGCATCGGCCGGACCGGGCGTGCGGGTGCGAGCGGCGTCGCGGTGTCGCTCGTGTGCGCGGACGAAGCGCCGCAATTGGCTGCGATCGAGGCGCTGATCGGCAAGACGTTGCGCCGCGAGGAAGAGCCTGGATTCGAAGCCGAGCATCGCGTGCCGGAAACCAGCGCGACGGGCCAGCTCATCAAGAAACCGAAAAAGCCGAAGAAGCCGAAAGTGTTGCAGGCCGCGCCGGCCGCCAAGCCGATGCCGGGCAAGCAGGCGCGGCCGCGGAGTGGGGAAGGGAGCGGCAAGCCGGGGGCGAAGCGCGCGGGCGGCGCGGGTGCGGCAAGCGGGAAAGGCGCGAAAAGCGTGATCAGCGGCAGCCCGTTCAGCGTGCAGAAGCCGCGCGGTAAATCGGGCGGCAAGCCGGGCGGTGGTTCGGGCTCGGCGGGCAAAGCGACGGGTGGGCGCGGCAAAGGCTGAGCCTGTTGCTGATCCGCGTTCGGGCGAAGGCTCGTACGCGTTGCGGCGGGTACATACGGGCGCAAGGTTCTTCCAGGCAGCGGCGGCAATCCGGCTGGCCGGCCTGCCGTCGAAGTTGCGAACCGGACCATGACAGCTAGACTGGAAGTTCCCCCATGCAAACCATCGAGGGCCACATGGCGAACATCTACGTGGTTAAAACCGGCGAGCAATTCCTCTGCACCGGCGAGGACGGCGACATCGGCCTCGCGCCCGTGATCGAGGACGCCATGTCCTTTTTGTCCTACGACGAAGCACTCGCGGCGGCGAACGAACACGCCGAACCGGGGTTCGAAATCCTGTCCGTCGATATGACGCGTCGCTGATGCGGATGTCGATGGTGAGCGGCCGGTGATGGCGGTGCGGTGTGGTGTTGTTTGGGCGGGCCACGGTGATGCCCGCTAGCGCAGGCCGTCGAGTGCCCCGGGATGCTACCGATGCGGACGCCAAATTCATGCCGGGACATTCCAGCCGCCACCCAGCGCGCGGACAAGCATGTACCCAGCGAATTGCGATGCGCTATGCCATCGCAGTCGAGTCACGCGCGGCGCGTTTCCGTAGCTGCGCCGAGGTGTATCGCAGAGGCGTGTCGCGCCGTCGGGGATGCTGATACCTCCCGCCGTCCTCGACTGGTGGCACCGCCGCATTAACTTGGTCCGTATGCGTGCATCGCTCTTCAAGCTGCGCTGCAACAGTAAAATAAGTCGCCGCCATCGCTGGGAGGAACAATGATTTTTCATTCGCTTGGTTGCGTTGTATCGAACCTGCGCTCAACGCGCGCCCACTATCAACGATCTAAATTTGGTGATTTCGAAGATGTGGCTAGGGAAGTCGCGCCTTTGATGCTTGCGGCGATCGGCGATGATGCGATGGCGCTAAACAGTGCGATAGCAAATGATTCCGATAGGGCACGCCCGAAGTTGCCTGAAGGGTATTGGATCGAGATGGAGATGGCCGGGAAGCTAATGCGTGGATGGTTTGAGACGGTTCCCTTCAAGGATGGGGATAAAGTTGCAGTTGTCTTTAAAGGCGAGGGCCATCTGGTCGCAGTAAATAATCCCGAGCAGCGGGTTATCGTGTTCGCGCCGGGCCTGCCCGAAGTGTTGAAAAATGGCTTTGGCAAGATGGTTTTCTACATGTTTTTGATAGTGAATACGATACTATTTTTTGGCGCGTTGATATTATTTTCATTCGCGATAAATTCGTGGAATGAACTGCGTTTGGTGATCTGCATGTTGTTTGTGGCGACTATTTCCATCAGCACACTGTTTTTTCTTGCGACCTTAAGGGATGAATTGTTCGGAGTTTTGAGGACGAAAAAAATCATGAAATTGCTGGGATTATCGGATTTTTATCGTGGAATGAGAGGGGACTCCGATGGTGTAAGAAGTCATGGCTTCCATTACTGACGTAGCATCGGGATGTACGGACAATTTCAAGAATGTGTGTACGGTCGGCCGCAGACATGAGTAGCAATTGGCTAGCGTGGCTTCGTGATAGCGCTCAACAGTTACTCTGGTGTCCTCGGTCGAAAATCGATAACGTTCCCCGGATCGCCAGAAAAAAGCCCGCCGAAGCGGGCAACCTCTCGATGAAGAGGACGAACTCCTGATCTGCGACCGCCACCGCCACCGCGCACCGCCACCGCCACCGCGCACCGCCACCGCGCACCGCCACCGCCACCGCGCACCGCGCACCGCGCACCGCGCCACCCTCACCCCTTCGTCGCCCCGAACGTCAGCCCCGCGACGAAGTGCTTCTGCATCGCGAAGAACATCGCGACCGACGGCAACGCCGCGAGGATCGACCCGGCCGACACGAGGTTCCACGACGTCGTCCATTGCCCCTTCAGCGCCGCGACGCCCGCCGTGATCGGCGCGGCCTCGTCGCCTTGCGTGAGGCACAGCGCCCAGAAGTAGTCGTTCCACACGAACGTGAACACCAGAATCGCGAGCGCGGCCAACGCCGGCCGGATCAACGGCAGAACGATCCGCCAGAACACCGTCCACTCGCCCGCGCCTTCGATGCGCGCCGCCTCGATCAGCTCGAACGGCAGCTGCTTGATGAAGTTGCGCAGAAACAGCGTGCAAAAGCCCGTCTGAAACGCGACGTGAAACAGGATCAGCGCCTCGACCGTATTGAACACCCCGAGCCGCAGCGACAGATCGCGCACCGGAATCATCAGCACCTGCACCGGCACGAAATTTCCCGCGACGAACGTGCCGAACAATGCGGTATTGCCGCGAAACCGATACGTCGCGAGCGCGAAGCCGGCCATCGCCGCGAGCGCGATCGAGCCGAGCACCGACGGCACCGTGATCTGCACGCTGTTCCAGAAGTAATGCAGCATCGGCGACGTGGTCAGCGCATCGCGATAGTTCTCGATCATCGAGAAATGCCGCGGCCAGCCCCAGTAGTGGCCTTCGACCAGCTCCTCGGTTGAGCGCACCGACGTGACGAACACGGCGATCATCGGCAGCAGCCAGATCACGAGCGCGACGGGCAGCGACAGCTTGTACAGCCGGCGCGATACCGGCTTCCACTGGGCAACGGGTGTCGGAAACATGATGAGTGAACTCCCGAAAGTCACTGCTCGTTGCGCAGCATGCGGCGCAACTGGAACACGATGTAGACGAGCATGATCGCGAACAGCACGACCGCGATCGACGCGGAATAGCCGAGCCGGTAGTACTTGATCGCCTGGTCGTACATGTAATACGCGAGCACGGTCGAACTCTCGAACGGGCCGCCGCCCGTCATCACCGAGATCAGGTCGAAGCTGCGCAGCGCGCCGATCACCGTGACGACGATCGCCATGAACGTGGTCGGCCGCAACTGCGGCAGCACGACGTGCCACAGCAGCGCGAAGCCGCGCGCGCCTTCCATGCGCGCCGCTTCGATCTGCTCGGGGTTCACCGACGTGAGGCCGGTGAGGTACAGGATCATGCAGTACGCGGTCTGCGGCCACAGTGCGGCGAGCACGATGCCGAACGTCGCGTAGCGCGCATCGCCGAGCACCGGAATGCCGTGCCCGGCGATCAGCGCGAGCAGCCCGAAGGTCGGATCGTAGAACCACGAGAAGATCAGCCCGACGACCACGCCCGACAGCACGAACGGCGCGAAGAACAGCGACTTCACGAGCCGGATGCCGGCCACGGCCTGATTCAGGTACAGCGCCAGCGCGAGGCCGAGCGGCGGCGCGAGCATGAACATCGCGAGCCAGATCACGTTGTTGCGCAGCGCGGTGTAGAACGTCGGCGCGTGCAGCAGCTCGGCGTAGTTCGCGAGGCCGACGAAGGTGCGCTCGGTCATCCCGTCCCAGTTGCACAGGCTCAACCACAGCGTCGACAGGATCGGCCAGATCACATAGACGGCCACCATCGCGCAGGCCGGCGCGAGAAACAGCCAGGCGGCGCGCCGCTGCCGCCGCGCGGCAGGCGACGGGCGGCGCGCGGGCAGCGCGGCGCTCGGCCCGCGCGCCGGCGGTGCGGCGGCCCCGCCGGCAGGCGTTCGAACGGATCGGGACGTGGTCGGACTGGACACGGCAAGCCTCCTGAAACAACGGATGCGGCGGCGCGGGGCCGCCGCACGGGTCGCACGGTTACTTCTTGTAGATCCGCTTGCGGGTCTGCTCGAGCTGCGCGAGCACGCTGTCGAGCTGCGCGGGGTTCGAGACGAACTGCTGCATCGCCTTCATCCCTTCGTCGGCCATTTCCTTCGTCATGTCGCGATCGTAGAACTGCGCGACGCCGCCCTTGGTGTCGGCGAGGATTCGGAAACCGATCCGCGAGATCGGATCGGCCGGCTCCGGCGACTTGCTGTTCGCCGACAACGAGCCGAGCCCTTCCGCGAGCTTCGCGCCCATCTCCGGCGTCTCGACGAACGCGAGGAACGTATGCGCATCGGCCTTGTTCTTCGCCTTGGTCGGGATGTGCAGCGATTCGACCGGGCCGTCCTCGGCGGTCGGCACCTTCGGGTCGATGATGGGGAAGCGGTAATAGCCCATCTCCTGCTTCACGTTCGGCGGAAAGCCCGCCGCGATGAAGGTGCCCATCAGCATCATCGCGGCCTTGCCCTGGAACAGGAACGGCTGCGCGCCGTCGAGATCGTAGGACAGCGCGTTGTCGATGAAGTAGCCCGCGTCGATCAGCGACTTCCACGTCGTGTAGACCTTCTTCACGCGCGCGTCGGTGTACGGCACGTCGCCGGCCATCAACTGCTGGTGGAACGCGTTGCCGTTCAGGCGCAGGTCCAGATAGTCGAACCAGCCGGCGAGCGTCCATGCGTCGCGGCCGCCCACCGCGATCGGCGTGATGCCGGCCGCCTTCAGCTTCTTGCACGCATCGAGAAACTGGTCCCAGGTCTTCGGCTCGTCGGCGATGCCGACCTTGCCGAACAGGTCCTTGCGATAAAAGAGGCCCCACGAGTAGTAGACGGTCGGCGCCGCGTACTGCTTGCCGTTGTACGACGATGCGCTGCGCGTCGACGCGTACATCGCATCCCAGCCGTTCTTCTTCCAGTCGCCGCTCAGGTCCTCGAACAGCCCGCGCCGCGCGTAGTACGCCATCCGTTCGCCTGCGTGCCAATTGACGACATCGGGCGCGACGGTGGTGAGCCATGCGGGAAGCTGCACCTTGTACGCTTCCTCGTCGACGTAGGTGGGCTTCACGTCGATGTCCGGATGCGCCTTGTGGAACGCGTCGATGGTCGACTGCCAGACCGCGCGCTGGCTCGCGCCCTTGAACGCGATGTTGATCGTCAGCGTGCCGGCGTCGGCGGGCGCCGCGGCGCCGAGCGAGGCGAACGCGATGGCGGCGGCGCTCGCCAGCCGGGCGGCGACGCGAAGGGGGCGATGTGTCATGTCTGTCTCCATTCCTGTATGTCGTTGTGCGTGACCGGCGCGTGCGCCGGGGGCGATGCTACGGACGGCTTCGATACACGGCGACGCCTTGCGGCTCGACCTGCGCGGCGCCGACCACGAACGCGGACGGCGCCACCGCATCGATCGTGTGCGGTGTGCTGCCGTAGTTGAACACGTAGGTCAGGCCGCCGCGCCGGCTCACGCGCACGTCGTCGCCAAGCGGCGTCGGCGTGAGGCCCGCTTCGGCCGCGACGTCGGCGAACCCGCGCAACGCGGTCGCATCGTCGAACAGCGCGGCCCAATAGTGAAACGCGCCGTGCGACACCCACGCGGGATGGCCGTCGGCGAAGCGCGCGTGCACGACGCTGCGCGCCTCGTCGTGCAGCTCGACGAGGTCGCGCCAGTGGCGCGCGTCGCCGCTCAGCGGCGAGCCGTCGCGCAGCGCGCCGTCGATGCGCTCGGTCACGTTCGGGCGCAGCGATTCGACGCGCCACACGCGCAACGGCAGGAGCGACGCGAGCGGGCCGGGCGGCAGCGCCGGCGGAATCTGCAGGTCGACGGTCTTCGATCCGGTGCGCGGGCCGAACACGGCATGCGCGCCCGAGGCGGCGAGCCGCGCCGCGAAGTCGTCCGGCACGACGGGCAGCGGCGGCACGACGACGAGCCGGTAGCCGTCGAGCGGCGCGTGCGCCGAGACGATGTCGACGTCGAGGCCGAGCGCGCGCAGCGCCGAGTAATACTCGAACGCGAAGCGCGGGTAGTGGAAATCGGCGCCCTGCGGCTGGACTTCGAGCAGCCACTTCGCTTCGTAGTCGAACACGAGCGCGACGGGGGCGCGCACCGCGCCGTCGGCATCGGCGTCGAGCACGGCGGCGATTTCGCCCGCGACCCGCTGCGCTTCGCGGCCGCCTTCGTCGAGCCGATCGTCGGGCGTGTGCAGGCCCGCGTGCATCTGCTCCTGCGCGAACGGCGCCTGCCGCCAGCGGAAATACGACACGCAGCCGGCGCCGTGCGCGAACGCTTCCCAGCTCCAGAGACGCACCATCCCCGGCAGCGGCGCCGGGTTCCAGTGCGCCCAGTTCACCGGGCCCGGCTGCTGCTCCATCACCCAGAACGGCTGCTTCGACATGCCGCGATACAGGTCGTGATTGAACGATGCGAAGTCCGGGTGGCCGGTGCGCAGCCAGCGCGCCTTCACGTCGGGCGCGAACCACAGCTCCTCCAGCGCGCCGAGCGGATAGCTGTCCCAGGTCGCGACGTCGAGGTCGCGCGCGACCGCATAGTGGTCGAACTCGGTGAACAGCTGCATGAAGTTGTGCGCGACGGGGCGGCCCGGCGAATGCGCGCGGATCACGTCGACCTGCATCCGGTGATAGCGCGCCAGCTCGTCGGACGCGAAGCGGCGGTAGTCGAGGCGATGCGACGGATGCGCTTCGGTCACGGTGCCCACCGGCGCATCGACCTCGTCGAAATGCCGGTACTCCATGCTCCAGAACACGGTGCCCCACGCGCGGTTCAGCGCGTCGATCGTGCCGTAGCGCGCCTTCAGCCAGGCGCGAAAACGCAGGAGCGCGGCCGGCGAGTAGCTGACGACGGTCTGGTGGCAGCCGAGCTCGTTGTCGGTCTGCCAGTAGCGCACGGCCGGATGGCGGCCGTAGCGTTCGGCCACCGCAGTGCAGATGCGGCGCGACGCTTCCAGATAGGTCGGCGACGAGAAGTCGTAATGGCGGCGCGAGCCGAACTTGCGCGGCAGGCCGTCGGCACCGATCGCGAGGATGTCGGGATGACGATCGACGAGCCATTTCGGCGGCGTCGCCGTCGGCGTGCACATCACGATCTCGAGGCCGGCCGCGCCGAGCACGTCGATCGCGCGGTCGAGCCAGCCCCACGCGTATTCGCCCGGCGACGGCTCGATGCGGCTCCATGCGAATTCGCCGATCCGCACCTGCGCGATGCCGAGCGCCTTCATGCGGCGGGCGTCGTCGGCCCACATCGATTCCGGCCAGTGTTCCGGGTAGTAACAGACTCCGAGGCGCATGCCCGATCCTTATGCGTAATGGTGGACGGGAAGGTCGGCGCACGCGGGCACCGCGCGGCCGTCTTCATTGAACAGATGACACGCGGCCGCCGCTGCATGCACGTGCACGCGCTCGCCGGCGTGCACGGCCGCGTCGCCGGGCACTTTCGCGATCAGCGGCGTGCCGCCGGGCTGATCGAGATGCACGTAGGTCTGCTCGCCGAGACGCTCGACCAGCGCGACGTCGCGCGCGAGCGTCGTCGCGTCGGGCGCGGCGCCGAGCGTCAGATGTTCGGGGCGGATGCCGAGCGTGACGGCTGCGCCCGGTGCGAGCGCGGAGCCGTCGCGCGGCAGCGTGAACGATTCGCCCGACGCCACGAGCGTGACGGTCGTGCGCCGCGCGTCGCAGGCGACGACGACGGCCGGCAGGAAGTTCATCCGCGGCGAGCCGATGAAGCCGGCGACGAAGCGGCTGGCCGGATGGTGATAGAGGTCGAGCGGCGCGCCGACCTGCGCGATGCTGCCGTGCCGCGCGGTGTCGGCGCCCGTGTGCAGCAGCACGATCTTGTCGGCGAGCGTCATCGCCTCGGTCTGGTCGTGCGTCACGTAGACGACGCTCGCGCGCTCGAACTGCCGATGCAGCTTCGCGATCTCGATGCGCGTCTGGCCGCGCAATGCCGCGTCGAGGTTCGACAGCGGTTCGTCGAACAGGAACACCCCGGGCTCGCGCACGATCGCGCGGCCGATCGCGACGCGCTGCCGCTGTCCGCCGGACAGCGCCTTCGGCTTGCGCTCGAGCAGCGTGTCGAGCTGCAGGATCCGCGCGGCGTCGCGCACCTTGCGGTCGATCTCGGCCTTCTGCACGCGCGCGAGCTTCAGGCCGAACGCCATGTTCTCGTAGACGGTCATGTGCGGAAACAGCGCGTAGCTCTGGAACACCATCGCGACGCCGCGCTCGGCGGCCGGCACGTCGTCGACGCGGCGGCCGTCGATCGACAGCTCGCCGTCGCTCAGATCCTCGAGGCCCGCGATCATCCGCAGCAACGTCGACTTGCCGCAGCCCGACGGGCCCAGGAACACGCAGAACTCGTGCGCGCCGATGTCCAGATCGACGTCGCGTATGACCGGCGCGTGCTCGCCATAAGCCTTCTGCACGCGACGCATCGAGATGCTCGCCATTGTCTCCGCTCCATGTTTTAATGCGCTTCGATCGATGCTTAAGCGCTTAATCATCGCGATCAAAAAAATAGGCGATTGCGATCGCGGCCGAGTCGCGCTCGTTGGTCGAGCGGCAGGGTGTGCGGCGATAGTGCGCTGCTTCGGGTAGCGAAGCAAATACTGGATTCACCTCTCATATAGTGGGCAAATCATGGCGACACTCGACGAAGTGGCGCGTCGCGCCGGCGTGACGGCCGCGACGGTGTCGAACGTGCTGCGCGATCGCGGGCGGGTCGGCGAAGCGACGCGCGCGCGGGTGCTCGAGGCCGTGCAGGCGCTCGGCTACCGGCCGCATCTGGCGGCGCGCGCGCTGGCCGAAGGGCGCGCTCCGACGGTCGCGCTGATGGTGTCGAGCATCGCGAACCCGTTCTATCCGGAGTTCGCGCTGGCGGTCGAGCGCGCGGTGCGGCGCAACGGGCAGTTCCTGATCGTCTGCAACACGAATGAAGATCCGTTGCAGGGGCGCGCGTATCTCGACCAGATCGCCGGCACGATTTCGGAGGGCATTCTGGTGACGAACGCGAACCTGCATCTGCCCGACCTCGCCGACGTCGCGCGCCGCGGCGTGCCGGTCGTGCTGTGTCTGTGGGAGCGGCCCGATGCGCCGCCCGACGGGTTGCCGTGCGTGGCGGTGGATTTCCGCGAGGCGGGGCGGATCGCGACGCGGCATCTGGTCGAGCTCGGGCATCGGGCGATCGGCGTGATCGTCGGCGGCTCGGCGAGCGGCGTGCAGGCGGCGCGCTACGACGGTTTCGTCGACGTGATGCGCGAAGCGGGGCTCGACGCGTCGATCGTCGCGGCCGAGCCCGATTCGATCGAAGGCGGCGTGCGCGCGGCCGGCCGGCTGCTCGATGCGCATCCCGAGTTGACCGCGCTGGTCGCGACCAACGATCTGCCCGCGATCGGCGCGCTGCACGCGGCGGCCGATCGCGGCAGGCGCGTGCCCGACGACCTGTCGATCGTCGGCATCACCGACATCCACCTGGCGCGCGACACGCGGCCGACGCTGACGACGGTCGCGATTCCGACCGCCGAGGCGGCGGCGCTCGCGGTCGAGTTGCTCAATACGTTGCGCGAGGCGGGCGGCCGGATCGACGACGGGTCGCGCGTGCGGATCGCGTCGGCGCCGCGGTTGGTCGTGCGCGGGACGACCAGTGCGGTGCCGGGGAGGCGGGTGGATGGGTAGGGGGTGGGTGAAGTCGATGGCTGAAGCCGAAGCCGAAGCCGATGACGGAAGCCGAAGCCGAAGCCGAAGCCGAAGCCGAAGCCGAAGCCGAAGCCGATGCCGATGCCGATGCCGATGCCCATGGCCGAAGCCCGAAGCCCGAAGCCCGAAGCCCGAAGCCCGAAGCCCGACGCACGACGCACGACGCACGACGCACGACGCGCGACGCACGAGTGCCGCGGTATGCCCGCGCTTCGGGCGCTTCGGGAAACGGGCCAGACGGCCAGACCGCGCACGCCATCGGCCCGCCCGCGCTATGGCTGCTCACGAAGCCTAAACCCGCCGTCGTGACCGACCGCGTGACCAACCGCGCACCCGCCCGCCGAATCACCCGCCTTCCGGTGTCACAATGGCGGCCTCACGTTCCGTCACCGAGGAGATCGAAATGGCGCATGGCGAACACAAGTACCGCGTGGCTGTGGAGTGGACCGGCAACCGCGGCAGCGGCACGTCCGGGTATCGCGAATACGGCCGCGATCACGTGATTCGCGCGGGTTCGAAGCCCGACATTCCGGGCTCGTCCGATCCTGCGTTCCGCGGCGACGCGCAGCGCTGGAACCCCGAGGATCTGCTGGTGGCGTCGGCGTCGGCGTGCCACAAGCTCTGGTATCTGCATCTCTGCGCGGAGGCCGGCGTCCGCGTGCTCGCGTATCTCGACGACGCGCACGGAACGATGCTCGACGGCCCCGATCACGGTTGTTTCAGCGAAATCGTGCTGCATCCGCATGTGACGATCCGCGCGGGCGACGATCGCGAGCTGGCGGCGCGTCTGCATCACGATGCGCATGCGAAGTGCTATATCGCGAACTCGGTGAACTTTCCGATCCGCTGCGAACCGGTGATCGAGTTCGCGGCCGCGTAACGCTTGATGCTTGACGGCGGCGCGCGACAAGGCAAGCCTGCCACCCGCGCCCGCCGACCTGCCGGCCAGCCCCGCCCACCCGCCCCTCCGCCTCAGAGCGCGACGCCATAAACGTCGCGCGCCGCTGCCCGAAGCGCATCGGCCATCACCTCGACGGCCGGCGAAGGCAGCCGGTCGGTGCGCGTGATGATCCCGAAATCGTCCATCCGGCAATCCATCTGCAGCGGCAGCACCGACACGATCCCGTGGCGCGCGTAGTACGTGGCGACATCCTCGGCGAGCACCGCGATCATGTCGCTCTGCTCGATCAGCTGCGTGATGAACAGCAGTGCGGCCGTCTCGACCACGTTCACGGGCGGCGCGAGGCTCGCGCGCTGGAACACCAGTTCGAAGCGATGGCGCAGCACGCTGCCGGCCGGCGGCATGACCCACGCGGCGCGCTGCACATCGGCGAGCGACAGCGGCGCCTGCGCGAGCAGCGGATGGCCCGGCCGCACGACCGCGGCGACGGGCTCGCCGGTCAGCGGCTCGTACCGCAGATGCAGCTTGTCGTGCTCGGCCGACAGCCGGCCCAGCACGATGTCCAGCTTGTCCTGCGCGAGGTGCTCGAGCAGCGCGTTGCTGGTGTCGATCGCGACCGACACGCGCACGTTCGCGTGCGTGCCCTTCACGGCCGCGACGGCCGGCGGCACCAGCCGCAGGCCCGGCGACGTGATCGCGCCCACCGCGACATGCCCGAGATGCCCGGCCTTCAGCGCGGCCAGCTCCTCGCGCGCCTGATCGAGGCTGCCGAGCGCGGCGCGCGCGTGGCGGATCAGCGCGTCGCCGTACAGCGTCGGCCGCATCCCGCGCGGCAGCCGCTCGAACAGCACCGCGCCGATCGACTCCTCGAGCTCGCGCAGCAGCTTCGACGCGGCCGGCTGCGTCATGCTCAGCGCGGCCGCCGCGCGGTGAATGCTGCCTTCGTCGGCGAGCGCGACGACCAGCAGCAACTGGCGCGTCTTCAGGCGATTGCGGTTTCCCCACGGGCTGGCTTCGGTCATCGTACGGGTTTATATCGATATCGGAATCGATATCGTAATCGCCTAAAACGTCATTAGCGAGTTATCAAAATTCTGCCTAGACTGCGCCGGTATCCCGTCACCACAGGACTGACGATGTCGGCAACAAAACCCAGGCTGCGCTCCACCGAATGGTTCGGCACCAATGACAAGAACGGCTTCATGTATCGAAGCTGGATGAAGAACCAGGGCATCCCCGATCACGAGTTCGACGGCCGGCCGATCATCGGCATCTGCAATACATGGTCCGAACTGACGCCCTGCAACGCCCATTTCCGCAAGCTGGCCGAGCACGTGAAGCGCGGCGTCTTCGAAGCGGGCGGCTTTCCGGTCGAGTTCCCGGTGTTCTCGAACGGCGAATCGAACCTGCGGCCGTCCGCGATGCTCACGCGCAATCTTGCATCGATGGACGTCGAAGAGGCCATCCGCGGCAACCCGATCGACGCGGTCGTGCTGCTCGCCGGCTGCGACAAGACCACGCCGGCGCTCCTGATGGGCGCGGCGAGCTGCGACGTGCCGGCGATCGTCGTGTCGGGCGGCCCGATGCTGAACGGCAAGCTGGAAGGCAAGAACATCGGCTCGGGCACGGCCGTGTGGCAACTGCACGAAGCGCTGAAGGCCGGCGAGATCGACCTCCATCACTTCCTGTCGGCCGAAGCCGGGATGTCGCGCTCGGCCGGCACCTGCAACACGATGGGCACCGCGTCGACGATGGCGTGCATGGCCGAGGCGCTCGGCGTCGCGCTGCCGCACAACGCGGCGATTCCGGCCGTCGATTCGCGCCGCTACGTGCTCGCGCACATGTCGGGCATCCGCATCGTCGAGATGGCGCTCGAAGGGCTCGTGCTGTCGAAGGTGCTGACGCGCGCCGCGTTCGAGAACGCGATCCGCGCCAACGCGGCGATCGGCGGCTCGACCAATGCGGTGATCCACCTGAAGGCGATCGCGGGCCGCATCGGCGTGCCGCTGGAGCTCGAGGACTGGATGCGCATCGGCCGCGACACGCCGACGATCGTCGACCTGATGCCGTCCGGGCGCTTCCTGATGGAGGAGTTCTATTACGCGGGCGGCCTGCCGGCCGTGCTGCGCCGGCTCGGCGAAGGCGGGCTGCTGCCGCATCCGGACGCGCTGACGGTCAACGGCAAGTCGCTGTGGGACAACGTGCGCGAAGCGCCGAACTACGACGACGAGGTGATCCGTCCGCTCGACCGGCCGCTGATCGCGGACGGCGGCATCTGCATCCTGCGCGGCAATCTCGCGCCGCGCGGCGCGGTGCTGAAGCCGTCGGCGGCGAGCCCCGAGCTGCTCAAGCATCGCGGTCGCGCGGTGGTGTTCGAGAACCTCGAGCACTACAAGGCGACGATCAACGACGAATCGCTCGACGTGGACGCCAGCTCGGTGATGGTGCTGAAGAACTGCGGGCCGCGCGGGTATCCGGGGATGGCCGAGGTCGGCAACATGGGGCTGCCGCCGAAGCTGCTGCGTCAGGGCGTGAAGGACATGGTGCGGATCTCGGACGCGCGGATGAGCGGCACCGCGTACGGCACGGTCGTGCTGCACGTCGCGCCGGAAGCGGCGGCCGGCGGCCCGCTGGCGGCGGTGCGCAACGGCGACTGGATCGAGCTCGACTGCGAGGCCGGCACGCTGCATCTGGACATTACGGATGACGAACTGCAGCGGCGGCTGTCCGACGTCGATCCGACCGCGGCGCCCGGTGTATCCGCGCAGCTCGGCAAGGGCGGGTATGCGCGGCTTTACATCGATCACGTGATGCAGGCCGACGAGGGCTGCGACCTCGACTTCCTGGTCGGCACGCGCGGCGCGGACGTGCCGAGCCATTCGCATTGAACGGCGGGTGGCGGCGTAGGGATGAGGAGCGCGGTGCGGTCGGGTGGAGATCGGGATATGCGCCCGGTGCGAGCAAAAGCGCCAATGCGGACCGACCGCGAAGCATGGGGTCCACGTAGGCGCTGAAGCGCCAACGTGGACCGACAGGAGACAAGATGACGACGCAGTACACGCCCGCGCACCCCGCGGCGGAACAGTCCGATTCGCCGGCAGCCGTCGACGAGCGGCAGCTGACCCGCCTGCTCACGCGCAAGCTGGTGCCGTTCCTCGCGCTGATCTACGTGGTCGCGTACGTCGACCGTACGGTCGTCGGCTTCGCGAAGCTGCACATGAACGCGGCGGTCGGCATCGGCGACGCCGCGTACGGCCTCGGCGCCGGACTCTTCTTCATCGGCTACTTCCTCTGCGAAGTACCGAGCAACCTCGCACTCGGCCGCTTCGGCGCACGCGTGTGGTTCGCACGCATCCTCGCGACGTGGGGCGTGATCACGATGGCGATGGCGCTCGTGCAAGGCCCCACCAGCTTCTACGTGCTGCGCTTCCTGCTCGGCGCAGCCGAAGCCGGCCTCTATCCCGGCATCCTGTACTTCCTCACGCAATGGTTCCCGATGCGCGACCGGGCGCGCGTGATCGGCCTGCTCGTCCTCGCGCAGCCGCTCGCCGGCATCGTCACGGGCCCGCTGGCCGGCTGGCTGCTGTCGACGCACGGGCTGTTCGGCCTGTCCGACTGGCAGACGCTGTTCGTCGTCAGCGGCCTGCCGGCCGTGCTGCTCACGTGGCCGACGCTGCGGCTGCTGCCGGAGTCGCCCGCGCACGCGCGCTGGCTGAACGACGTCGAGCGCCGCTGGATCGCGAACCAGCTCGCCGCCGACCGCGACACGTATCGCCCCGATTCGCACCGCAACCCGCTCGCCGCATTGCGCGATCGCCGCGTGCTGCTGCTCGCCGCGCTGTTCCTGCCGTTTCCGCTGTGCATCTACGGGCTGTCGCTGTGGCTGCCGACGATCATCCACGCATTCGGCGCCGGCGATGCGGCCACCGGGCTGCTGTCCGCGGTGCCGTACCTGTTCGCGGTGCTCGGCCTGCTGATCGTGCCGCGCCATTCGGACCGCAAGCGCGAGCGCTACGGACACATCGTCGTCGTATCGGCGGCGGCCGCGCTGACGATGGCCGCGAGCGCATGGGTGCGGCAGCCCGCGCTGCAGCTGGCGTTCATCTGCCTGACCGCGTTCTCGCTCTACTCGATCCAGGCGGTCGTGTGGGCGCTGCCCGGCGAATTCCTGAGCGGCACCAGCGCGGCGGTCGGTATCGCCGCGATCAACTCGCTCGCGAATCTCGGCGGCTACGCGGGGCCGTACGGCATCGGCCTGATCAAGGCGGCGACCGGCAGCCTCGCGGCCGGCCTGTACTTTCTCGCGGCGACGCTGCTGTTCGCGGTGCTGATGACGTTCGTCGTGCGCGCGGCGCTGCGCACGCCCGAACCGGCCGCGCGCGCCTTCGCCCGCGAATCATGAATGGATTGTTTTGCGGCTGACCGCCGCTTCGACCGACGCAGGACCGAACCATGACATCGAGCAGCACGCCGCGCTATCGCGGCATTTTCCCCGTCGTCCCGACGACGTTTACCGACACCGGCGAACTCGACCTCGCGAGCCAGAAGCGCGCGGTCGATTTCATGATCGACGCCGGCTCGGACGGGCTGTGCATCCTCGCGAACTTCTCCGAGCAGTTCGCGATCACCGACGACGAGCGCGACGTGCTCACGCGCACCATCCTCGAACACGTGGCCGGCCGCGTGCCGGTGATCGTCACGACGTCGCACTACGGCACGCAGGTCTGTGCGGCGCGCAGCCTGCGCGCGCAGCAGCTCGGCGCGGCGATGGTGATGGCGATGCCGCCGTATCACGGCGCGACGTTTCGCGTGCCCGAAGCGCAGATCTTCGACTTCTACGCGCGCGTGTCCGATGCGATCGACATCCCGATCATGATCCAGGACGCCCCCGCGAGCGGCACCGTGCTGTCCGCGCCGTTGCTCGCGCGGATGGCGCGCGAGATCGAGCAGGTCGCGTACTTCAAGATCGAAACGCCGGGCGCCGCGAACAAGCTGCGCGAACTGATCCGGCTCGGCGGCGACGCGATCGAAGGGCCGTGGGACGGCGAGGAGGCGATCACGCTGCTCGCCGACCTGCACGCGGGCGCGACCGGCGCGATGACCGGCGGCGGCTTTCCGGACGGCATCCGGCCGATCCTCGAAGCGTTCCGCGACGGCCGCCACGACGAAGCGTTCGCGCATTACCAGACGTGGCTGCCGCTGATCAACCACGAGAACCGCCAGTCCGGAATCCTGACCGCCAAGGCGCTGATGAAGGAAGGCGGCGTGATCGCATGCGAGCGGCCGCGCCATCCGATGCCCGAGCTGCATCCGGACACCCGCGCGGAACTGATCGCGATCGCGCGCCGGCTCGATCCGCTCGTGCTGCGCTGGGCGCACTGACCGAACCGCAAAGGAGAAGCGCAGATGAGCAAGGTGATTTCGCTGGGCGTCGTCGGGATCGGCAAGATCGCACGCGACCAGCATCTGCCGGCGATCGCCGCCGAGCCGGGGTTCGCGCTGACCGCGTGCGCGAGCCGTCATGCGGAAGTCAACGGCGTGCGCAACTATCAGGACCTGCCCGCGTTGCTGGCCGCCGAGCCGGAACTCGACGCGGTGTCGCTGTGCGCGCCGCCGCAGGTGCGCTACGGGCAGGCGCGCGCGGCGCTCGAAGCCGGCAAGCACGTGATGCTCGAGAAGCCGCCGGGCGCGACGCTCGGCGAAGTGGCCGCACTCGACGCGCTCGCGCGCGAGCGCGGCCTCACGCTGTTCGCGACCTGGCACTCGCGCTGCGCGAGCGCCGTCGAACCGGCGCGCGCGTGGCTCGCGACGCGCACGATCCGCGCGGTGCAGGTGCGCTGGAAGGAGGACGTGCGGCGCTGGCATCCGGGCCAGCAATGGATCTGGGAGCCGGGCGGCCTCGGCGTGTTCGACCCCGGCATCAATGCGCTGTCGATCGTCACGCGGATCCTGCCGCGCGAGCTGGTGCTGCGCGAGGCGACGCTGTACGTGCCGAGCGACGCGCAGATGCCGATCGCGGCCGAACTCGATTGCGCCGATACGGACGGCGTGCCCGTCCACGCCGAATTCGACTGGCGGCACGGCCCCGTCGAGCAGTGGGAGATCGCGGTCGACACGTCCGACGGCGTGCTCGCGATCAGCCGCGGCGGCGCGCAACTGTCGATCGCCGGCGAGCCGGTCGAACTCGGGCCGCAGCGTGAATATGCGGCGCTGTATGCGCAGTTCCACGCGCTGATCGCGCGCGGTGCAAGCGACGTCGACGCGCGGCCGTTGCGGCTCGTCGCCGACGCGTTCCTGTTCGGGCGACGCGTCGGCACCGACGCGTTCGGCCGCTGAACCCGTGCCGGCGCGCGCCATCCTGCGCGCGGCCGCGCACGAAGCAACTTGAAGACCCAAGCCAATACAAGGAGACACGCATGAACCGCACGATTCGCCGACACACCCTGCGCGCGCTGCTCGCCGCGCTTTGCATCGCGCCGCTCGGGATGCAGGGCGCCGCCCACGCCGACGCGCCGTTGAAGATCGGCTTCCTGGTGAAGATGCCCGAGCAGGCATGGTTCATCAACGAGCAGAACGCGGCCGCCGCGCTCGGCCAGAAGGAGAACTTCTCGGTCGTGAAGATCGGCACGCCGGACGGCGAGAAGGTACTCGCCGCGATCGACAACCTCGGCTCGCAGGGCGCGCAGGGCTTCGTGATCTGCGCGCCGGACGTGCGCCTCGGGCCGGCGATCGCCGCGCGCGCGAAGCGCTACAACATGAAGTTCGTGACGGTCGACGACCAGCTCGTCGACTCGACCGGCAAGCCGCTGCCGAACGTGCCGCACCTCGGCATGTCGGCGACCAAGATCGGCAACCAGGTCGGCCAGGCGATCGCCGACGAGATGAAGCGGCGCGGCTGGAAGCCCGAGGAAGTCGGCGCGCTGCGCATCACCAACTACGAGCTGCCGACCGCCAAGCTGCGCACCGACGGCGCGACGCAGGCGCTGCTCGCGAACGGCTTCCGCAAGGAGAACATCTTCGACGCGCCGCAGAAGACGACCGACGACGAAGGCGGCTTCAGCGCGGCCGCGCCGGTGCTCGCGCGCCATCCGAACGTGAAGAAATGGGTCGTCTATGCGCTCAACGAGGAGACCGTGCTCGGCGCGGTGCGCGCGACCGAACAGCTGCACATCCCGGCCGCGGACGTGATCGGCGTCGGCATCAACGGTGCGGGCGAGGCGTTCGCCGAGTTCCAGAAGAAGGAGCCGACCGGCTTCTACGGGACGATCGCGGTCAGCTCGACGAACCACGGCAAGGACAGCACGCAGAACCTCGTCGACTGGATCCGCAACGGCAAGATGCCGCCGGCCGACACGCAGACGAGCGGCAAGCTGATGACGCGCGCGAACTGGCAGGCCGTGCGCGCCGAGCTGGGCATCTGAACGTGCGGGGCGACGACGCGATGACGATGCAG
The DNA here is from genome assembly GCF_000959445.1 of Burkholderia vietnamiensis LMG 10929. Classification (NCBI taxonomy): domain Bacteria; kingdom Pseudomonadati; phylum Pseudomonadota; class Betaproteobacteria; order Burkholderiales; family Burkholderiaceae; genus Burkholderia; species Burkholderia vietnamiensis. Next base: position 2,134,424 of record NZ_CP009630.1, on the reverse strand, counting down.
ACGATCACGGCCGTGCCCGGCAACGGCGCTGCGGCCACGCCCGGCGCCGCGACGCCGCTCGCCGGCGGCGCGCTGCTCGCGCTCGACGGCATCACGGTGACGTTCCCGGGCGTGCGCGCGCTCGACGGCGTGTCGCTGGCGGTGCGCGCGGGCGAGGTGCACGGGCTGATGGGCGAGAACGGCGCCGGCAAGTCGACGCTGCTGAAGGTGCTGTCCGGCGTGAACCAGCCGCAGGCCGGCACGTTGACGCTGAACGGCACCGAGCAGCGTTTCGCGTCGACGCGCGCGGCGCTCGAGGCCGGCATCGCGATCATCTATCAGGAACTGCACCTGGTGCCGGAGCTGACGGTCGCGGAAAACCTGATGCTCGGCCAGCTGCCGAGCCGGCTCGGCGTGGTCGACGAACGCGCGCTCGCCGTGCGCGCGCTCGACGCGCTGGAGCGGCTCGGCGAGCACATCGATCCCGACATCCCGGTGAAGTACCTGTCGATCGGCCAGCGCCAGATGATCGAGATCGGCAAGGCGCTGATGCGCGACGCGCGCGTGATCGCATTCGACGAACCGACCAGCTCGCTGTCGGCGCGCGAGACGACGCAGCTGTTCCGCATCATTCGCTCGCTGCGCGAGCAGGGCCGCGCGATCATCTACGTGACGCACCGGATGGAGGAGGTCGACGCGCTGTGCGATCGCGTGACGGTGTTCCGCGACGGCCGGCGGATCGAGACGTTCGAGTCGGTCGCCGATCTCGACCGCGACCGGCTGATCGGCTGCATGGTCGGCCGCTCGATCGAGGACGTCTACGGCTACCGGCCGCGCGCGGCCGGCGACGTGATGATCGAGGCGAAGGCCTTGACCGGCCCCGGCCTGTCCGAGCCGGTGTCGTTCGCCGCGCGGCGCGGCGAGATCGTCGGCTTCTTCGGGCTGGTCGGCGCAGGCCGCTCGGAGCTGATGAAGCTGCTGTACGGCGCCGTGCGTCCGACCGGCGGGCACGTCGAGCTGGGCGGCGCGCGCGTCGCGTTCAGGAGCCCGCGCGACGCGGTGCGCGCCGGTATCGCGCTGTGTCCGGAGGACCGCAAGCACGAGGGCATCGTCGCGATCGCGTCGGTGGCCGACAACCTGAACATCAGCGCGCGCCGCCACTTCAGCCCGGCGCGCATGCTGCTCGACGGGCGGCGCGAGCGCGAGCTCGCGCAGAAGTACATCGAGCGGCTCGCGATCAAGACGCGCGACGGCGACACGCCGATCGGCGCGCTGTCGGGCGGCAACCAGCAGAAGGTCGTGCTCGCGCGCTGGCTGGCCGAGCGCATCGACGTGTTCCTGATGGACGAGCCGACGCGCGGCATCGACGTCGGCGCGCGCGCCGAAATCTACAACCTGTTTTACGAACTCGCGGAAGCGGGCCGCACCGTGATCATCGTGTCGAGCGATCTCGCCGAAGTGATCGGCGTGGCGGACCGCATCATCGTGATGAAGGAAGGGCGCATCGCGGGCGAGGTCGCGAAGGCGCAGGCCACGCCCGACACGCTGATCAAGCTCGCGCTGCCGCGCTAGGGCCTGTTTGGAAAAAATTCGGTCGTGGGGCCGGCGCAAGCCCGTTATTGGCGTGAACAGGCCCTAGCCCGCAGTCAACCGGAAGCAATCGATATGAGCCAGGCAATGCAACCCCAACGTAGTTCTCCGTCCCCCGATTCCGCGGCCGCGGCCGTACCGCCGCGCGCGCGCGGCGGCGCGTGGCAATTGATCAACCGCTCCGGCATCGTGATGGTGTTCATCATGCTGTTCGCGGTGCTGTCCGCGACCGTGCCGGACTTCCTCACGCCGCGCAACATCCAGGGCCTGCTGCTGTCGGTCACGCTGATCGGCTCGATCGCGGTGACGATGATGTTCGTGCTCGCGCTCGGCGAAGTCGACCTGTCGGTCGCGTCGATCGTCGCGTTCTCGGGCGTCGTCGCCTCGACGCTCATCACGGCGACGCACAGCGTCGTGCTCGGCGTCGTGGCCGGCGTGCTCGCGGGCGGCGCGGTCGGGCTCGTCAACGGCGTGCTGATCGCGCGCTGGCGCATCAACTCGCTGATCGTCACGCTCGCGATGATGGAGGTCGTGCGCGGCCTCGCGTTCATCACGTCGAACGGCGATGCGGTGATGATCTCCGAGGAGCGCTTCTTCGATCTCGGCGGCGGCTCGTTCCTCGGCATCTCGTATCCGATCTGGAGCAACATCGTCGGCTTCGTCGTGTTCGGCTTCCTGCTGCGCAAGACGGTGTTCGGCAAGAACGTGCTGGCCGTCGGCGGCAACGGCGAGGCCGCGCTGCTCGCCGGGCTGCCGGTGATGCGCATCAAGATCATGGTGTTCGTGCTGCAGGGGCTCGTGACCGGCTTCGCCGGCGTGATGCTCGCGTCGCGGATGAGCCTCGGCGACCCGAAAACGTCGGTCGGCCTCGAACTGGGCGTGATCTCCGCGTGCGTGCTCGGCGGCGTGTCGCTGACGGGCGGCGTCGCGACGATCTCCGGCGTGCTGGTCGGCGTGCTGATCATGGGCTCGGTGCAGGACGCGATGAGCCTGCTGAACGTGCCGACCTTTTACCAATATCTGATACGCGGCGGAATTCTGTTGCTCGCGGTGCTGTTCGACCAGTATCGTCGCAACCAGCGGCGCGCGATGAAGATGTGACCGACGCGAACGCGCGGCCGCCTGCGAACGAGACAGATATCGGGAGACGGCATGCAACAGACTCATCCGGGCGCGGCGGCCCAGCTGCTGGTGGACAGCCGCAATACGCTCGGCGAAGGCGCGACGTGGTGCGACGCGACGCACACGCTGTACTGGACGGACATCGAAGGCGCGCGGCTGTGGCGCTGCCGCGCGGACGGCTCCGAACTCGCGCAGTGGCCGATGCCCGAACGGCTCGCGTGCTTCGCGCTCACGCAGGAGTCCGACGTGCTGCTGGTCGGGCTCGCGACCCATCTCGCGTTCTTCGATCTGCGCAGCGGCACGTTCACGCGGATCGTCGACGTCGAGCCCGATCTGCCGACGCGGCTGAACGACGGCCGCTGCGATCCATTCGGTGCGTTCGTGTTCGGCATGAAGGACGAGGGCGGCGAGCCGCCGCGCGCGCTCGGCGGGTTCTACCGGCTCGATGCCGATCTCACGCTTGAGCGGCTCGCGTTGCCGCCCGCGGCGATCGCGAACAGCATCGCGTTCTCGCCGGACGGCGCGAAGATGTACTTCTGCGATTCGCTGGTGCGCGAGATCTTCGTCTGCGATTACCGCGCGGGCGGCGACGTGGCCAACGTGCGCGCGTTCGCGCGGCTGACCGATGCGCACGGCGATCCTGACGGCTCGACGGTCGACCGCGACGGCGGGCTGTGGAACGCGCAGTGGGGCGGCAGGCGCGTGGTGCGCTACGGGCCGGACGGCGTCGAGACCGACCGCGTCGCCGTGCCGACCGCGCAGCCGAGCTGCGCGGCGCTCGACGGCGAGGGCCGGCTGTACGTGACCAGCGCGCGCGTCGGGCTCGACGACGCGGCGCTCGCCGACGATGCCGCAGCCGGCGGCGTGTTCGTCGCCGCGACGCGCTACGCGGGGCTGCCGACCGCGCGCTTCGCGGGCAAGCGCGCGCGCTGAGCGCGGCCGGGCGCGGCGTGCCGCGTCACGCCTGCGCCGCTTCCTGACGCAGCGCCAGCAGCGCGACCGCGTTGTCCTTCAGGATCAGCGGATGCACGTCGGGCCGGAACCCGGCGCCGTGAAAGTCTTCCAGCCAGCGGTCCGGCCGGATCAGCGGGAAATCGGACGCGAACAGCACCTTGTGCCTGAGCAACGTGTTCGCGTATTTGACGAGTTCCGGCGAGAAATACTTCGGCGACCAGCCGGACAGGTCGATGTACACGTTCGGCTTGTGCAGCGCGATCGACAGCGCCTGTTCCTGCCACGGCCACGACGGGTGCGCGATCACGATCTTCATGTCGGGGAAGTCGGCGGCGACGTCGTCGAGATGGATCGGTTCGGAATACTTCAGACGCAGCCCGCCGCCGCCGCGCATCCCCGACCCCATTCCCGAATGCCCGCTGTGGAACACGGCCGGCAGCCCGTATTCGGCGATCACCTCGTAGACCGGATACGCGAGCCGGTCGTTCGGAAAGCATCCCTGCATCGTCGGATGGAACTTGAAGCCGCGCACGCCGTGTTCCTCGATCAGCCGGCGCGCTTCGCGCGCGCCGAGGCGGCCCTTGTGCGGGTCGATGCTCGCGAACGCGATCATCACGTCCGCGTTGTCCTGCGCGAATTGCGCGATCTCCTCGTTCGGAATGCGCCGCCGCCCGATGTTGCTCTCGCAATCGACGGTGAACATCACGAAGCCGATCCGGCGCTCGCGGTAATACGCGATCGTCTCCGGAATCGTCGGCCGGCGGCCCTGCTTCAGCACCGTGCCGAAATACTTGTCGGCCGCGTCGTCGAACGCCTTCGCGAACAGGTCCGGCGGCTGGCAGCACGACACTTCGGCGTGCACGTGCGTGTCGATGGCGATCAGGTTGTCGATGTCCAAGCGTGTCTCCTCATGTCGTGAGCGGCCGGCCGGCGCCGCGCCAAAACCGCCTTGCGCGCCCGTTTAGGGGTTTGTCCCGAGCCGCTTCCATTCTACTTTACATATCAGGTTACCTGATAGTAAATTGGTTGCGAGTCGCACGGGGCGGCACTGTCATTGGAGAACGAAGATGGGTTACGAAGGGCGCTGGAAAACGGTGAAGGTCGAGGTCGCGGGCGGCATCGCATGGGTGACGCTGAACCGTCCGGAAAAGCGCAACGCGATGAGCCCGACGCTGAACACGGAGATGATCGACGTGCTCGAGGCGATCGAGCTCGACGCCGACGCGCAGGTGCTGGTGCTGACCGGCGAAGGCGATGCATGGACGGCCGGGATGGACCTGAAGGAGTACTTCCGCGAGATCGACGCGGGCCCGGAAATCCTGCAGGAGAAGATTCGCCGCGACGCGAGCCGCTGGCAGTGGCAATTGCTGCGCATGTACGCGAAGCCGACGATCGCGATGGTCAACGGCTGGTGCTTCGGCGGCGGATTCTCGCCGCTGGTCGCCTGCGACCTCGCGATCGCGGCCGACGAGGCGGTGTTCGGGCTGTCGGAAATCAACTGGGGCATCCCGCCGGGCAACCTCGTCAGCAAGGCGATGGCGGACACCGTCGGGCACCGCGAGGCGCTCTACTACATCATGACCGGCGATACGTTCACCGGCCAGCAGGCCGCGCGGATGGGGCTCGTCAACAAGAGCGTGCCGCGCGCGCAGCTGCGTGACGAAGTGCGCGCGCTCGCCGCGAAGCTGCTCGACAAGAACCCGGTCGTGATCCGCAACGCGAAGCACGGCTTCAAGCGCTGCCGCGAGCTGACCTGGGAGCAGAACGAGGACTACCTGTACGCGAAGCTCGACCAGGCCAACTATCGCGACCCGGAAGGCGGGCGCGAGCAGGGCCTCAAGCAGTTCCTCGACGACAAGAGCATCAAGCCGGGCCTGCAGGCGTACAAGCGCTGACGCGCGCGGCCAGACCTGAGAGGAGACACCGAAATGCACGAAGTGAGTTTGTTGATCGACGGCGTGTCGCGCGGCGCGTCGGACGGCGGGACGTTCGACCGGATCGACCCGGCGACCGGGCAGGTCGCGTCGCGCGCGGCCGCGGCGACGCTCGCCGATGCGGATGCCGCGGTCGCGGCCGCCGCGCGCGCGTTCCCCGCGTGGGCGGCGCTGGCGCCGACCGAGCGCCGCCGCCGGCTGCTGGCGGCGGCCGACCGGATGGACGCACGCGCCGGCGAATTCATCGAGACCGGCCGCGCGGAAACCGGCGCGATGGCGAACTGGTACGGCTTCAACGTGATGCTCGCCGCCAACATGCTGCGCGAGGCCGCCGCGATGACGACGCAGATCGACGGCGCGGTGATTCCGTCCGACGTGCCGGGCAGCATCGCGATGGCCGTGCGCCAGCCGTGCGGCGTGGTGCTCGGGATCGCGCCGTGGAATGCGCCGGTGATCCTCGCGACGCGTGCTCTCGCGATGCCGCTCGCGTGCGGCAATACGGTCGTGCTGAAGGCCTCCGAAGGATGTCCGGGCGTGCACCGGCTGATCGGCAGCGTGCTGCACGACGCGGGGCTCGGCGACGGCGTCGTCAACGTGATCACGCACGCGCCGCAGGATGCGCCGGCGATCGTCGAGCGGCTGATCGCGAACCCGGCCGTGCGGCGCGTGAACTTCACTGGCTCGACGCGCGTGGGCCGGATCGTCGCGACGCTCGCCGCGCAGCACCTGAAGCCGGCGCTGCTCGAACTCGGCGGCAAGGCGCCCGTGCTCGTGCTCGACGACGCCGATCTCGACGCGGCGGTCGATGCGGTCGCGTTCGGCGCGTTCTTCAACCAGGGGCAGATCTGCATGTCGACCGAGCGCGTGATCGTCGATCGCAAGGTCGCCGATGCGTTCGTCGCACGGCTGGTCGCCAAGGCGCGCACGCTGAAGGCCGGCAACCCGGCCGCGCCGGGCGTCGTGCTCGGCACGCTGGAAAGCGCGGCGGCCGCGCAGCGGATCGCCGCGATGGTCGCCGATGCGCACGCGCACGGCGCCGCGCTGCCGCTCGGCTGCGAGGTCGACGGCGCGGTGATGCAGCCGACCATCGTCGACGGCGTCACGCGCGAGATGCAGCTCTACGCCGACGAATCGTTCGGGCCGGTGGTGACCGTGCAGCGCGTCGACGGCGACGAAGCGGCGCTCGCGGCCGCGAACGACAGCGAATACGGTTTGTCGGCTGCGGTGTTCAGCCGCGACATCGCGCGCGCGATGCAGCTCGCGAAGCGGATCGAATCGGGCATCTGCCACATCAACGGGCCGACCGTGCACGACGAGGCGCAGATGCCGTTCGGCGGCGTGAAGGCGAGCGGCTACGGCCGGTTCGGCAGCAAGGCGTCGATCGCCGAGTTCACCGACCTGCGCTGGATCACCGTCCAGACCACGCCGCGCCATTACCCGATTTGAGCAGCACCCGGCGCCGCGGCGCCGCCACTCTATAACGACACAACGAAGTCTCCGCCCGCATGCGCGAGCGCGCCGGGCGGAGTCGAACGGAGACAGAACGTGGATGCGGAACGACCCCAACTGCGCGACGCGGCCGTCGTGCAGCCCGTCCCCGCCGGCTATCGCCCCGTGGCGATCGGCACGGCGCCGCCGGAGATCGCGCAACGCGACGGCTGCTGGACCTTGCGCGCGGCGAGCGCGCTCGGCGCGTATCCGCGCCGGCTCACCGACCGGCTCGTCAGCGGCGCGCAGGCGCACCCGGACCGCTGGCTGGTCGCGCGGCGCGGCCCCGACGGCGCGTGGATCGGCATCAGCTATGCGCAGATGCTCGAGCGCGCCCGCGCGATCGGCCAGGCGCTGCTCGATCGCGGGCTGTCGGCCGAGCGGCCGATCGCGATCCTGTCCGGCAACGACCTCGAGCATCTGCAGCTCGCGTTCGGCGCGATGTGGGCCGGCATTCCGCATGCGCCGCTGTCGCCCGCGTATTCGCTCGTGTCGAGCGATTACGGCAAGCTGCGCCATGCGCTCGCGCTGCTGACGCCGGGGCTCGTGTTCGCGTCGGACGGCGCGGCCTTCCGCGCCGCGCTCGACGCCGCGGTGCCGAGCGACGTGGAGCGCGTGGTCGTGACGGCGCCCGACGGAATGGACGGCGTCACGCGGTTCTCGGCGCTGCTCGACACGCGGCCGGCGGGCGTCGATGCCGCGCACGACGCGGTCACCGGCGACACGATCGCGAAATTCCTCTTCACGTCGGGATCGACGCGGCTGCCGAAGGCGGTGCCCACCACGCACCGGATGCTGTGCAGCAACCAGCAGATGCTGCTCGAAACCTTCCCGCAATTCGGGCTGGAGCCGCCGGTGCTGGTCGACTGGCTGCCGTGGAATCACACGTTCGGCGGCAGCCACAACGTCGGCATCGCGCTGTACAACGGCGGCACGCTGTACATCGACGACGGCAAGCCGGTCGCCGGCAAGTTCGCCGAGACGCTGCGCAACCTGCGCGAGATCGCGCCGACCGTGTACTTCAACGTGCCGAAAGGCTGGGAGGAGCTCGCGGCCGCGCTCGAGACCGACGCCGCGCTGCGCGACACGTTCTTCTCGCGCGTCCGGATGTACTTCTTCGCGGGCGCGGGGCTGTCGCAGGCGGCGTGGGACCGGCTCGAGCGCGTGACGCTCGCGCACTGCGGCGAGCGTATCCGCATCATGGCGGGCCTCGGGATGACCGAAGCCGCACCGTCGTGCATGTTCACGACCGGGCCGATGTCGGGCGCCGGCTACATCGGCCTGCCCGCACCCGGCTGCGACGCGAAGCTGGTGCCGATCGACGGCAAGCTCGAAGCGCGCTTTCGCGGGCCGAACGTGATGGCCGGCTACTGGCGCGCGAGCGGCGACGACGCGCGCGAAGTGTTCGACGACGAAGGCTATTACCGCAGCGGCGACGCGGTGCGCTTCGTCGATCCCGCGCGCCCGGAGATCGGCCTGATGTTCGACGGGCGCATCGCGGAGGACTTCAAGCTGTCGTCGGGCACGTTCGTGAGCGTCGGGCCGATGCGCGCGCGCATCGTGTCGAACGGCGCGCCGTACGTGCAGGACGCGGTGATCACCGGAATGAACCGCGACGACGTCGGCGTGATGATCTTCCCGCGCATCGACGATTGCCGTCGCCTGGCCGGCGCGGCGGCGGACGCGGACATTCGCACCGTGCTGCAGGCGAGCGCGGTGCGCGCGTTCTTCGCGGACTTGCTCGCGCGGCTGAACCGCGATGCGACCGGCAGCGCGAGCTTCGTCACGCGGCTGTGCGTGCTCGACACGCCGCCGTCGCTCGATCTCGGCGAGATCACCGACAAGGGCTCGATCAACCAGCGCGCGGTGCTCGCGCATCGCGCGGCGGTGGTCGACGCGATGTACGGGCCGGATGCGGCCGACGCGGGCGTGATCGTCGCCAGCGCGCCGCGCCGCGCATGAGGGGCGCACGATGAGCGCCACCTATCGCGCGCCGCTGCGCGACATGCTGTTCGTGATCGGCGAATGGCTCGATGCGCCGGCGCTGTGGCGCCGCGTGCCGGACTGGGCCGATCTCGACGTAAGCGTCGCCGAGCAGGTGCTCGACGAAGCCGCGCGTTTCGTCGCCGAGCGGATCGCGCCGCTCGATGCGAGCGGCGACGTCGAAGGCTGCCGTTTCGACGGCGCCGACGTGACGATGCCGGCCGGCTTTCGCGACGCGTATCGCGACTACGTCGCGGCCGGCTGGCCGACGCTCGCGCTCGATCCGGCGTGCGGCGGCCAGGGGCTGCCGCATCTGCTCGACGTCGCGCTGCAGGAAATGCTCGCGGGCGCGAACCACGCGTGGCTGATGTCGCCGGGGCTCACGCACGGCGCGGTGGCCTGCGTGAGCGCGCACGGCTGCGCGCGCGTGAAGCGCGACATCCTGCCGAAGATCGCCAGCGGCGCATGGCTGACGACGATGTGCATCACCGAGCCTCAGGCGGGCAGCGATCTCGGGCTGCTGCGCACGCGCGCGGCGCCGGACCCGACCGGCGACGGCTACCGCATCAGCGGCAGCAAGCTGTTCATCACCGGCGGCGACCACGATCTGACCGAGAACATCGTGCATCTGGTGCTCGCGCGGCTGCCCGATGCGCCGGCCGGCACGAAGGGGCTGTCGCTGTTCGTCGTGCCGAAGTGGCTCGACGCGGCGGGCGGGCGCGTGCGCAACGGCATCTGGTGCGACGGCATCGAGCACAAGATGGGGCTGAAGGCGAGCCCGACCTGCACGATGCGCTTCGACGCGGCGCTCGGCTGGCTCGTCGGCGACGCGCATCGCGGGCTGGCCGCGATGTTCGTGATGATGAACGCGGCGCGCCTGCAGGTCGCGATGCAGGGCGTCGGGCACGCGCACAGCGCGTGGCAGGCTGCGTCCGCGTATGCGGGCGAACGCGTGCAGGGCCGCGCGGCGCCGATCGCGCAACACCCGGCGATCCGCCGCATCCTGCTCGATGCGCGTGCGACGGTCGAAGGTGAGCGTGCGATCGGCTACTGGATCGCGCACTGGCTCGACGTCGCCGCGCACGACCCGGACGCGTCGGCGCGAGACGCGGCGACGAAGCTCGCGTCGTTGCTCACGCCGGTCGCGAAGGCGTTCTTCACGGCGAACGGCTTCGCGACCGCGTCGAATGCGCTGCAGGTGTTCGGCGGCTACGGCTACGTGCACGAATACGGGATCGAGCAGACGCTGCGCGATTGCCGCGTGTCGATGCTGTATGAGGGCACCAACGAGATTCAGGCGATCGATCTGCTGGTGCGCAAGGTGCTCGGCGATCGCGGCGACGCGCTCGGCGCGCTGCTGGCGCGAATTCGCGCGGAAGCGGCCGCATGCAGCGACGCGCCTGCGGACCCGCTCACGCGCGCCGCTGGAACGCGGGTGGCCGCGTTGTGCGCGGAGGTCGAGCGCGTGAGCGCGGCGCTGCTCGACGCGAGCGACGGCGATCCCGAGCTGCCGTACCGCGTCGCGGACGACTATCTCGCGCTGCTCGGCTGGCTGCTGCTCGCGTTCGCGTGGGCGCGCACGCTGCGCATCGTCGGTGTGGGGGCGGCGGACGATCCGTTTCGTGCGGACAAGCGCGAGGTCGGTGGGTACTTCTTCGACTATCCGCTCGCGGCATTCACGCACCGGCTCGCGTTGGTCGATGCCGGCTTGCGCGCGGGGCTGCCGCGTGTGGCGGCTATGGCGGGGTAGGGGCTCGTTGCGTTGCCGTGTGCCCAAGGTGAGCGAGGCGGCGGCGGGGACGGGGTGCCTGTGGGTCGGTGCGCGGGGGATTCGTGGGTGAGCTTCGGGGCCATCCGCACGGCGCACGCAGCGGCATGGTGCAGTCGCCGTTGTCGTTGCCGTCGCGTTCGGACGTCCCGGGTGGAGCGTCTGAATCTGGCGCGCTGCTTCACCTGTCACGGACTGTTGCCCGCTGGCCGCAGCCATGCGCAGGCGGCCCGCGCGCGCGACGTGCCGCATCCGCCACCGCAGGTCATGCATCGGCCACGCGTCCGAGCGGCAATGCCCTTTCGCGCGCGTTGCGCGTCGCCTCCGCGGCGCGGCCGAGCTTCGCGCGCAGGTCGCCGCGTACCGTCGGCAGCCAGTGATAGCGTGCGAGCGCCGGGTCGTCGCGCAGCGCATCGACGAGCCGCGCATCCTCGGACCGTCACGCCGCCCCGGTGAGGTAAGATGGCCCGCGATTCTCCTACCGACACGTTCATGAGTTCGACACCCGTCAAACCGGCCGGCGCGAAGCGCACGGCCCGCGCCACCGAAGCCAGGCCGCGCATGCGTGCGCAGCAGCGGCTCACCTATCTGATCGGCAATCTCGACCGGCTGCTGCGCCGCCAGATGAGCGATGCACTCGCGCCGCTCGGCGTGACGCTCGCGCAGTACACGGCGTTGTCGGTGCTGGAGGTGCGCGGCGCGCTGTCCAATGCGCAGCTCGCGGTGCGCTCGTTCATCACGCCGCAATCCGCGAACGAGGTGATGGTCGCGATGGCCGCGCGCGGCTTCGTGACGCGCGAGGCCGATCCGAGCCATGGTCGCGTGATCCTGCTGCGCCTCACCGACGCCGGCTCGGCGATCCTGCGCGAATGCGAACAGGTGCTGCGGCCGCTCGAACGCCGGATGCTCGGCGACGACGTGAGCAGCGACGACGTCGCGCAGGTGCAGCGCACGCTCGAACTGTTCGTGCGTAATTTGCGCGACTGAGTATCGCGGCGGCTACGGCGGCCGTGGCCGCCGTAGCCGTTGCCGCGTCGTGGCGCTTGTTCTTACCGCTACCGCTATCGCCTCCGCCTCCGCTTCCCTCGCGCTCGCCCTCGCCCTCGCCCTCGCCCTCGCGTTACCCCTGCCCCTCGCAGTTTCCCGTCCCTCAACCCCACCGCTGCCCACATCGCACCGCAACACGATGCAACGCGGCTTTGATTCCCGCTGCGTTGCGGGTTAACACCGCGCTCGCTGCACTTGAAATATCAGGTTACCTGTTATTAAATCATCGCGTCCCCGACGGGATTTTATTTCGGGCTGTTAATCAGGCTACCTGATAAATTAGCGCGGCCCGACCACCATAACAAGCAAGGACGCCGCGGCTGCCTTCCGGCATGCCGCGCGGTTTGGAGACGACATGGACACTTCCGTTGCCGCAAGGCCGGCCGTCGCGACGACGCTCGGCCTGTGTTTCGCGATCGCGTTGCTCGAAGGGCTCGACCTGCAGTCGGTCGGCGTCGCCGCGCCGCGCATGGCCCACGAATTCGGGTTGTCGGTTTCGCAGATGGGGCTCGCGTTCAGCGCGGGCACGTTCGGCCTGCTGCCGGGCGCGATGCTCGGCGGCTGGCTCGCCGACCGCATCGGCCGCAAGCAGGTGCTGATCGCGTCCGTGTGCCTGTTCGGGCTGCTGTCGATCGCGACCGCGCAGGTGTCGGGCTTTGCGATGCTGGTCGCGGTGCGTGCGCTCACGGGCCTCGGCCTCGGCGGCGCGATGCCGAACCTGATCGCTTTGTCGTCCGAATCGGTCGAGCCGCGCTCGCGCAGCAGCGCGGTCGCCGTGATGTACTGCGGGATTCCGTTCGGCGGCGTGATCGCGTCGCTGATCGGCGTGCTGCTCGCCGGCGACGCCGAATGGCGGCACATCTTCTACGTCGGCGGCGTCGGGCCGCTGCTGCTCGCGCCGGTGCTGATCGCGCTGCTGCCGGAATCGCGCGCGTTCCTCGACGTCAGCGCCTCGGGCGCCGCGCGTCCGACGGTCGGGCACACGCTGTTCGGCGGCGCGCGCACCGGCACGACGCTCGCGCTGTGGCTCAGCTACTTCTGCACGCTGATCGTGCTGTATTTCCTGCTGAACTGGCTGCCGTCGCTGATGGCCGCGAAGGGCCTCGCGCGCAGTCAGGCCGGCATCGTGCAGATCTTCTTCAACATCGGCAGCGGCCTCGGCGTGCTCGGCATCGGCATGTCGATGGATCGGCTGCGCCCGTCGCGCGTGGTCGGCGGCATGTATGCGGGAATCGTGCTGTCGCTCGCGGCGCTGGCGATCGCGCCGGGGCTGCTGTGGCTGTCCGTGGCCGCGTTCGCGGCCGGGATGTTCGTCGTCGGCGGCCAGTCGGTGCTCTATGCGCTCGCCGCGATCTACTACCCGACCGCGATGCGCGGCACCGGCGTCGGTTCCGCGGTGGCCGTCGGCCGGCTCGGTTCGGTCGTCGGGCCGCTCGCCGCCGCCCAGCTGCTCGCGATGGGCCGCAGCGCGTCGGTCGTGATCGGCGCGAGCATCCCGGTCACGCTGGTGGCCGCCATCGCCGCGCTGGTGCTGATCCGGCGCCCGGCCGCGCAGGACTGAGGCTTTCCACTTTCAACCACGAGCGCCGTCAGAGCGCGAATTCGACGCAGGTATGGAGACAATCGACATGAAGCACACCAAAGCCTTGCTGGCGGCCGGCGCATGCGCGCTCGCCGCGTCCGGCGCCCACGCGCAGTCGAGCGTGACGCTGTACGGAATCATCGATACGGGCGTCGAGTTCGTGTCGCACGCGAACGCGGCCGGCGATCACGTCGTGCGCATGCCCGGCGTGACCGGCGAACTGCCGTCGCGCTGGGGGCTGCGCGGCACGGAGGATCTCGGCGGCGGCTATCAGGCGGTGTTCACGCTGGAAAGCGGCTTCAACGTGCGCGGCGGCGATCTCGGCCAGGGCGGCCGGCTGTTCGGGCGCCAGGCGTTCGTCGGGCTGAAGAGCGGCTTCGGCACGCTGGCCTTCGGCCGTCAGTACACGATGACCTATCTCGCGCTGCAGGGCGCCGACATCATCGGCCCCGACATCTACGGGCTCGGCTCGTTCGACGCCTACGTGCCGAACGGCCGCGCGGACAACGCCGTGACCTACGTCGGCACGTATCGCGGCGTGACGCTCGGCGCCGCCTACTCGTTCGGGCGCGACGGCGCCGGCACCGGCAACTCGCCGGGGCAGGGCACGTGCGCGGGACAGGTGCCGGGCGACGCCGTCCAGTGCCGCAACTGGTCGGTGATGCTCAAGTACGACAGCGCGTATTTCGGCGCGGCGGCGTCGTACGAGGAGCAGCGCGGCGGCACGGGCGCGGCCGCGAACTTCTTCGACGGCGTCGCGCCGGTGCCGTTCACGAGCAGCGGCGGCAAGGATGCGCGCACGCACGTGAGCGCCTATGCGCAGGCGGCCGGCGCGCGGCTCGGCGCGGGCTGGATCGGGCGGCGCGTGTCGACCGGTTCGCCGGCGGCGCCGGGTGCGCATTCGGACCTGTTCTTCGTCGGCGCGTCGTATGCGGTGAAGCCGGCGTTCATCGTCGACGGCGAGGGCTACCGGATCGTCAACAGCGCGCACGACACGCGCGCGACGATGGCCACGCTGCGCGCGACCTATCTGCTGAGCAAGCGCACGGCCGTCTATGCGCAATCGTCGTATCTGTGGAACAGCGCGCATGCGCGCTACGCGGTCAGCGGCGGCGGCGCCGGCACGACGCCCGGCGCGGGGATGGGGCAGCTCGGCGCGATGGTCGGCGTGCGCCACATGTTCTGATCAGCGATCCTGACGAATGGGAGCCATCTTGAACAGCAAATCTGCACTGTTGTGCATTGCGCCGCTGTCCGCAGCGGCCCTGCTCGCCGGCTGCGGCGGCGACGATTCCGTCAACGCCGCGCCGGCGCACCTGAGCGCCGCGACGCCGGCCGCGATGACGCAGACCTGCGACGCGCTCGCCGCGAAGCTGTCGTATGCGAACACGTCGTTCACGTCGGTGACGACCGCGGCCGCCGGCGCGCTCGCCGTGGCCGGCAAGCCGATCGCCGAGCATTGCGTGATCGAAGGGAAGATGAACGAGCGCGTGAGCGCGGTGGACGGCAAAACCTATGCGATCGGCTTCGAGATGCGCTTGCCGAAGGCGTGGAACGGTCGCTTCTTCTACCAGGCGAACGGCGGGCTCGACGGCAACGTCGTGACCGCGACGGGCGAGGTGGGCGGCGGCGGGCCGCTGACCAATGCGCTGAACCAGGGCTTCGCGGTGATCAGCTCCGATTCGGGGCACAGCGCCGCGCAGAACCCGCTGTTCGGGCTCGATCCGCAGGCGCGGCTCGACTACGGCTACGGCGCGGTCGACGCGCTCACGCCGATGGCCAAGCAGGTGATCCGGCTCGCGTACGGCAAGGCGCCCGATCGCAGCTATTTCGGCGGCTGCTCGAACGGCGGGCGGCACGCGATGGTCACCGCCGTGCGCAACGCAGGCGACTACGACGGGATCATCGCCGGCGATCCGGGCTTCCATCTGCCGAAGGCGGCGATCGGCGAGATGTACGGCGCGCAGCAGTTCGCGCAGATCGCGTCGGCGACCGGCACGAATGGCTTGCCCGATATCCGCAGCGGCTTCACCGACGCGGAGCGCCGGCTCGTCGGCCAGAAGATTCTCGACAAGTGCGACGCGCTCGATGGCGCGGCCGACGGGATGGTGCAGGACGTCGCCGCGTGCCAGGCGCATTTCAGCATCGACACGGACGTCCCGACCTGCGCGAACGACACGCGCACCGGCGCGTGCCTGACGAGCGCGCAGAAGCGCGCGATCGGGAACGTGTTCGCGGGCGCGCGAAACAGCGCGGGCGCGGCGCTCTACGCGAGCTTCCCGTACGATCCGGGCATCGCGGGCGGCGGATGGGCCGCGTGGAAGCAGTCGAATTCGGTGGTGCTCGACCCGGCCGCGATGGCGTTCACGTTCATGACGCCGCCGCAGACCGCCGCGACGCTCGCGAATCTCGCCGGCTTCGCGCTCGGCTTCGACATGGACCGCGACGCGCCGGCGATTTTCGCGTCGAACGGCGTGTACACGCAGTCGTCGTGGGCCTTCATGACGCCGCCCGACGAGACGAACCTGGCGGCGCTGAAGTCGCGCGGCGCGAAGCTGCTCGTCTATCACGGCACCGGCGACCCGGTGTTCTCGTTCAACGACACGAGCGACTGGTATGCGCGGCTCGCGCAGGCGAACGGCGGCGACGCGTCGGGCTTCGCGCGCTTCTATCCGGTGCCGGGGATGAATCACTGCTCGGGCGGGCCGGCCGCCGACCAGTTCGACATGCTGACGCCGCTCGTCGCGTGGGTCGAGCAGGGACAGGCGCCGGCCGCGATCGTCGCGACTGCGCGCGACGCGAGCAATGTGCTGCCGAATGCGGAGGTGCCGACGTCGTGGGGCGCGGGCCGCACGCGTCCGTTGTGTCCGTATCCGCAGGTCGCGCGCTACAACGGCTCGGGCGACGTGAATTCGGCGGCGAGCTTCAGTTGTCGTTGACGCAGCGGTGAGCGGCGATGCGGCGCTCGGGTCGATGGGCGCGAGCATCGCCGCGGTTGCTTGTGGGTGCGCGCTGGCGACGGCGGCGGCTCCGCGCCTGCGTATGTGCGCGGCAGTTGCGGCCGGTGGCCGTGTCCCGGGATACTATGGCGCCTTTCCGTCGGCGCGACGCGTCGCGACCGACACGCCACGTATCTTTCCGTTGATTCGCGCATGCAAACCGTAGCGGTACTCGACTTCGAAACAACCGGGCTTTCCCCGAACCTGGGCGACAGGGCGACCGAGATCGCCGTGATCCTGCTGCGCGACGGCGAGATCGTCGACCGCTATCAGAGCCTGATGAACGCGGGACGCCGCATTCCGTCCGACGTCGTCGCGCTCACCGGGATCACCAACGAGATGATCGCCACGGCGCCGCCGGTGTCGAAGGTGATGAAGGAAGCCGCCGCGTTCGTCGGCAGCCATCCGGTCGTCGCGCACAACGCGGGGTTCGACAAGCGATTCTGGCAGGCCGAACTCGGCTCGCTCGGCGTCGCGGCCGATCATCCGTTCGCGTGCACGATGCTGGTGGCGCGGCGCCTCTACCCGCATGCGCGCAGCCACCGGCTGTCGAGCCTCGCCGACCTGCTGCGCTTGCCGCAGGCCGGCCGCGCGCACCGCGCGATGGTCGACGCGGAGATCGCGAGCCATCTGTGGTGCCGGATGCAGCGCGACATCGGCGAGACTTACGGGCTGCGGCACGTCGATCACGGGCTCATGTCGCGGCTGCAGACGACGAGCAAGGCGAAGGTCGCGACGTTCTTCGGTTCGTTGTCGGCGGCGGGGCGGTGATTCTGCTTGCGGGTGGGGGGAGCGCGGTGGAGTGGGTCCGCTCACGTTGGCTCGCCAGCGCCGCCAGCCGAACGTTCATGCGCATTCTCGCGCGCATTCTCGTGCGTCACGTCCATCGCGCTACTGAGCGCATGACTTCGTCGATCTCACCGAACGCCGCACGCGCGTTTCGCGACGTGCGGCCGCTTCGACGCGGCCGGCACCTTCCCGCGACGTCGAGCGCGCGTCACCGCATCACACGAGTTCGCCCAGGCACG
Source organism: Burkholderia vietnamiensis LMG 10929 (assembly GCF_000959445.1). Lineage (NCBI taxonomy): Bacteria > Pseudomonadati > Pseudomonadota > Betaproteobacteria > Burkholderiales > Burkholderiaceae > Burkholderia > Burkholderia vietnamiensis. The sequence continues at coordinate 2,116,950 of NZ_CP009630.1, read as the reverse complement.
CGTCGAACTGCGCGACCAGCTTGTCGACGTCGTCGGCAGTCGTCTGCGGGCACACCAGCATCATGTTGTGGAACGGCGTGATCAGCACGCCGCGGTTCAGCAGGTACAGATGGACGATGTGCTCGAGTTCGCTGTCGAGCTGTTCGCCCGCCAGCGTGCCGTTGCGCGGCGGCACCGGCGTGAACTGGAATTCGGTGCGCGCGCCGATGCGCGTCACGCACCACGGCAGCCCGTGCTTCGCGATGGTCTGCTCGAGCCCGGTCGCGAGTCGCGCGGCCAGTTCGAACATGTGCGCGTACGCGGCTTCGGTCGCGACCTCCGCGAGCGTCGCGCGCATCGCGTGCATCGCGAGCATGTTGGCGGTGAGCGTCGTGCCGATCCCCGAATGGCCGGGCGGCGCGTTCAGCTTCGCCTGCTTCGCGCGCTCCGCGAATTCGGCGCTGAAGCCGTACACCGCGCACGGCACGCCGCCGGCGATCGGCTTGCCGACCACCAGCGCGTCGGGTTCGAGCCCGTGCGCGGCCGCGTAGCCGCCCGGCCCGCTGCTGATCGTGTGCGTCTCGTCGATCACGAGCAGCGTGCCGTAACGGCGCGTCAGGGCGCGCGCGGCGTCCCAGAAGCCCGGTTCCGGCAACACCATCCCGATGTTCGTCATCGCCGGTTCGGCGAGCACGCAGGCGACGTCGCCGTCCTTCAGCGCGGCTTCGAGCGCGTGCAGATCGTTGAACTCGACCACGCGCGTGTTCGCGAGCAGGTCGTAGGACTGCCCGAGCAGGCTGTCGCGCTGCACCGGGCGCCCGTCGACGAGGTCGACGAACACGTCGTCGACCGTGCCGTGATAGCAGCCGTTGAACACGATGATCGTGTTGCGGCCGGTGGCGGCGCGCGCCCAGCGCAGCACGAAGCGGTTCGCGTCGCTCGCGCTCAGCGCGAACTGCCAGACCGGCAGCCGGAAGCGGCGCGCGAGTTCGCGCGACACCCACGCGGCGTCTTCGCTCGGCAGCATCGTCGTGTAGCCGCGCGTCGCCTGTTCGGCGAGCGCCCGCGCGACGGGTTCGGGCGCATGGCCGAACATCGCGCCGGTGTCGCCGAGGCAAAAGTCTGCGTAGCGATGCCCGTCGACGTCGGTGAAGGTCGCGCCGCGCGCTTCCTTCACGACCAGCGAGAACGGTGTCGACCAGTCCTGCATCCAGTGCAACGGCACGCCGAACAGCAGATGCTCGGACGCTTCCGCGGACAGCGCGCGGGAAACCGGCATGGCTTCGGTGAATGTATGGCGCTCGCGATCGAACAGTGCGCGGGCGCGGGTCAGGTCGACTCCGTGGCGGGAAGGCAAAGGCAGCTCCTGGTGGTGAAGGTGGAGCAACGATAGCGCGCCGGGCGGGGCGTTGAACAGAGGCGGAATCACGGAGGCAGGTAGGCGATTCGAAGGGCGCTGCGCGTAGGTGTTGCAGAGTTATGGCCGATTGGCGACACGGCGAGATGTCGGCCGTACGCGAAGCCGTTGGCGCGGTGAAGGTGTTCATACGTGGCGCTCGAGTCTTTCGCACGCCGGAAGGTGCCCGAGAACCGTCCCGATTCATCGAACGCGATGGGGGCGCAGGCAGCAATTTGTGCGCATAAACATACGACGACATATCTCACAGACGCTCACGGATCTCACGTGAGTGCACGCACACATCCGAATTTGTGCAGCGAGAATCGAGGGTAAACGACAAATACATGCCCGACCACGAACGCGCCTAGACTTGCCCATATGATACGACGACGTACGAATATGGTCGCGTCGCACACGACCCGATACCCCCTTCCGGAGAAATGCCCATGGCCGCAAGCCGTCGCCGTTCGTCTTTGCCCGCCCGTTCGCCTTCTTCGAAGCGGCTGACGCGCCGCGACTTCATCGGCTGGACCGGCGCGCTCGCCGGCGGGGCAGTGTTCGGCGGTCCACTCGCGGCCACCCGTGCGTTCGCCCACGTCGCCGCAGCCGATGTTGCGCCCGACGCGATCTGGGGCGAGCACGGCGCGGCCGCGCGTATCGCCGCATCGCTCGCGCATGTGTCGCGGCGCGCGTTCCGCCACCGCGAATTCGACGTGACGCACTATGGCGCGCGCTCGTGCGCGACCGTCGCGCAGACGTCGCCGTACCCGTCGGCCAAATCGCCGGTGAGCCCCGGCGCCGAACTGACGACCGCGCCGGGCGCGTTCGACTCGCGCCCGGCATTTCTCGCGGCGATCGACGCATGCGCGCGTGAAGGCGGTGGCCGTGTGATCGTGCCGGCCGGCAACTGGTACTGCGCGGGGCCGATCGTGCTGCAGAGCAACGTGAATTTCCATCTGAGCGTGAACTGCACGATCTACTTCAGTCCGAACCCGGCCGATTACGCGAAGGACGGCCCGGTCGACTGCGGCGCGAACGGCCGGCTGTACTACAGCCGTTGGCAGGCGAACGACTGTCTGAACTACGGCGCGCCCGTCTACGCGCGCAATGCGACCAACATCGCGCTGACCGGCGAAGGCGCGACGTCGGTGCTGAACGGGCAGGCGATGACGCCCTTCGCGGGTAGCGGAGCCGGCAGCGTCTGCTGGTGGACCTACAAGGGCTCGTCGGGCGCGTATGGCGGGAACGCGTCCGTGCCGAGCCAGGCGTTCGCGAATCCGAACAACGTGGATCTGCGGCTCGTCGCACCGGCGATTCCGGACGCGCTCTACGCGCTGCTCACCTCGCCGGTCACGCCGTGGCAGCAGGACCAGAACTACCTGCCCGCACTGTCCGAAGCCGGCGTGCCGGTCGAGCGGCGCATCTTCGGGCTCGGCCACTATCTGCGGCCGTGCATGGTCGAATTCATCGGCTGCACGAACGTGTTGATGGAGAACTACCAGACGCAGAACACGCCGTTCTGGCAGCATCATCCGACCGCGAGCCGCAACGTCGTGATCCGCGGCGTGACGACCAACAGCATCGGTCCGAACAACGACGGCTTCGATCCCGACGCGTGCACCGACGTGCTGTGCGAGCGCTGCACGTTCAACACCGGCGACGATTGCATCGCGATCAAGTCGGGCAAGGATCGGGACACCGAATACGGGCCCGCGAAGCGACACCTGATTCGCGACTGCACGATGAACAGCGGCCACGGCGGGATTACGCTCGGCAGCGAAATGGGCGGCGGCGTCGAGCAGATCTATGCGACCAACCTGTCGATGCTGAACGCGAACTGGCAGACCAATCCGCTGAACATCGCGATTCGCGTGAAGACCAACATGAACCGCGGCGGTTACGTGAAGGACTTCCACGTGAAAGGCGTCGTGCTGCCGAACGGCGTGAACCTGAAGGGCGGCGGCTACGGCAGCGCGCTGCTCGCCGGCAGCCCGATCAACGCGAGCGTCGCGCTCGGCGTCGTCACGGCGGCGGCCGGCAATCCGTCGGCCGCACAGGGCGGCATCGTCACGTTCGACTGCGACTATCAGCCGGCCAACGACGCGGTGCGCACGCGGCCGCCCGTCGTGCAGAACGTGACGATCTCCGACGTGAAGGCGAGCAACGTGACGTTGAACGGCGTGAGCGCGTCGTGCTTCCAGGCGATCGTCGCGCAGGGGCCCGTCGCGTTCGACTACAACGGCGCGCCGCCGACGCCGGCCGTGCAGCCGATCTCCGGCGTGACGATCAGCAACTGCGACTTCGGCACGCCGGTCGCGTCGGGAGCGGCGACGGTCACGTCGCCCGGTCCGATCTACGCGTTCAACGTGAGCGCGATGACGCTCGCGAACGTGACGATCGCGGGGCAGGTCGTCGACACGTCGATCACGGATCGGCGCTGATACGTTCGATGAGCGGTGCTCGCGCGCACTGCATTGCGCCGTCGGCCAGTGCGCGCGCGATCGCATCACGCGAGAATCTTGACCATATGGTGTTCGTCGTAGAAGCGGCCGTCGACGCACAGCGAGCGCGGTTCCGTGCCGAACCGCACGAATCCCAGCGACTCGTACAACCGCTGCGCACCGCCGTTGATCTCGTTGACGCACAGCATCAGCTGCGCGCATTGCCACGCCTGCGACGCATGCGCGGACGCGCTGTCGAGCAGCGTTTGCGCGACGCTGCGCCCGCGATAGGCGGCATCGACGAACACGCCCCAGATCGTCGCCTTGTGCGCGACCTTCGCGCGTGCATCGCGGTACACGCCGGTGGTGCCGATGAGCGACTCGCCGTCGAATGCGCCGAACACCGCGCGCTCATGCGTGGGTGCGATGCGCGCTGCGAATGCTTCGAGCGGCACCACGACTTCTTCGGCGTGGGTAGGCAGGAACGAAGTTGGCGACGTGTCGATCGCGCGAAGGCGGACGGATTTGAATTGCGCCGCGTCGGCGGCGTCGAGCAGGCGGATCGTGATCATCGGTCGGGGTCGTCGCTGGTTTGCGGAACGGGTAGCTGCGGCGCGCGACGCGCAGCAGCGCATTGCGATGCCAAGGCCGGCTGACACAGGTCATCGACGAAGCGTGAGCAGATGACGGCAGTAGCCGGCGAGAGCAATGCAGCAAGAACGTCGAGATGACGCTCGAAACGAATGCATAGTCTACCGAAACTGCCGGCAAAGCAGGCATGCGTGCGTTCGGCGACCCGGCGGTGCCGTTCAGGTCGCTCCTTGCTTTCCGCGGCTCGTCCTTTCCAGGCGCGAGACGAGCCGCATTTCCGCGCCGCGTCGGGTCACGTCGGCAGCGGGCAAAGTGAACCGAGCAGCCTGTTCAATCCACCTTCGGAAGAACGAAACCGGCTGAAACAGCGCTCGCCCGACACCAGCCAATGCGCGCTCTTACACGTTCCGCACGAACCACGTCCGCTTCGCCGCGCCCAGCAGCGCGCGATACGCGAGCCACGACACCACGAAGGTCGCCGGCGCCGATAGCGACGCGGCGAATCCCGACGCCTGGTTCAGCGCGAGTCCGGCGAACGCGCCCGCGAACCACGCAATCAGGCCGCCCGGATTGAAGGTCGGCACGTGCGCGTCGCGGCATTCGATGTCGTCGCCCACGAGTTGTCCGTAACGGTCCGAGAGAATGTGCGCGAGCGCGACCGCGACCCACGCGACGACGAAGATGCCCTGATACGCGAGCGCCTGCAGAATCCGGGAAAAGACGTCGGCCATCATCAAGCCGTACACCACCGCGCCCACCACGACCGCCCACACGAACTTCGGTGCGCGCAGCCCGGCCACTTTCTGAAAGAACGCCTGCATGTTGACCGTCGCGAGATAGTAGTTCGCGGTGTTGATGCGCGACTGCGTGACCCACACGAACAGCAGCCCCCACACGCCCATCAGCTTCAGCAGCGCGAGCACGACCGATACTTCGGACAGCGTGCCGAGCCCCGGCGTCGTGCTGACGACGTAGATGCCCACCGCGCCGTTCAACAGGAACGTCACGAGATAGAACGGCATGCCGAAGTTGAAGCGGCCGTGATAGCTGGCGTCCTCCTTGCGGCCGAAGCGCGCGTAGTCGAACGTGAACATCATCAGCACCCACACGCCCATGTAGTAGACGAAGCACTGCCACCAGCCGCCGGCCGGCGCGCCGCCTGCCGGTCCGAAATCGAGCCAGGCGGCGTTGTAGCCGTACTCCGCCGTCGTGAGTCCGACCGCGGCACACAGGCCGATCAGGTAAAACGGCAGCAGCGCGCCGTTGAACTTGTCGAGCCAATGCTGCACGCTGCCGAACACGAGCGGCACGCTGTAGCACACCACGATCAGCGCGACCCACTTGTAGTCGAGCGCGGGGAACTGGTGATGCGCGGCGACCGCGATCACCGAACCCTCGAACACCGCGTAGTAGATTGCCGTCGCGAAGAAGATCAGGGTGGCGAGCGCCGCGCCGGCGCTGCCGAACAGCACGCGTGAGAACAGCGCGACCGACAGGCCCGTGCGAATCGCGTAGCGGCTGATGATCGAATTGACCACGCCGTACGACACGACCGACAGCGCCATGCCGATCAGTGCGTTGCGGGCGCCGTAGCTGAGCGCGAGCGTCGCGCCGACGACGATGTAGAACACCGCGCTGCACACGGCCCACCACGCCATCGTCAGCGAGAAGGGCGGCATGCGCGCGTGATCGGGAATGGCGAGCGTCGACAGGTCGAGATCCTCGTCGGCGTCGGCATGAGCCAGGTTGGCCATGGTGGTGCTCCTCGATGAGCAAAGCTGCGAACGACGTCCTGGCCGCGGCAACTGCTTCCGCAGGGTTGCCCCGACGTCGGATGGGCAACCGGTCCGGCTGAAACGGCGCGCACGCATCCGCCGCGCGGCACGCGGTCGCGCGGGAATGAATGCGGAGCGAGAAAAGGTGCCGGCGGCGCCGGGCCGCGCGGCGTCTAGCCCTGAAGCGCGGCGCGCAGCAACGCCAGGCGCTGGCGGTACGCGCGGCGTGCCGCGAGCGCGTCGGCCATCGTCACGGGCACGAAGCGCGCGCGATGGTTCGGCTGCATCTGTCCGATCAGGTCCATGTCGGCGCTGATGACCGTGCCGATGGTCGCGTAGCCGCCGGCGGAGACCGCATCGCGATGCAGGATGATCGGCTCGAGCCCGGCCGGCACCTGGATCGAGCCGACCGGATAGCACGCGTCGACGATGTTCGACGGATCCGCGCCCGCGCCGAACGGTTGTTCGCGCGGCCGAAACTGCAGCGGCCGCCCGTTCTTGTAGCGGTAGCCGATGCGGTCCGCCTCGGGCGCGACGGTCCACTCGTCGTCGAAGAACGTCTGCGCCGACGCGTCGGTCAGCCGGTGGTGGTACAGGCCCGTCAGCACGCGCAGCGCGACCTGGCTGTCGAGCGGCCGGCGCATCGATGCCGGCAGTTCGCGCCCTTCGCGCGGCGCGCCGTGCACGGCGCCGACCGGCAGCCGATCGCCTTTCTGCAGGCGCCGGCCCGCAAGGCCGCCGATCGCGCCGAGCGTATAGGTCGAACGGCTGCCGAGTACGACCGGCACGTCGATGCCGCCCGCGACGGCCAGATACGCACGCGCACCGGCCTTCACGTACTGGAACGACAGCACGCTGCCCGCGCGAATCCGGAGCGCGACGTCGCAGCTTTGCGCGATGCCGTCGATCTTCGGCGTCATCTCGGCGCCGGTGACGGCGATGAGCGCGTCCATATGGAACAGCAGTTCGGGGCCGAGCAGCGTGCATTCGAGCACGGCCACCTCTTCGGGATTGCCGACCAGCAGGTTCGCCGCGCGCGACGCGTACTGGTCGAGCGAGCCCGACGGCGGAATGCCGACGTGATAGCAGCCTTGCCGGCCCATATCCTGGACGGAGGTGGCGAGGCCCGGTTTCAGAACCTCGATCAGATCGTGCGGATCAGTCGGCATGCAGCACCTCGACGAGAGAACGGTTATACGCATCGGGACCGCGCCGGAACGCGTCGAGCGAGAACTTCACGGGGCGCACCCGCAGCGAGAAGGTTCCGGCGTCGACGGCCGCCACTGCTGCGTCGTACGCAGCGCGATCGATCGGCTGGAACTTCACGATGTCGCCGGGCCGGAAGAACACCATGAAGTCGTGCAGATAGTCGAGCCGCTGCGCGGGATCGAAGATCGGCGCCGGCGTCACGCCGAACATCTGGTAGCCGCCCGCGCCGCGCACCGAGTAGATGCAGCCGAAGCAGCCGCCGTGGCCGACCGTGAGCTTCGGCGTGTCGGTGCGCGGCCGCAGGTACTTCGGCACTTCGAGCTGGCGCGCGCGTTCGACCATCTGATACATGAACGGCAGCCCCGCGACGAAGCCGACCATCGACACGAACCACGGCGAACCGGAGTGCGCGGCAATGAATTCGTCGACGTCGCGCTTGCCGTTGATGCGCGCGGCGTACTCGAGATCGGTCGACGTCGGATCCTGATGACGCTCGCGAAACCGCATCATCGTCTCGTGCGTCCACGGGTCGTTGTAGAGCACGGGCACCTCGACGATCCGCGTGTCGAGTTCGAGCGGCGCATCGCCTGCTTCCGTCTCGATCGTCTGGAGCAGCGCGACGAGTGCGTCGGGCTCGATCACGTCGGGGTCGTAGCGCACCTGGTAGGACGCGTTCGCCGGACAGATTTCAGTGATGCCTGGCACCGCGCGGCGCTGCAGTTCGCGCGTGATCGCCGTGCCCTTGAAGAAGGCGTCGAGCGACATCGATTCGCTGATCTCGACGAACACGAACTCGTCGCCGCCGAAGGTATAACGGGCCGTCACTGAGCCTCCCCGACGCGCGCGGCGTCTGCTTCCGTATCCGCGTGTTGCCGGGCGCGGGCCGTCACGGCCTCGCGCCATTGCGGCATCCACGCTTCGAGAAAATTGGTGTGGTAGCGGCCGGCCCGCACGTCGTCGTCCGCGAGCAGCGCGAGGTGCAACGGTGCGGTGGTCTTCACGCCGCCGACGTGCAGCTCGCCCAGCGCGCGCGCGAGGCGTTGCAGCGCGGCCGCGCGGCTCTCGTCGTGCACGATCAGCTTGGCGAGCAGGGAGTCGTAGAACGGCGGCACGACGTAGCCCGGATAGAGCAGCGAGTCGATGCGTGTGCCGGCGCCGGTCGGCCACACGAGCGTATCGATGCGTCCAGGGTTCGGACGGAAATCCTGCAACGGATCTTCCGCGTTGATCCGGCATTCGATCGCCGCGCCGCGCATCGCGATGTCTTGCTGCGCGAAACGCAGCGGCTCGCCGTCGGCGATGCGCAGCGTCTCGCGCACGAGATCGATGCCCGTGATCGCCTCGGTCACCGGATGCTCGACCTGGATGCGGGTATTCATCTCGATGAAGTAGAACTCGCCGCGGGCGTCGTCGTACAGATATTCGAGCGTGCCCGCGCTGCGGTAGCCGACTTCTCGCGCGAGACGCGTCGCCGACTCGCACAGCGCGTCGCGCTGCGCCGGCGTAAGCGAAGGCGACGGCGCCTCCTCGAGAATCTTCTGGCGTCGCCGTTGCAGCGAACATTCGCGCTCGAACAGGTGCACGACGTTGCGGCCGTCGCCCAGCACCTGCACCTCGATGTGCCGTGCGCGTGCGATGAAGCGTTCGAGATAGACGCCGCCGTTGCCGAACGCGGCCTGCGCCTCGCGCTGCGCGAGCGGCAGCTCGGCCTCCAGTTGCGCGGCGTCGTGCGAAACGCGGATGCCGCGCCCGCCGCCGCCCGCGGCCGCCTTGATCATCAGCGGATAGCCGATACGCGCAGCGACTGCCTGCGCTTCTTCGAGCGAGTGCACGACGCCGTCGCTGCCGGGCACGGTCGGCACGCTGGCGCGCTGCGCGGTTTCGCGTGCGCGGGCCTTGTCGCCCATCGTCGCGATCACGTGCGCGTCGGGGCCGACGAAGATCAGGCCGGCCGCCTCGACCTGCGCGGCGAAGGCCGCGTTTTCGGACAGAAAGCCGTAGCCGGGATGAATGGCGTCCGCGCCGCACCGGCGCGCGGCATCGAGGATGGCCGCGGGATTCAGATAGCTTTTCGCCGCATGCGACGGGCCGATGTGGATCGCTTCGTCGGCCATGCGCGCGGCGAGGCTGTCGCGGTCGGCGTCGCTGACCACGGCGATCGCGCGCATGCCGAGCTCGTGTGCGGCGCGGATGATGCGCACCGCGATCTCGCCGCGGTTCGCGACCAGCACGGTCCGGATCCGCGACGGGCGATAGAACGTGCCGGAGGAAGTTGCGAGGCTCATCGCGTCACGCCTCGATCCGCATCAGCACCTGGCCTGCGTCCACCGGCTCGCCGTCTTCGACGAGCAGCTCGGCAACACGCCCCGACACGTCGGCTTCGATCTCGGTGAACTGCTTCATCACTTCGACGAGGCCGACGACCGCACCCGCCATCACGGGCGCGTCAACTGCGACGTAGTAGTCCGCGTCGGGCGACGGACGGCGGTAAAAGGTGCCCGGCAGCGGGCTGACGATATCGTGCAATGCCATCATGCGTCTCCTTGAATCAGTGATGTGCGGCGAGCGGTAGCGGGGCGGCGGTGCGAATGCCTTCGCGAACCAGCGCGTCGCGCGTTCTGCGCACGAGTTCGAGCGCGCCCGGCGTGTCGCTATGGATGCAGACGGAGTCGAAATCGATGTCGATGTCGTCTCCTTCGATCGTATGCACCTTGCCGTCGATGCAGGCGCGCAGCACCTTGTCGGCGACCTGGCCGGGATCCAGGCGTCCGACGCGGCGCGTGAACACGATCGAGCCGCTGCGGTCGTAGTCGCGATCGGCGTAGAATTCGCGCACCACCGGCTGGCCGTATTCGGCGGCGACGCGGTACGTCGCCGATGCTTCCATGCAGTACAGCCACAGGCCGGGATCGACGCGCTGCAGCGTTTCGATCAGCAGCCGCGAGAACGCCTCGTCGGCCGCCGCGTGCATGTAAAGCGCGCCGTGCGGCTTCAGATGCTGAAGGCGCACGCCGTGGAGCCGCGCGAACTCGCGCAGCGCGCCGAGCTGGTAGACGATGTCGTTGACGAGCGCCTGCGGCGTTTCGGCGATCGCGCGGCGGCCGAAGCCGACCAGATCGCGAAAGCCCGGATGCGCGCCGATGCCGACGCCGGCGGCGCGCGCCAGCTGCACCGTGCGCGCCATGATGTTCGGGTCGCCGGCGTGAAAGCCGGTGGCGATGTTGGCCGAGCTGATCAGCGGCATGATCTGTTCGTCGACGCCGTCGCCGATCGTCCACGGGCCGAAGCCTTCGCCCATGTCCGAATTCAGGTCGACGCTTTGCTTGCTCATGCTTGGGGATCCTCCAGGTTCTCGGTCGATGCGCGCTGCTGCGCGAGCCGAAGCAGTGTCGAAAGGAGGTTAGCCGCGCACGGGACGTCAAAATAGTTCTATTTTTGTATGCGGCGTATCGATTTTTTCGATATCGACGAGAACGGGCGCGAGGCCGGCCCCGGCTGGACTTCGGGGCCTTCATGGATCCCCGCCGGTGGCGGTCGCGCGATCGATATGATATTTATTGCGCACCGCTCCGCTTCCCGTCGGCCATGGCCCTGACCCTCAGACAGCTCAAATACTTCGTCGCCACGGCCGAGCTTGGCCAGATCTCGCAGGCCGCGATCCAGCTCACGATCTCGCAGTCGGCCGTGACGAGCGCGATCAAGGAGCTGGAGGAAAGCCTCGGCACGCAACTGTTTCTGCGCACGTCCGCGGGCGTGACGCTCACCGACACCGGCTGGCGCTTTCTCAATCACGCGTATGCCATCCTGTCGTCGGTCGACGAGGCGATGCGGGTTCCGAACCTCGCAAGCACGGTGACGGGCACGCTCGCGATCGCCGCGAGCTACACCGTGCTCGGCTATTTTCTGCCGCAACATGTGCTGCGCCTGAGCACACTTTATCCGCGGCTGACGATCAACCTGCACGAACTGAACCGCGAGTCGATCGAAGAGGGGCTGATCGCGGGCCGCTACGACATGGCCGTGCTGCTGACGTCGAACGTGTCGAACCCCGAACTCGTGCTGGAGCCCGTGATCCATTCGGTGCGTCGGTTGTGGGTCAGCGCGCATCATCCGCTGCTCAAGCGCGAGAGCGTCACGTTCGCGGAGGTGGCGAACGAACCGTTCGTGATGTTGACGGTGGACGAGGCCGGCCAGACCGCGCTGCGCTACTGGAGCGAGACGCCGTATCGGCCCAACGTGATCCTGCGCACGTCGTCCGTGGAGGCCGTGCGCAGCATGGTCGCGAACGGCAGCGGCGTCGCGATTCTGTCCGACATGGTGTATCGGCCGTGGTCGCTCGAGGGGCGGCGCATCGAGACGATCGTGTTACGCGACCCGGTGCCGCCGATGAGCGTCGGCCTTGCGTGGCGCAAGAACATCGAGCTGAGCCCCGCGATGCACGCGCTGCGCGACTATTTCGTCAGACCAGCGGAAATCGGTGGGCCGCCCAAGCGGAAGTAGTAGGTGGGGCTGATTGCGCGAAGCCTGAATCCGTTTTGCCGTGCTGGCTGGATAGGGCATCCCATCCGTCTGACGAGCCATGCCGGCGACGCCTGGAGCCGTAAACGCAACCAGACAGTGCGCCCGAGCCGTTCGGGCGCGCGCCGCCCGCTCAATAGCGCGACAACTGATTGCCGTTGATCTGCACGCGATCGCCCGGACGCAGATCGCCGGGCGACTGCACGTCGAACGAGCGCATCGAGCCGTCGCTGACCTGCACGTCGATCCGGTAGCTGCTCGGCGGCTGCGCGGCGCCCATCTGCTGGCCGATCTGGTTGCCGGCGACGGCGCCGCCGAGCGCGCCGATCACGGTGGCCGCCTCGCGGCCGTGGCCGCGGCCGAACTGGTTGCCGAGCACGCCGCCGACCAGCGCGCCGACGACGGTGCCGGCCACACCCGACGTGCCGACCGATCCGTTGACCGGCTGGATGTTCGAGACGGTGCCGTATTGCGTGCCGTAGCCGTTGCCGTACTGGCCGCCGTACGGCTGCTGATTGCCGTATTGATCGTACTGCGGCGCCTGAGCCGGATAAGCCGGCTGCTGCGGCTGCACGTAGCCCGGTTGCGCATAGGCGGGCTGCGCGTAGCCCGGCGTCGCGTACGGCTGCTGTTGATAGGGTTGGGCGCCGTAGGGGCCGTAGCCCGGTGCGACGCACGCGGTCAGCGGGAGCGCCGCCACGGCGACGAGCGAGGCGAACAGAACGGTCTTCGTGGAAGGCATGCGCATCATGATGTTTCCTGCATCGGCTACGTGTTCGCCGACGAATGCCGGAACGGGTGGCGAACTCGGCGTGAGTATAAGGAAAGGGCCGATGCGCGTCCGGTGCGGCCGGGTAACAACGTGTAAAGTCTGTTGCGGCGGAAATCGGCGGCGCGCGGCCGCTCCGCCCCTTCCATCGCTCACCGCTTCGCAATCCCCCGATCTGCCCCGCCATACTCACGTAGCGCGTATCGCAGCCGGCGCGGTGGCCAATGCGTCCCGTGTCGACGTCGGGTACGAATCGCCGTGACCCATGTGCGGCTCGCACGGCGAGTGACCCGGCTTTTCGAGCGCGGCGACGATGCGCTCGCTTGCATGCCCGTCGCCGTACGGGTTCACCGCGTGTGCCATCTGCTCGTACTCGTGGCGATCGTTGAGCAGCGCTTCGACCTGCGCGACGATCCGGCCGCGGTCGGTGCCGACCAGACGTGCGGTACCGGCTTCCAATGCCTCGGGCCGCTCGGTCGTATCGCGCGTGACCAGCACCGGCACGCCGAGCGCCGGCGCCTCCTCCTGAATTCCGCCCGAATCGGTAATGATCAGATGTGCCTTCGACATCAGATACACGAACGGCAAATACTCTTGCGGACCGGTGAGCGTGACGTTGCGGAGGTCGCCAAGAATTGCTTTCACCGGTCCCGTCACGTTCGGATTCAGATGCATCGGATAGACCAGCTCGATGTCGTCGTGGCGGGTCGCGAGCTCACGGAGCGCATGGCACACATGTTCGAGCGGCTCGCCGAAACTTTCGCGGCGATGACCGGTGACGAGGATCAGCCGCCGTGCCGGATCCAGAAACGGAAATCCTGCGGCGATGCGCTCCGAGAGCCACGGGTCAGCGGCCAGCTTCTCGCGCGTCTGCAGCAGCGCGTCGATCACGGTGTTACCCGTCAGAACCACCTGTTCCGGCGTCATGCCTTCGCTGTACAGGTTCTGCGCCGCGCGCTTCGAAGGCGCGAAGTGCCACGAAGACACGGCGTCCGTCACACGCCGGTTCAGTTCCTCCGGCCACGGCGACCAGATATTGCCGGTACGAAGCCCGGCCTCGACGTGTCCGATCGGGATGTGCCGATAGAAGGCGGCCAGGCTCGCCGCCAAGGTGGTGGTCGTATCGCCGTGAACCAGCACGATGTCGGGCCGGGCCGCATCGAACACCGGGCCGATGCCGTTCAGGATGTTCGCGGTCAGCTCGGACAGCGACTGGTTTTGACGCATCAGATCCAGATCGAAGTCGGGAACGATGTCGAACAGCGACAGCACCTGGTCGAGCATCTGCCGATGCTGGGCGGTGACACATACGGTGACGTCGAATTCAGGGTGCCGCTTCAGCGCGCGCACGAGCGGCGCCATCTTGATCGCTTCGGGACGTGTGCCGAACACGGTCAAAACTCGTTGCATATCGATTTTCTCTATTTGATTTCCGGTCTTCTCGTCGGTCCGCGACACGCCTAGAACCACAACGTTGCGCGAACGACCAACCCTTTGGCGCGGTCCGCGTCGGTCAACCGCACGCGATACTGGACGTCGAGGTCGATCCAGCTCGCCGGCGCCCGATACGCGCTTTCGCGGAACCAGTAGCGCATGCCGATGCCGGGGCCGATGCCGAGTGCGAGCTTGTGCAAGGCGCGGGTGTCGTAGTCGCCGGCGATCGCCGCATGCGGGAACATCACCAGATGGCTGCTGATCGAATCGATCCGCCATGAATGGCCGTAGCGCAGCTCGACCGGTTGAACGAGCCGTTGCTGTCTCACGAAGTACGCGCTCTCCGTGTAGAACTGCCATGTCGTCCAGTCGGGTTTGACGGGATGCAGATCGATGCCGTCGTCGATCGAGTAACCGACGCGGAACAGCCAGTCGTCATACGCGTAACGTCCGCCCGTCATCAGTTTCTCGGCGGTGAACACCAGGTTTTGCGACGAAAGCGGCTTGTAGCGGGCGCCGACCGACCACTGCAAGGTCGGCAACCCGGTGATGCCGCCGCTGCGGTCGTACAGCGTCGAGTACTGGCGCGCGAACACCTGGAAAATGCGCCCGTTGTCGTAGCCGATCTTCGGCGGCTGCCAGTAGACCTCGGTGCCGCCCTGCAGAATCCCGATGGTTTCCTGAGGCCTGAACCCGCCGGATTGATACGCGACGTTGACGATCGCGCCGACGCGCCGCTCCGCGTCGTCGACCGCGCGTCGGTATGCGTAAGCCTGTTCGGCGTCGTATTGCGGCGCCTGCGCGTTCGCGTCGATGCTGTCGTGAAAGAACCGATCGGCAAGTTCGTTCTCGCCCAGGCCGCGCGCCGTGTACGCGGCGTCCGCATATTCGAGCGCGGACTCGTGCTGTCGGGTGAAGCCCGCCGCAAAATAGCGGAGCGCGTCCTTCTCGTACGCCGGGTAGTCGCGGCCCACGCGCCGGGCCGTGTAGGCCGCATCGAGGTATTGATGCGCGGCGCCGGGTTGCACGGCGAAGCTCGCATCGAAGAATCGAAGCGACAGCTTGTCGTAGGCCGGGTCGCGCTCGCCGAGACGGCGCGCCGTATAGGCGGCGTCGAGGTACTGCTGCGCGGTGCCGGGTTGCAGCGCGAAGCTCGCCTCGAAGTACCGGACCGCCAGCTCGTCGTAGGCCGGGTCGTTCTGGCCGAGACGGCGTGCCGTGTACGCCGCATCGACGTATTGCAGCGCCGTGCCCGGCTGCAGCGCGAAGCTGGCGTCGAAGTAGCGGAGCGCGAGTTTGTCGTAGGCCGGATCGTTCTCGCCAAGACGACGTGCGGTGTACGCCGCATCGACGTATTGCAGCGCCGTGCCCGGCTGCAGCGCGAAGCTGGCGTCGAAGTAGCGGAGCGCGAGTTTGTCGTAGGCCGGGTCGTTCTTGCCGAGCCGGCGCGCCGTGTACGCGGCGTCGACGTACTGCAACGCGGTGCCGGGCTGCAGCGCGAAGCTCGCTTCGAAGAACCGCATCGCTTGCCGGTCGTAAGCGGGATCGCTGTCGCCCAGGCGGCGCGCGATATAGGCGGCATCGATGTATTCGAGCGCCGTGCCTGCGTGCCTGGCGAAGCTCGCCTCGAACAGCTGGAGTGCCTGCCGGTCGTAGGCCGGATCGTTCTTGCCGAGACGGCACGCCGTGTACGCGGCATCGACATATTGCCGCGCGGTACCCGGCTGCTGCGCGAAGCTCGATTCGAACAGCCGAAGCGCCTGCTTGTCGTAGGCCGGGTCGTTCTGCCCGAGACGGTGCGCCGTATAGGCGGCATCGACATACTGACGCGGGGTCGCCCGACGGCGAGCGAAGCTCGTCTCGAACAATTGCAGCGCGCCCTTGTCGTCCCCGGCGCGAATGTGCGCATAGCAGCTCTCGAGCAGCCGGTCGGGCTGGCCTTGCGCGCATGCGCTGCCGGCCGCGATACCGAGTGCGATCGCGATGCAGGTCGGTCGTGCATGGACTTTCATGTCAGGCCACCCCCGACAGCGTGCCGTGCGATTCGGCCGACGCGCGCAGCTCGTCCAACGCCGCGACGATCTCGTGCTCGGCGGCAATGAAGCACTGCACGTCCACACCGGCGGCCGCCCGCAACTGCGCGAGCGCCGTATCGGAAAGCGGCGCCGCCACGGCGACGTTGAGCGCCGATCCTTCGCCGATACCGAACGGAATCGCACGATGCCGCACTTCGATGAAGTCCGGCAACCGGGTGGCGAACGGCCGCCAGTCGCGACGCGCCAACTCGACACGCGGCAATCCCGCCTGCCATGCAACGGCGTCGGCGAGCGTTTCGGGATCGAGCCCGGCTTCGTTGACCAGCAGTTCGCCCAGCCGCGTGCCGGCGTCGGCGCGCTGCATTTCGAGCGCATCGTCGAGCTGCTCCTGGCTGATCGCATGCCACGAGAGCAGCAGCTCTCCCAGACGGCGGTGCACCAGTCGAAGATCCTCGCGCGACGGATACGAATGCCTGGTCTTGTCCCAGCCGATCGGTTTTCCGGTCACGGTCGACACGATGAACAATCGCCACGCACGACACACCGCGAAGAAGTTGATGAAGTTGTTGACCACCAGCCGCGGGATCGACAGCAGCCCCTGATGAAATCCGTTCAGCCTCGTGACGAAGTACACGCGCTGGAGCACGCGATTCACGAGCAGCGCCGCATTCGCGGCCATCATGTACTCGAGCCATTTCGGCGAGGCCTCGAGCAAGGTCTGTCCGGCCGGCAGCCAACCGCGCGCGATCGCGAACCGCAGCAGCAGGTGATTGACCAGCAGCAGGTAAGCCAGAATGGTGACGAGCGACGTGACGGTGCCCTTCCGGTCGCGCAGATACATGTACTTCGTCGCGATCGAGCCGTGCCAGCCGAGGCGCTGCGCGCCCTGGAACGCGATGCCGATGATCCAGCGTGCGCGCTGCCGGTACGCGGTGCGGAACGTGCCGGGAAACAGTTCGCGGGTCGCAATGATGCTGCGCGCGTCGATTTGCCGACGCTGGCCGCCGAACATGTGACGACGTGTCGTCTTGTATTCGAGCGGCAACCAGACGAAGGCCATACGCGCGCCGATGCGCTTCATCTGGAAGCTCGTGTCGTAGTCTTCGGTCAGGCTGTCGGTGCAGAACGGCTGGTTGTTCGCGCCTTCGAGCAGGCGATCGAGGATGCGGCGGCTGTAGCACGACGCGACGCCCGCGCCCGGTATGCAACCCGTCAGGCTTTCGCGCACGACCAGATCCTTGGAATGCCACTCGCTGAAGTCGTCGAGATAGGTGCAGCCCACCCAGTCCTTCCAGTCGCGTTCGAGCGACAGCACCGGCAGTTGCAGAAACTCCTTCCGTTCGATCAGGTGATTGAAGAGTTTCAGTTCGAGCGGATGAATGATGTCCTCGCAATCGTGCATCGCGACGCCGGCAAAGCGCATGCCGTTCTCTTGCTCGTAGGCGAGAATCGACTGGACGATCCAGTTCAGGCAATCGGCCTTGCACGTCGGGCCGTCGTTGCGGACGATCGCCCGACGCACGACGTTCGGATAGCAGCGCGCCATGCGATCGGCTTCGATCGTCGTATCGGGATCGTTCTGATAGGTGCCGACGAAGATGACGAACTTGCGATATTCGAGCGTCGCGATGGTGTGCTCGATCATCTGCGCGAGCACCGCGTACTCCTTCCACGCGGGCACCATGATCGCAAACCAGCGCTCGTCCTCGCCGCGCAATTCCTGAGCGGTGAGCCGCGGATAGCGGCGGTGGATGACGAAGCGCCGGTACGCGGCGCGGATCCAATAGAAAGCGTCGATGTACAGGTCGTCGAGCGACGACACGAGGATGACCGTGCATACGACCACGACCACCGCATTGAATGCATCGAAGTACGCCGCCTGCAGCGGATGAAGCGCGGGAGCCAACGTCATCGTGCGGTTCCCCCGCCGCCGAAGCGAGACGGTTGGCGAATCGCACGCATGCAGCGCGCTGCCCGCAAATTTCCACCCCGTGCGATTTCGGTCGCACCGTCGTTATTTTTTGTGTTCATAGCCTTCCCCGTTCGAAGCGATCGCGCCGTCACCGCAAGGTTTCGCGAGACCGTGTCGCTCCTTTAATGATTCGAATCTATGGGCGCGCTTCGTTGCGCAATTGATGTCGATCAACGGCGCTCGTGGCAATCGTTTGCCGTGTATCCGCACCTCTCTTCGCTTTGTGTTCCACGCCACATGTGGTTTTTGTTTGCAACCGGAAGTGGGAAAATCGCAGGATGAGGAGCAGACGAATTCCTCTGAGAAATTCGATGCGTGATCGACGCCGCGGTTACGCCGCGTTAGCCGAGATACGGCGCGCTGATGGCGTGATCTCGGACGTTGTGGGCCGTTGCAACAACATGAGTTGCGGCCCGGCAGACGACCCGCTCGCGCACGCCGGACTTCGACGTGCACGGATGCCGCGACGTGATGAATCGTTGCGTCGCGCCGCATTCGGGAAAGGTGTAATTCTGCGTGTTCGAGTGCCGCGCGAGCGGGGTGACGATTGCCATCGGAAGGCAACTCGTGGCGCTATCGAAATCGTGCCGTTAGCGAAATGGAAATCGCATGTACTGGCCCGCGAAGTGTCGCTGCGAATGACGGGCGGCGAGCAGCACGTGATGACGATCGACGCTGCGCTGGCGTTTCTCAAGCAGCATGCGCGCGTTCCATCCGCGACGCGGGCGTGCTGATACGAAAGGCAATGCAGTCGGCGGGGATTCTCCTCAGACCATTGATTCGTCTGAGGAGATGAACCTGTCGGCAGGCGGCCTTGCGTGCCGGACGACGACGGCCTCGACGACTGACGCACTGCGCTACGCTGCGGCCCGGCCACTGTCAGCCCTATAATCCCGCACGGCAAAATCGCCGCCCCGTTCCGATTCGCAAGCCTTCCATGGAGCTTCCCGCAATGTCGCCGAACATCGACGTTCCCTTCTTCCGCATCCTGTCGGACAGCTACGGCCGGCTGCTCGGCAAGCCGCTGGTGCCCGCGGGGATGAGCGCCGCCGAAGGCGCGCGATGGCTGTACGAAGCCGCGCCGTTCGGGATTCTCGCGCACGGGGTCGCGGCGGATCCGGTGTTCGTCTACGGCAACGCGCGCGCGCAGGCGATCTTCGGATACGACTGGGACGAACTGACGGCGTTGCCGTCGCGGTTCTCGGCGGAGCCGATGGAGCGCAGCGAGCGCCAGCGGTTTCTCGAGCAGGTGGCGCGGGACGGCTTCGTGTCGGGCTACCGCGGCATCCGCATCACGAAGTCCGGCACGCGCTTCTGGATCGAGCATGCGACCGTGTGGCAACTCACGGACCCGGACGGCAATCATTGCGGTCAAGCGGCGATGATCCCTGAGATCCATCCGATCGGCTGATGCCGTTGCGTGCGTCGCGCGTGCGCGACGCGGGTCGGGCCGGATGCCGAAACCTGCGCCGGCCGGCGAGATAACGAATTCGTAATCGACGGCTCACCTTGCCGAAAGTGCCCGTTACCGAGAATGGAGTCTCACTCTTCATCGCACTGGGTGGAGAGCGAAGAACCGAAACCGCTCCCGGATACGGTCATACCACTCCAATAGGTGAACCTCATGAAGAATCTGATCCGCGCCGTCCTGATCTCATGCGCATTGAGCGCGCCCGTCGTCGCCTTTGCGCAAAACACGAACGGTCCCGTCACGCGTGCCGAAGTGCGCGCCGACCTCGCACGCGTCGAACGGGCAGGGTACCGTCCGATCGGCAACGACCCGTTCTACCCCAGCGACATCCAGGAGGCCGAAGCGAAGGTCGCCGCCCAACGACCGGACGCATCGCCTGCGCAGTCGCACGCCGTTGCGTCGCAATCCGACGCGCAACGCGCGGCGGTGTCGTACGCGTCGAACGATACGTCGGGGCTGTACGAACATCACTGAGCGCACCTCGCGAGACTTGGCCGGCATGCGCTGCACGGCGGGCGAACGCACGATTCGACGCCGCGCGGCCGGCCGCATGCCGATGGGCCGCGGGCCGCGATGCGCGCCGTAGCGGCGCGCGCTCAACGATGGAGCAGCGGGTAAGCGACGAGCCCGATCAACGCGGCCGCCGCGACGACCACCGGCTCCTGCAGCTTCTTGAAGCGCCATAGCAGCAGGACGGTCGCAACGGCCAGCGCGGCCGTCGGCACGTCGACGATCGAACGCTTCGCGATCACCAGCACCGAGCCGGTGATTGCGCCGACGGCCGCGGCCGTGATGCCGTCCACGAACGCCTTGACGCCCGGCAGGTGGCCGTACTTCTTCACGTACGGCGCGGGCACGACCGTGAACAGATAGCACGGCAGGAACGTGCCGAGCGCCGCGACGATCGCACCGGGCAGGCCGGCGACCAGATAGCCGATGAAGCCGACCGTGATGACGACCGGCCCCGGCGTGATCATCGCGACCGCGACGGCATCGACGAACTGCTTGTCGTTGAGCCAGTGATGTTCGGTGACGACGCCGCCATACAGGAACGGCACGATCGCCAGCCCTGACCCGAACACGAACGCGCCGGCCTTCATGAAGAACGCGCCGAGCTGCAGCAGCTGCGGCAGATCGATGCCGCTCAGCGCGCCGCTCGCCGCCGGCAGGTTCGCCGCGGCCGCCGCGCCGAGCCCGCCGCCGCGCAACCAGCGGGGCGGCGCGCGCCACAGCCAGCCGATCACGCCCGCGACGACGAACAGCCACGCGATCTCCGACTCGGTGACGAAGGTCACGACGGCAAGCGTCGCGAAGATCGCCCACAGCAGCTTGTCGCGGCCGACGGTTTTGGTCGTGAGCTTGTACGCGCTCATCGCGATGATGCCGACCACCGCCGCGCCGACGCCGTAGAACACGGCGTGCATCCACGGCAGCCCGCCGAAATGCGCATACGCGAAGCCGAGCGCGACCACCATCAGGAACGACGGCAAGACGAACGCGCAGCCGACCAGCGTCGCACCGGCGACGCGGTAGTGCACGAAGCCGAGATAGATCGCGAGCTGGGCCGCCATCGGCCCCGGCGCGAGCTGCGCCAGCGTGAGTCCTTCCTTGTAATCGGCTTCGGTGATCCAGCCGCGCCGCTCGACCAGATCGCGCCGCATGTAGCCCGCGAGCGCGACCGGGCCGCCGAAACCGAACGTGCCGAGTCGAAGCATGTAGGCGACCAGCTCGCCGAGCGAGTAGGCCGGTTCGGTTGCGGCGGTGGCGGTGGTCATGATCCGGCTCCGGTCCCGGTCGTCCCGGTCGACGTGAAATGCGCATAAAAGGCGTCGAGCACGACGGCCATCTGGTCGAGCAACTGCTCGTCGTCCTGCGCGCGCTCGCGGGCGCCGGCCATCACGGCTTCGAGGCCGGCGGCTTCGGGCGCCGCGGGGCCGCCCACGTCGAGCGCATGCACGATCGCGCCGAGCCGCGCCAGCGCGCGGTCGCCGTCGAGGCCGAAGCTGGCCAGCAGCACCTCGAACGTCACGCGCTCGCCGACGTGCGTGAACGCCGCGCCGTCGAAGTCGAAGCCCAGTGCGTCGGCCGGACAATCCGTCGGCGAGGCGAGCCACACGAAGCGCGGGCGGGCGTCGATGAAGCGGCGGATCAGCCACGCGCTCGCGACGCGATCGACCCACATGCGCCGCCGCGTGGCCCACGTGCGCCCTTGATATTCGCCGAGCGCAAGCACGCGGATCGGGCGCTCGGCCGCTTGCGGCTCGCCGGGCGACAGCACGGTGTCGACCAGCGCGACGAAGTCCTGCAGCGCGGCTTCGGCGCGCGTCGACGCGTCGCCCGGGAAGTAGTCGCTCGCCCGCAGCGCGTCGAAATCCTTGCGCACGCGCCGCAGCAGGCGCGCGAGTTCCGAAGCCGGCTGGCCGGCGAGCGCCTTGCGGGCGTCCGCGAGCGTCCGCATGAACGCCGTGTAGTCGTCGCTGCGGTCGAACAGCGCGCGAAATGCCTGCTCCTGCGCCGCATCGGCGCTCGGCGCGCGCAGCAGATGCGCGCTGCCGCCGCTGTCGGCGATCGCGTCCGCCAGTTCGTCCAGCGTTCGGTGCTGCTCGTCCGAGTGCGGCAGCAGGTAGACGCCGTCGCGCAGCACCGCGCAGCCCTTCGCCTTCAGGGCGCGCCAGAACCGCATGCGGGCCGTCGCGTTCTGGGTCGGAAGCGTCAGCACGAGCAGCGACCAAGTGGTGAATGAGTTCATGTAGCGGATGCTACTTCTGTGTCGCAAGCTCTACAAGTTTCTCGCTGCGATGTCGTCCTGACGCTCCGGGGCGCGCGCATCGTTTGGTCGGACCAATGGCCAAGATACCCCTCCCCACTATCCGAACCCGCGATTTGATATATAGTCCCCCCCGGTATATGAAGGGACCACCATGAGCCACACCATCCAGGAAAAACAGAAGCTGCTGAACCGCGTCCGCAGGATCAAGGGGCAGGTCGAGGCGATCGAACGCGCGCTGGAAGACGAGCGCGGCTGCAACGAGATCCTGCGTCTGATCACGAGCGGACGCGGCGCGATGAACGGCCTGCTCGCGGTCGTGCTGGAAGATCACATCCGCAGCCATCTGGTCGACGCGGAAGGTCATGACGACGAAGGCAGCGCGAGCGAGCAGCTGATCGAAGTCGTTCACAGCTACTTCAAATGACCGGAGGCGCAATGAGCCGTTTCAGCGATGAGGCCTTCGGGGCAGGGCACGATCACATTTTTCTCGGCGCCGCGCACGAGCAGAACGAGCGCAGGACCTGGACCGTCATCGTGCTGTGCGCGGCGATGATGGTGGCCGAGATCGTCGGCGGGTCGATCTTCGGCTCGCTGGCGCTGGTCGCGGACGGGCTGCACATGTCGACGCACGCCGGCGCGATGCTGATCGCCGCCTTTGCGTATACCTATGCGCGCAAGCATGCGAGCGACCCGCGATTCGTGTTCGGCACCGGCAAGCTCGGCGATCTCGCCGGCTTCACGAGCGCGATCGTGCTCGCGATGATCGCGCTGCTGATCGCGTACGAGGCGGTCAGCCGGATGCTGGCGCCCGTGCCGATTCACTTCGGCGAAGCGATTCCGATCGCCGTGCTCGGGCTGGTGGTGAACATCGCGAGCGCGTGGCTGCTGAGCGGCGATCATCACGGTCATGGCCATCATCACGGGCATGCGCACGGACATCATCACGACCACGGCCACGAACATGAGCACGCCCACCATCACGACGCGGAAGCGCACCGGATCGTCGACGGGCAGCACGCATTCGCCGTATCGGTGTTCGAGGACGGCGTGCCGCCCGTGTTCCGGATCGCGCCGGCGACGCACGACGCGGCGCTCGTCGACGCGGCCGCCGTATCGATCACGACGCTGCGTCCGGACGGCAGCCGCCATACGTTCGCGATGCAAAGCCGCGACGGCTATCTGGAGTCCATCGAGACGATCCCCGAGCCGCATGCGTTCACGGCGATCGTCCGGCTGAACGGCCGCGAGCACGCGCTGACGTTCGCCGAGAGCGAGCACGAGCACGGCGCCTCGGCGGCGGCCCGCGATCACAACATCCGCTCGGCCTACATCCACGTGCTCGCCGACGCGGCGGTGTCCGTGCTGACGATCGCCGGCTTGCTGCTCGCGCGTGCGTTCGGCTGGCTGTGGATGGATCCGCTCGCCGGCATCGTCGGCGCGCTGGTGATCGCGAACTGGTCGTACGGGCTGATGCGCGACACGGGCAGCATCCTGCTCGACATGAATCCGGATCGCCGCCTGGCGGACAGCGTGCGCGCCGCGCTCGAAAGCACCGGCGACCGGATCCGCGATCTGCACGTGTGGCGGCTCGGGCCGGGGCACATGAGCGCGGTCGTCTCGGTGCTGACCGACGACCCGCAGCGCGATGCGCGCTACTACCACCGCGTGCTGCAACGCTTCGGCAGCCTGTCGCACGTGACGGTCGAAGTCGTGCCCGTGCCGCGAGGGCAATGACGATGGCAGTCAAGTCGCCGTGCGTCGAGGTATGCTCGTTCGACGGCCGCACCGGCTACTGCGTCGCGTGCCTGCGCACCCGCGACGAAGCGCGCGGCTGGAAGAAGATGACGGATCACCGGCGTCATCAGATCGTCAACGACCGCGCGCGGCGGCATGCCAGGCTCGCGCGCGCCACACCCGATTGATCGCACGATGAACACGCCCGCACCGATTCGACGCAAGCAGCCGATCCCGCGCACCGTGTGGGCACTGGGCCTCGTGAGCCTGTTCATGGACCTGTCGTCCGAACTGATCCATGCGCTGTTGCCGATCTATCTGGTGACGACGATGGGCATGAGCGTCGTCGCGCTCGGCGTGCTCGAAGGCGCCGCCGAAGCGACGGCGATGATCGTCAAGGTGTTCTCCGGCGCGATCAGCGATTGGCTCGGGCGCCGCAAGGGGCTGCTGCTCGTCGGCTACGGCCTCGCGGCGCTGACCAAGCCGCTGTTTCCGCTGGCGTCCACGCCGGCCGTGGTCGTCGTCGCGCGCCTGCTCGATCGCGTCGGCAAGGGAATTCGTGGCGCGCCGCGCGATGCGCTGGTGGCCGACGTCGCGCCGCCCGAGATCCGCGGCGCATGTTTCGGCCTGCGTCAGTCGATGGACACCGTCGGCGCGTTTCTCGGCCCGATGGGCGCGATCGTGCTGATGCTGGGGTTCGCCGACCACATCCGGATCGTGATGTGGTTCGCCGTCGTGCCCGCGTTCGTCGCGATCGCGCTGATCGTGTTCGGCGTGCGCGAGCCCGAGCATGCGGCGCCGCAGCGCGGCTTCCGTTCGCCGCTGCACTGGCGCGCGTTGCGCGAGTTTCCGCGCGCGTACTGGTTCGTCGTCGCGGGCGGCGCGGCGTTCACGCTCGCGCGTTTCAGCGAGGCGTTCCTCGTGCTGCGCGCGCAGCAGACGGGCCTCGACGTCGCGTGGATTCCGGGCGTGATGGTCGTGATGAGCATCGCGTATGCGCTGTCCGCGTGGCCGGTCGGCGTCCTGTCGGACCGGATGGACCGACGCATGCTGCTGGCGGCGGGCATGGTGCTGCTGATCGCGGCCGACCTGCTGCTCGGCCTCGGCGGGTCGATGCCGACGATGTTCGCCGGCGTGGCCGTGTGGGGCCTGCACATGGGCTTCACGCAGGGCATCCTCGCCGCGATGGTGTCGGAAACAGCGCCGGCCGCGCTGCGCGGCACCGCGTTCGGCGTATTCAATCTGGTCAGCGGGATCTGCATGCTGCTCGCCAGCAGCATCGCCGGCGCGCTGTGGACGCACTTCGGCGCATCGACCACGTTCGTCGCCGGCGCGGCGCTGGTCGTGGTGCCGCTCGCGCTGTGCCGGTTCATGCCGCGCGTCGCGCCGCCGGCGGCGTGAGGCGATGCACTGCGCGTGCGCCGGGCGGCGCTCGCGCTGAAACAGCCGCGACTGCATCCGCGACCGGCGACTTTCCCCCAGTTGCCGAATCGATCCCCAGCCATTGAGCCGTGCTCTCCCTGTCGAGCCACGCTCCACCCGCAACTCTCCCTCCGCAATTTTTTTCGATTTATCTGCCGCTATTCTCGGCGTTGTCGAAGATCGGATGTACGCGCGATGTAATACCGACCGCGCCGGACGATTCCGCGGAAGTATTTACGCAACGCCGAGGTACGCACCGTCCGGCGCGCCCTTCACATGAGTGATTCCATCGTTCAGGAGAGCGTCTGCCATGGTTGCCGGAAAATCGCTTCGCGCCGTGCTGCTTGCCGTGTCGATCGCCGCGGTCGCGCCGCCCGGCCACGCGGGCAATACCACCGACTGGCTCGCGAACACCTACGGCACGCTCGCCGCGCACGTCGGCAACGTCGCACGGGCGATGTGGGTCGCGCCCGAAGGCGTGATCTACACCGCATCGATGTGGGACGAGTATGAGGGCGGCGTCGCGATCTACCAGAACGGCAAAAGCATCGGCTCGATCGGCACGCATGCCGAATTCCAGGGCAGCGCGATCACCGGCAACGCGACGTCGTTGTTCGTCGCGCTGCAGCCGGGCAGCGGATACGGCAGCGGCGCGGTCGGGCGCTACAACCGCGCGACGCATTACCGCGACCGGCTGATCCTGGTCACCGCCGCGACGAACCAGCCGCGCATCGACGTCGTCACCGGGCTTGCGACGGCCGGCACGCTGCTCTACGCGAGCGATTTCTACGGCAACCGCGTGCGCGTGTTCACGACCGACGGCGTATGGCAGCGCGACATCGGCGTAGCGGCGCCGGGCGCGCTCGCGCTCGACGGCGCGGGCAACGTATGGGTCGCGCAGAAGCGCGCGGGAACGATCGTCGAATACAGTCCGGCCGGCGCGCTGCTGAACACGATCCGGCTGCCGGCCGGGTCGCAGCCGTCGGCGCTCTATTTCGATGCGGCGGCCGGGCAACTGATGGTCGGCGACGAAGGCCCCGACATGAACATCAAGCGCTATGCGGTGACGGGCCGGCCGGCGCTGGTCGGCACGTTCGGCGTGCGCGGCGGCTATCTCGACACGACCACCGGCATCAAGGGGCAGGTCGGCGCGCAGCGCTTCACGCGCATCGCGGGCATCGGCAAGGATACGGGCGGCAACCTGTACGTGCTGAACAACCCGTGGGGCGGCAGCTGGGATCTCGGCCGCAACGGCGCGACCGACCTTCACGCATACGGCAGCACCGGCGGCCTGCGCTGGACGCTGCAGTCGCTGAACTTCGAGGGCATCGCCGCGCCCGACCCGGTCACCGACGGCGCGCTGTTCTACAGCGGCACGCACGTGTACCGCGGCACCGCGGGCGGCACGTTCGTCGCGAACACCGTCGATCCGTTCGCGTATCCGGCCGACCCGCGCATCAACATGAACGACCCGCAGCGCGACGAGCACTTCGGGCTGCTCACGGCGGTCGGCGCGAACCGGATTCTCGTCGTGGCCGGGCAGAATCCGCCGGTCTATTACTTCTTCCATTTCGATGCGGCCAACGGCTACGTCGCGATTCCCGACGGAGCGATCCCGGGCCCGGCATTCGACACGACGCGGCGCGTGTCGGCCGGCTTCAGCATCGACAGCAAGGGCGGCGTATGGGCCGGCCTCGACCACACCGGCGCGATCTATCACTATCCGCTCGCGAGCTTCGACGCGAGCGGCAAGCCCTCATGGGGCGCGGGCGTGCCGACGCCGATTCCCGCCAGCATCCAGCCGCTCACGCGCATCGTCTATCTCGCCGACAGCGATACGATGGTGCTCGCCCAGGGCGTGGTGGGCAGCACCGACTGGACCTCGATCGGCACGCGCATCGAGGTCTATCACGGCTGGCTCGCGGGCAACACGACGAGGCCGAACCCGGTGATCACGCTGCCGCACAGCGGCGCGAAGTCGATCGACGCTGCCGGCAATCATCTGTTCGTGGGTTACTGGTTCAGCAGCAGCGGCCCGCTGTGGCCGAACATCGACGCGTTCAATCTCGACACTGGCCGGCTCGACACGACGCTCGTCAATGCGAGCCCGGCGACCGTCGATACGAGTAGCGCGATCGACGCGATGTACAGCGTCCGCGCGTACCGCCGCGCGAACGGCGAATACGTGGTGACGAAGAACAACGTGAAGGGCAACAGCATCACCGTCTATCGCTGGACGCCTTGAGGCGGCGCGACGGCCGCGAGCGTTCACTTCGCCGCCGCGGCGTTGCCGTCGATGGCTTGCGTTTGTAAAGAAGCGATGACGAGGAAACGGGAAAGCGCGCGCCGGTCGGCCGGCACGCGCTTTCCCATTCAGATGCGACCGAGCAGCACCAGTATCACGACGATGACCACGATCAGGCCAACCGAACCGGACGGCCAGTAACCCCAGCTCCGACTGTGCGGCCATGCCGGAAACGCGCCGATGAGCAACAGAATCAGAACGATGATAAGGATCGTACCGAGCATCGCATCCCTCCTGAGATTGTTGGAAAAGACGATGTCTGGCGTCGCAATTCCTGTGCCGCGACGAGCGGCGTGACGGTCGCGGGGCGTGTGCGTGCACGTGGAATTCACGTCATGAATGCCGATAGATTCAGAAAATAAATTTCAAAAATGCATACGCGATCGCTATGCTGGTCTTTCGGCACCGCTTCGATGGATACGCAATGGCTGAACTCTTTCTGGTACGGCACGGGCAGGCGTCGTTCGGGACGAACGACTACGACCGGCTGTCCGCGCGCGGCGAGCAGCAGGGCGTCTGGCTCGGCGAGTATTTCGCGCGCCAGGGCCTGACCTTCGACCGGGTGATCTGCGGGACGATGAACCGGCATGCGCAGACGGTCGACGCGATCCTGCGCGGGATCGGCGGCGAACGCGTGACGGTCGACCGCCATCCGGGCCTGAACGAATATGACTTCCACGGGCTGTTCGCGGCCGCCGCGCACGACTATCCGGAGATCGCGCGGCTCGCGGCCGGCTCGATGAAGGAGCACTTCCGCGCGCTGCGGCAGGTGCTGCATCTGTGGGCCGACGACCGGCTCGGCGACACGGCGCCCGAAACCTGGGCGCATTTCCAGCAGCGCGTCGCCGCCGCGCGCGCGGCGATTCGCGACGGCGGCAGCCAGCGCGTGCTCGCGGTGAGTTCGGGCGGCCCGATCGCGGTGACCGTCCAGCAGGTGCTCGCCGCGCCGCCCGCGAGCGCGATCGCGCTGAACCTGCAGATCCGCAACAGCAGTCTTTCGCAGTTTTTCTTCAACGCCGACGCGTTCCATCTGGCGTCGTTCAACGGCATCCCGCATCTCGACGATCCCGAACGACACGCATGGCGCACCTACGGCTGACCCAACGAACGATCGCGACGATGACCCATCCTGCCCCGCCCCTCGACGCAGCCCGCCTGACGCGCTATCTGGAAGCGCACGTGCCGGGCTTCGAAGGCCCGCTCGACCTGGAGAAGTTTGCCGGCGGCCAGTCGAACCCGACGTACCTGCTGCACGCGAAAAGCGGCCGCTACGTGCTGCGCCGCCAGCCGCCCGGCGAACTGCTGAAGTCCGCGCATGCGGTCGACCGCGAATTCCGCGTGCTGAGCGCGCTGTCGGGCACTGCGGTGCCGGTCGCGCGTCCGTATCACCTGTGCGAAGACCGCGACGTGATCGGCAGCATGTTTTACGTGATGAGCTTCGAGGACGGCCGCATCTTCTGGGATCCGGCGTTGCCGGAGCTGCCGAAGGCCGACCGCGCGACCTGCTACGACGCGCTGCTCCGCACGATGGCCGCGCTGCACGACGTCGACGTCGACGCGGTGGGCCTCGCCGACTACGGCCGTCCCGGCAACTACTTCGAGCGCCAGATCGGCGTGTGGACGAAGCAGTATCGTGCGGCGCAGACGGAGCGCCTCGACGCGATGGAAACGCTGATCGACTGGCTGCCGCAAGCGTGCCCCGACGACGCGGGGCGTCCGGCGCTCGTGCACGGCGACTTCCGGATCGACAACGTGATGTTCGCGCGCGACGACTACCGCGTGCAGGCCGTGCTTGACTGGGAGCTGTCGACGCTCGGCAATCCGCTCGCCGACCTCGCGTACTTCTGCATGTGTCTGCGGCTGCCGGCCGGCACTCAGGTGCGCGGGCTCGCGGGCCAGGATCGCGCCGAACTCGGCATCCCGGACGAAGCGGCGATCGTCGCGCGCTACTGCGAGCTGCGCGGGATCGAGCCGATCCGCGACTGGCATTTCTATCTCGCGTTCAGCTTCTTCCGGCTCGCCGCGATCGCGCAGGGCGTGAAGGCGCGCGCGCTGCAAGGCAACGCGTCGAGCGAACAGGCGCTGCGCGTCGGCGCGATGGCCGGCCGGCTGGCCGAGCTGGCCGTCGACGTGATCGGCGCGCAGCGCTGACGCCGCAAACACGGCCGCGCGGCCGCACGACAACACATCGATGGAGGAGCACAGCAACATGGCAACGAACCTGTTCGACCTGACGGGCAAGATCGCGCTGGTGACGGGCGCGAGCCGCGGCATCGGCGAGGAAATCGCGAAGCTGCTCGCGCAGCAGGGCGCGCACGTGATCGTGTCGAGCCGCAAGCTCGACGACTGCCGGGCCGTTGCGGACGCAATCGTCGCGGCGGGCGGCCGCGCCGAAGCGCTGGCCTGCCACGTCGGACGGATGGAGGACATCGCCGCGACGTTCGAGACGATCCGCGGCCGGCACGGCCGGCTCGACATCCTGGTGAACAACGCGGCGGCGAATCCGTATTTCGGACACATCCTCGACACCGATCTGGCCGCGTACGAGAAGACCGTCGACGTGAACATCCGCGGCTACTTCTTCATGTCGGTCGAGGCCGGCAAGCTGATGAAGGCGCAAGGCGGCGGCGCGATCGTCAACACCGCGTCCGTGAACGCGCTGCAGCCGGGCGACCGGCAGGGCATCTATTCGATCACGAAGGCCGCGGTCGTGAACATGACGAAGGCGTTCGCGAAGGAATGCGGGCCGCTCGGCATCCGCGTGAACGCGCTGCTGCCGGGCCTCACGAAGACGAAGTTCGCGGGCGCGCTGTTCGCCGACCAGCAGATCTATCAGGCATGGATGGAGAAGATTCCGCTGCGCCGTCACGCGCAGCCGTCCGAGATGGCCGGCACGGTGCTGTATCTCGTGTCGGACGCGGCGAGCTATACGAATGGCGAATGCATCGTCGTCGACGGCGGCCTCACGCTCTGAGCGCGCGACGACCTACGACGGCCTGCGGGCCTTTTGAACCGAACGAACACGCGCAATTGCGAGGAATCGATCATGGATTTTGGCTATACCCCGAAGATGGAAGAACTGCGTGAGCGCGTGCGTGCGTTCATGGATGCGCACATCGTGCCGCGCATCCGCCAGTGGAACGACGAAGTGCATGCGGGGCACTACCCGGTGTCGTTCATGGAGGAATTGAAGGCGCGCGCGAAGGCCGAAGGGCTGTGGAATCTGTTCCTGCCGCATCTGAAGGAAGACGAGCCGGGCACGGCGCTGACGAACCTCGAATACGCGCCGCTCGCGGAGATCATGGGGCGCGTCGCGTGGGCGTCGGAGGTTTTCAACTGCAATGCGCCGGACACCGGCAACATGGAGTTGCTGCACATGTTCGCGACGCCGGCGCAGCGCGACGAGTGGCTGCTGCCGCTGCTGCACGGCGAGATCCGCTCGGCGTTCGCGATGACGGAGCCCGACGTCGCGTCGTCGGATGCGACCAACATCACGACGCGCATCGAGCGCGCCGGCGACGAGTACGTGATCAACGGCCGCAAGTGGTTCATCACGAATGCCGCGCATCCGAACTGCAAGATCTTCATCGTGATGGGCAAGACCGACCCGGCGGCGGAAGCGCACCGGCAGCAGAGCATGATCCTGGTGCCGCGCGACACGCCGGGCGTGACGGTGGTGCGCAACATCACCGTGGTCAATCACTACGCGCCGGAAGGGCACTGCGAGATCACCTTCGACAACGTGCGCGTGCCGGCGCGCAACCTGCTCGGCGACGAAGGCAGCGGCTTCGCGCTCGCGCAGGCGCGGCTCGGGCCGGGGCGCATCCACCATTGCATGCGCTCGATCGGCGCGGCAGAGCTCGCGCTCGAGCTGATGATCGATCGCGCGCAGTCGCGCGAGGCGTTCGGCAAGCCGCTGAACCGGCACGGGACGGTCGGCGAATGGATCGCGCGCTCGCGCATCGAGATCGACCAGGCGCGGCTGCTCGTGCTGAAGGCCGCGTGGATGATCGACAAGGTCGGCGCGAAGGCCGCGCGCAAGGAAATCTCGATGATCAAGGCGCTCGTGCCGACCATGTACACCGACGTGTGCGACCGCGCGATGCAGGTGTTCGGCGCGATGGGCCTGAGCCCGGACACGCCGCTCGCCGATCTGTGGAGCTGGGGGCGCGCGCTGCGCTTCGCAGACGGCCCGGACGAGGTGCATCTGCAGTCGATCGCGCGGATGGAGATCAAGGGCGCCGTGCGCGGCGCGACCGAGCCGTATCTGACGCGCCCGCCGCGCGACTGAACGTGTCGCTGCGATGTCGCTGCGATGTCGCTGCGATGTCGCGGCGAGCGCGCGCGAGCGGACGCGAGGTGGCCGAACCCGACGCGCGCGCCGTATTAAGATGCCGGCAAGGAGATCCGGCAATGCGCCTTTCGAAGATTGACCTGAACCTGTTCGTCGTATTCGATGCGATCTACAACAAGCGCAACCTGACGCGCGCGGCCGAAGTGCTGAACCTCACGCAGCCGGCCGTCAGCAATGCGCTCGCGCGGCTGCGCAAGACGCTGAACGATCCGCTGTTCGTCAGCACGCCGGCCGGGATGATGCCGACGCCGATGGCCGAGAACATCGTCGGCCGCGTGCGCGAGGCGTTGCAGTTGCTCGACTCGAGCGCGCACGAGGGCGACGTGTTCGAGCCCGCGTCGTCGGAGCGGGTGTTCCGGTTGAGCATGAGCGACCTGACCGAGGCGTTGCTGCTGCCGGCGCTCGGCGAGCTGCTGCAGACGCATGCGCCGGGCATGCACGTGCGCAGCTATACGCTGGACCGCCGCGAAGTGGCGACCGCGCTCGCGAACGGCTCCGTCGACATCGCGATCGACGCGCCGCTGATCGGCGATCCGCACCTGTGCCAGGCGCTGCTCGTGCGCGACCGCTACGCGTGCATGATCCGCGAAGATCATCCGTTCCGGCGCGATGCGCTGACCATGGACGACTACCTGTCGATGGGGCACATCCACGTGTCGAGCCGCCGCAAGGGCAGCGGGCACGTCGACGCGGAGCTGACGCGCCTCGGGCTGCGCCGCACCATCCAGATGCGCGTGCAGCACTACATGGTCGCGCCGTTGATCGCGATGCGCGGCGATCTCGCGCTGACCGCGCCGCTCCGGCTGCTGCAGCGCTATCCGGCCCGCATCCTCGAACTGCCGTTCGAGATGCCGGCGCTCGAATACTTCTGCTACTGGCACCGCAGCGCCGACCAGGATCAGGGCAGCCGATGGTTGCGCGAGCAGCTGATGACGCTGATGGGCGGGATCGGCGAGCTGCAGTGATGCATCGCAGTGACGTGCCGCAGTGATGTGCACGCCGCTTGCTAACGGTCTTCGTCGAAGCGCGCCGATGCGGGGCGGCGCTTCATCTCCTTCAGCCAGCGCCGGACGTTGTCCGGATCCTCGAACTCGCGCAGCGTGACGGTCAGGTCCTGAATGCTGCGCTGCATGCCGGCGATGTCACGCGCGAGCAGGCGCACCACGGTGTCGGGCGCGATCTTCACGGACGGCGCGATGCCGTAGGTTCGGCGGAAATCGTTCTCCACGTGTTCGATCTCGCGGTCGAGCTCGCGCAGCTGCTCGTCGAGGATGCCGTTGTAGCGCGTCAGCCGCGCTTCGCCGAGGCCGGCGATTGCATGCCGGTCGATCTGTTCGATCTCAAGCTGAAGCTCCAGCAGCTGCAGCAGGTTGCGCTTCGCATAGGCGTGGTTGACCCGCTGCATCAGCGCGGTCTTGCGTTCCTGGTCGTGCGGATCGGTGGCGCGATCGGGATGCAGCGCGCTGGCCAGCTTGCGGTAGATCTCGCGGATCGACTTGCTCGATTCGGCCTGCTCCGCTTCGGCGCGCGCCTGCGCGGCTGTCTGCTTCGGCGTCTTCCTGCGCTTCGCGCGCTGCGCCTCGCGTGCCGCGTGCGCGGCCATGTCGCGCTCGAACTGCGCGTCGAGCTCGGCTTGGAGCCGTTGCGCCAGTTCGTCGGGTGACAGGGCATCGAGATCGTCTGCCGCGTCGGCGCCGGGCGCGGGCTGCGGATCGGCCGCTGCGCTGCCGGCCGGCCCGCTTGCATGATGGCGATCGTAGACGCGCTGCAGCGCCGCGTCGTCGGCGGCGTCGAGCACGTCGCGGGCCATGTCCGCGATCAGGTCGGACAGCGTGCGCTGCTCGGCCTTGCTGAGTCCGCTACGCAGGAACGCGTCGTCGAGCAGATGAATCAGCCGCGTGCGCAGCGCCGTCGATTCGCGTTCGAGCGGCAGCAGCGCGTCCACGAACTTCTTCTGGAACGCCGGCGTGACGGCGTCCCACGCCGCGAGGCGCTCGCGCCGCTTGTCGATGCGCTCGACGAGCGTGTTGAAGGTCTTCTGGGCGTCGGACAGGCGGGCTGTCTCGTGACCGGGCGCGATCGCAATCGCGGCACCGCGGCGTGCGGTCATGATGTGGGGTCCTCCGGCCGCGGCGGGACGCGCGGCAGGCCGGTATTTTAGCTGGACGCGAGAGGCCGCTGTGCGGCGGTGTGCCCGCGCATGCGTCGATCTTCACGCGCGCACTGCGCATCGGCACCCCACATCTCATCGGTTCGCTGCCGCGACGGCCGCTGCGCCCGACGACGTGCGCGGTGCGCCGCCCGAGCCGTAGGCCGCTTCGCCGCTGCGGCGTTCGGCGGCGCGCTTCTCCTCGAGGCGCACCTGCGCGGCGACGATGCCTTCCGGGTAGTTGTCGGCGTCGCCGGCGGATGGATCGTAGCCGACCGATTCGAGGTCGAGCAATTCCTGGCGAACCTGTGCACGGGTGAGCGGCGACTGCGCATACGATGCGCGCGGTGCGGCGAGCAGGACGGTCGCGGCCGCGCAGAGCGTCGCGAAGGTGACGATGATGGATTTCATGATTTCCTCGGAGGGTTTCGCTGCGGTTCGTCGCGCACGCGGCGGGCCGCAGCGACGAAACGAATCGATACGCGTGGAACGCAACGCACGTCACGCGGCGGCGGCCGTCGCCACGGTCATGTCCGGTCGCGCCGCCACCGCGCGCAGCATGCTGACCGACGGCAGCCTGAAGCGCTCGGCGGCGAGATCGACGAACGCGCGCACCTTGCCCGGCAGGAACTCGCGGCCGGGATACACGAGCGACACGGCGACGCCGTCGCTGACGAGCCGGTAATCGGCGAGCACGCGTTTCAGCGCGCCGCTGCGCAGATCGCTCGCCACCGCGAATTCGGGCAGCAGCGCGATACCGCCGCCCGCAAGCGCGAGCTGACGCTGCATCAGCGCGCTGTTCACTGTGACGCGCGGCTCGACGTGGAGCGCGTCCACGGTGCCGTCCGGGGCAACCCACCGGCACGTCTTCGCGCCTGTCGCGACGCCGACGATCCGGTGCGCGGCGAGGTCGGCGGGCTGCTGCGGCGCGGTCATGGCGAGCAGGTAGCCGGGCGATGCGACCGCGACGAGCGGCGCATGGGCCAGCGCGCGCGACACGACCGAGAGCGACGAGATCATCGTATCGGCGACGATCCCGCAGTCGAAGCCACCG
The DNA here is from genome assembly GCF_000959445.1 of Burkholderia vietnamiensis LMG 10929. Classification (NCBI taxonomy): domain Bacteria; kingdom Pseudomonadati; phylum Pseudomonadota; class Betaproteobacteria; order Burkholderiales; family Burkholderiaceae; genus Burkholderia; species Burkholderia vietnamiensis. The sequence continues at coordinate 2,081,568 of NZ_CP009630.1, read as the reverse complement.
CCGAGCAGATCGACTTCCGACTCGGTCAGCGTGATGTGCAGCGACACCTCGGGATGGCGCGACTGGTACTCGGCAAACAGCGCGGCCAGCTCCGGCGACATCAAGCTGTGCAGCACGACGACGTTCAGATCGCCGCCGATCCGGCTCGATTCCTGCGTCGCGCGCGACTCGATCTCGGACAGGTCGGCGAGCAGCGAGCGGCAGCCTTGCGCATAGCGGACGCCGACTTCGGTGAGCACCGTCTTGCGCGTCGAGCGTTGCAACAGCTTCACGCCGAGGTGCGATTCGAGATCGCCGACGTAGCGCGTCACGAGCGACGGCGACAGGTTCAACTGGTGAGCGGCATGGGAGAAGTGATGCGTGTCGGCAACCTTGAGAAAGACCCGCATCGCACTGAACAGATGATTCACGACGATTCCTGTTGGAAGGGGCGGTGGCGGCGGCGGATCAGCTGCCGAAGTAGACGTTGCAGAAGCTCGCCGGGCCGATGCAGCCGGCCTCAGGTGCATTCGGTGCATCGGGCGTGCGGGTCGGGGCGACGCGCACCGGTGCGGCGACGGCCTTCGTTGCGGTGGCGCCGTGTGCGCATGCGTCATCGCCTGCATGCGCGGCGGCGACCGCTACGACAGAGGCGATGCTGCTCGATTGCTGCTGCGAGGCGGGCGCCGCCGGTTGCTGTTGCGCGGACGCGGGTGCGGTGACCGTGATGCCGCAAAGCGCGATGAAGGTGGCGAGAACGGAAAGGGAAGCGGACCGGGACATTCAGGACTCCAATTAGACCAAACGGGTTTCACACGCGTTCGATTCGGGACGTGGGCATCGCCGACGCAGGCCGTCGATGGCCGGGAGCGTGTCAGATTCTTCTTGTCGAGTGTGTCGGCGTGCTACGGAAGGATCGTGCGACATGGGCGCCGGGCCCGTCGACGCCGCTATTCGGCGCGACCGATTCACATCGAATCGATGAGGGGAGAATGATGGAAAACCCTGAGCGTGTCCAAGGCGTATTTCCGATGCGGTCGATAAGGCGGATCGATCGTTGATCGATGCATGCGCAACGAAACGGCGACGCATGGCACGACCACCGCATCCGTGATGCGGCGGACGATCGATCTGGAGATTGCGGTGGAGATTGCGGCGCCGCCGCCGTCAGCCCTGCTCGCGCGCCGTCAGCGTACGCAGCGACGACAGGCTGCCATGGTCGAGCATCTCGCGCACCAGCTCCGCGAATGCCGTCGACGCGACCGTGCGATACGCGCCCTTGCGGCGCAGCAGTGCGACGGTGCGCACCGGGAACGGCGGGTCGAGCGGCACGTATTGCAGATCGCGATGCTCGAACTCGATCGTGCCGGGCAGGATCGTCGCGATCTTGCCGCGGCTCACGATCTTCAGCACGGCGCTGATCGAATTGGCCTGCAATGCGACGTCGGGCTGCATGTCGTACGACTGGAAATAGCTGTCGACGTAGAAGCGCGACACGAAGCTCGTCGTCAGCAGTGCGAGCGGCGTATCGGCGAGCTGCGTCGGCGTGACGGGCTCGCGTTGCGCGGTCAGCGCATGCGTGCGGCCGACCACCAGCATCAGCTGTTCGGGAAACAGCGCTTCGGCCTCGATTTCGTCGGAGCGCACATCGACGAAGCCGAACGCGAGATCGACCTGGTCGTCGCCGAGGGCGGTCTCGACCGCATCGAGCGACATCTCGGTGATCTCGATCACGATGCCCGGATAGCGTTCGTGGAACTGCTCGATCACCGGCGCGACGAGGTATTCGGTGAAGGTCGGCGTGAAGCCGATCCGTAGTTGCCCGCGCGACAGGTCGTGCACGTCGTGCAGCGCGCGTTGCGCGGTGACCAGATCGTTGTGCGCGCGGCGCACGTATTCGAGGTACACGCTGCCGAAGTCGGTGAGCTGTACCACGCGGCCGCTGCGATCGAACAGTTGCGCGCCGAGCTCGTCCTCGAGCTGGCGCACCTTCTGCGACAGCGCCGACTGCGACACGCTCAGCGCTTCGGCGGCGCGCGTGAAATTGCGATGCTCGTCGATCGCCAGCAAATAACTGATGTTGCGAAGCAGCGGGCTGCGTTGTGTGAACTTCATCTTGCGCGGATTGATTCGCGAGTCGCGTGGGGCGGGCATCCCGCCATTATGCGCCGGCCGCGCGAGCATCGGATCGTCGACGGTGCTCATTGCCAGCCGCCTCCGAGCGCGAGGAAGGTCGCGATCTGGTCGTCGTTCACCTGCTGCCGTGCCGCGGCGACGGCCGTTTCGGCCGCGAGCCACGTGCGCCGCGCATCGAGCGCGACGAGGCCGCCGACCCGGCCGCCATGGCGCAGTTCGTCGGTACGCTCCATCACGTCGCGCGCGGCGTCGCGCGCCGCTTGCAGACGTTGCAGGCGTTCGAGCGCGGCAGCGTACGTGTTCAGCGACGTCTCCGTTTCGCGCAACGCCGTGAGCACCGTCGCATCGAAATGCGCGAGGCTCGCGCGGCTGTCGGCGCGGGCCGCGTCGATGCGGTCGCGGATCGCGCTGCGATGCAGATCCCAGGTCACCATCGGCCCGACCGCGAAGCGGTTCGTCAACGGCGTGAGGAACGCGGCCGCGCCGCCGGTCGAGCCGATGCTCGCGCCGAGCTTGATGTCCGGATACAGCGCCGCGGTTTCGACGCCGATGCGTGCGGTCGACGCGGCAAGCCGGCGCTCGGCCGCGCGCACGTCCGGACGGCGCGCGAGCAGCGCGCGGCCGTCGCCGGACGGAATCGGCGCGGCCAGTTCGAGCGGCTTGCGGCACGACAGCAGCGCGCGATCGTAGTTCTCCGGCGGCTCGCCCATCAGCGTCGCGAGCCGGAACGCCGCATTCAGCCGGCGCGCCTGCAGCGGCGCGAGCGCCGCGCGGCTGTCGTCGATCGCACCGCTGTCGCGCTGCGCTTCGAAGCTCGGCGCGCGGCCGTTAGCGATCAACTGGCGCGTCAACGCGAGGCGCTGCTGCTGCAGCGCGATCGCCCGCTGCAGCACGTCGATCCGGTTTCCGGCATTGCACAGGTCCGAATACGCGCGCGCGACTTCGGCGGCGACGTTCACGCGCACCAGATCGCGCGCGGTGGCGACGGCCTCGTGGTCGGCGGACGCCGCCTCGATTCCGCGCCGGATGCCGCCGAACAGATCGAGGTCGTAGCTCATCGTGAAGCCGATGTTGTAGATCTCGTGCCGCGGCGGCTCAACGTGCGACAGCACCGCTGCGGCGGATTGCTGCGTGTAGTTCGTCGACGCGTCGAAGCCCGCGCTCGGCTCGCGCGCCGTGCGCGCCGCCGCGAGCAGCGCGCTGCTGCGCTCGAGGTTCGCCTGCGCGGCGCGCAGATCGACGTTGCTCGCGAGCGCCCGCTCGATCAGCGCGTCGAGCGCCGGATCGTCGTACAGCCGCCACCAGCGAGCGGGCAACGGCGCATTCGACGCGGCCGTTGCACCCGCAACGAACGCGCCGCTGGCGGCCGGCGCGTTCGCGAGCGCGGCAGGCGGCACGCGATAGTCCGGGCCGACCTCCGCGCAGGCGGCGAGCGCGAGGCCGAGCGCGGCGATCCACGCTTTGCGCACGCTCACCATGGCAGGCTCCGGCGCACCGTGACGTCGCCGGCGCGTGCGTGAATCTCGACCGACGCGGTCTGCCCCGGCACGAGCCGCACGCCGGGCGGCACCGAATCGATCGCGATGCGCACCGGGATGCGCTGCGCGAGCCGCACCCACGTGAACGCCGGGTTCACGTTCGCGAGCTGCGCGTCGCCTCCCGCGCGCTCGCGGTCCTCGACGCCGCCCGCGACGCTCTGCACGTGGCCGCGAATCTCGCTCGCGACGCCCATCAGATAGATGCTGGCCGGATCGCCGACGTGAATCGCGGGCAGCTTGGTTTCCTCGAAGTAGCCTTCCACGCGCAGCGACGTGTCGTTGACCAACGCCATCGCGCCCTTGCCGGCGCTCAGGTACACGCCGGGCAGCAGCCCGACGTTGGTCACGGTGCCGTCGACCGGTGCGCGCACGAGCGTCCGTTCGAGGTTCAGCGCCGCGAGGTCGCGCGCGGAATGCGCCTGCGCGAGCGCCGCGCGCAGCTTCTCGACGCGCGTCGCGCCCTGTTGCGCCGACTCCTCGGCCACCACGTCGGGCATCGCGCGATTGCGGCGGTCTTCGCGGATCGCCTCGTCGAGTTCGGCCTGCTCGCTCGCGAGGTTCGCATCGGCCTGTTCGAGCGCGATCCGGTAGCGGGACGGATCGATCACCAGCAGCACCTGGCCCTTCGTCACTTTCTGGTTGTCGTGCACGCGCACGTCGGTGACGAGGCCGCTCACGTCGGGCGCGATCGGCACCACGTCGGCGCGCACCTTGCCGTCGCGCGTGAGCGGCTCGATCTGGTAACGCACCCATAGTCCGTAGATCGCGGCGACGATGCCGGCGAGGATGGCGGCCGTCAGCACGGTACGCAGCAGCGGAATGATTCGCTTCATGTTCAGGAGAGGAGTCGATGCGGGAGACAGGCGTCGGCAATGCGGGCGATACCCCACCACAGCGCGAAGAAGGCGGCCAGTTCGAGCAGTGCGGGCTGCCACAGCAGCAGGTGCAGGCGCAGCCGCACCAGCATCCCGCGCAGCATGAACGTGACGCCGAGCGCGACGACGGCCCAGGCGAGCGCGGATGGCATGTAGATGCCGAAAATGTGGATCTCTTCGATCATCGCGTCGTTCCTTCGACGAGTTGAACATGCGGAAACAGGTTGCAGCGCATGCCGACCAGCGCGAGCAGCGTGGCGTCGTCGCGGCCGGCGGGGTCGCGCGCGACGGCCGCGATCGCGCGATTCAGCGCGCGCATCAGCGTTGCGTCGGCTGCAATCGGATGGCGGGCGTCGGCGCGCGCGCGATACAGGTTCGACACCTGCGCGAGCGCGGCCTCGATTGCCGGGCGCGTATTCGCGTCGCCTCGATCGAGCCCCTCGCGCGCCTGGATGATGTTGCGGCCGATGCGCAGGTCGCTCAGCCCGTCGACCGCGTGCAACGCGTCGTCCGGATCGGCGAACGCCATGCGTGTTGCGACCTGACCGAGCCGGTCGATCGCGCGCGCCGTCCACGTGGCCGCATCGAGCGGCCGGCGCGGGTCGGCCATCTGCGCGAGATCGGCCCAGTTCTGGCGCACGATCCGGTATGCGGTCCAGCGCGTGCTGGCCGAGCGGAACAGTTTGCTCACGACCAGCGTCGTGGCGATGCCGCCGACCTGCGCGAGCCCCGTGTTGAGGAACAGCGCGAAGTCGGCCTGGAAACGATCGAGAAAGCCCATGGCGACGATGAAGCAGGAGAACATCGGAAGCGCGCGCGCGGTGCGTGCGGGATCGGCCTGGATGTAGCCCATCCAGACGAGCGCCGGCGCGAGCGTCAGGATCAGCATCCCGGCGCCGTCGACCCGCGGCAGGATCACGAACAGGTACAGCGCGGCGAGCGGAAACGTGACGAGCGTCGACACGAGGTAGCGGCCGATCATCGGCGCCGGATCGTCCTGCGCCGCGAACGAGCAGGTGACGAGCGCGGCGAAGGCGGCGGTCGCGGACCCGTTCGGCCAGGCGAGGAGAATCCACACCGCGCAGTAGATGACGATCGCGGTGGCCGTCGCCGCGCCGGCGAGCAGCGCGAGCCCGTGATCGCGCGCGAGCGCGAAGCGGCGCGTGGCGTCCGCGGGCGTCAGGTGGCGCGCGAGCTCGGCGTCGCTTGCGGCGAAGCTGCGCACCAGCGTGCGCGCCGCGTGCAGCGTGTCAATGAAATCGGCGGTGCGGTCGAACAGGCTTGCGGCGAGCAGCGACGTCCACGTCGAATCGTGCAGCCGCTCGGCGGCAAGGGCGCGGCAGCGCGCGGCGAGGCCGGCGTCGAGCGCGTCGCCGACCTCCTGTGACGCGTGCAGGTCGGCGATCACCGCGTCGACGAGCGTGGCGGTGTCCGCATCGACCGCGTTCAGCGCGCGCAGCTGGTCGAGCCGGTTCGCCGCGGCCGACGCGATCGACAGCAGCGCGGCAAGGCGGTGCTGCAATGCGGTGACGGTGTCGCGCGTCGCGAGCGCGAAGCGCTGATCGAACGGCAGCGCCGTCGCGATGATGCCGAGCTCCGTCACATCGGCGGCGAGCTTGCGGCGATGCGCGTGTTCGAGGCGCGCGTGGCGGGTGCCGAACGCCTCGGCGGTCCAGCGGCATGCATCGCCGAGAAACGACAGCGCGCGTTCGTGAATTACCGGCCGGTTGTTCGCGGGCTTCACGACGCGGTGCGCGATCGTCACGCACAGGATCGCGACCGACATTTCCTCGACGCGCGACGCGGCGGTAATGAAGATGTTGGTCGGATCGTCGAGATACGGAAAGCAGATCACGGCCGAGCTGAACGCCGCCATTTGGAACAGGAACGCGCGCGGCGTACGATCGAGCACCGCGAGATAGATGCAGAAGCCGATCCACAGCGCGAGGCACAGCACCAGCAGCGCCGGCGAGTTCTGCAGATTGGGTGCGACCGCAACGGTGACGATCGCGCCGGTCGCGATGCCGGCCACGCGATAGATGGTCTTCGGTCGGAACGTGCCGGCCATCGGCTGTGCGGTCACGTATACCGTGAGCAGCGCCCACCACGGGCGCGGAAAGCTGACGGCGAACGAGATCAGCAGCACGAGCGCGGCCGCGACGAAGGTGGTGACCGAGAACAGCAGCTTTCTCGGATCGATGGAGAAGGGGTCGCGCGGCCGTAGCGGCGCGACGGTGGCTTGCGACACGTCGGTTTCCTCGGGCGAGACGGGGGAGTAGTGTTTGCTGCGGGCGCGTTACGGCGCCGGAGGCGGCGTGCTGCACGTCATGTCGTGCGGCACCGGTGGGCTGCATGCGTCGCGGCGGACGGAAACGGAGCGTGCGCGAACGCGGCGGCGCACGCAGGGATGGTTCGTTGGAGGCATTTCAAGCACGGCGAGCGCGCCTTTTCCTTGTTATTCAAGCGTGTGGCGATACGCGGTCGTTCAGCGCGGGCGCCACGAAAACGCATTGCGAAGGATCAGGGTTTCATTCGATTGCGATGGACGAAATTGTGCGCTGCGGCGTGCGCGCCGTCCAAGTCGGATTTCCGACCGGGTCGATCGGTTTTACTTATCGCTCGATGCACGCGGCCGTCGGAATGCCGATCGGCACACGGCGGATACAGGCGAGGCGGTTGCACGCGCAACCGTATGAAGGAACGGCCGCTCGCGCAGCCGCGCGACGTCAGAACAATTGCCCCTGGCCGGAGATCACGCGTTCGAAATCGTCGCGCAGGAACGGCAGGATCGCATCGGCGACCGGCTGCAGCTGGCGGCTCACGTAGAACGCGTAGTCGATCGGCGAGCGCATCGTTTCGAGCGGCTCCGGGCCGGCGGTCGTCATCACGTAGCTGATCCACCCGCCGCGCTGGTACTGCAGCGGACGCCCGCGCGCCTGGTTGAATTCGTCGGCGATCCGCGCGGCGCGCACGTGCGGCGGCACGTTGCGCTGATATTCGCTCAACGGCCGGCGCAGCCGCTTTCGATAGATCAGCTGCGCATCGTATTCGCCGGCGAGCGTGCGCCTGACGTAGTCGCGGATGAAATCCTGGTACGGCTCGCGCTTGAACACGCGCCGGTACAGTTCGCGCTGGAACGTCTGCGCGAGCGGCGTCCAGTCGGTGCGCACCGTTTCGAGCCCCTTGAAGACGAGATCGTCGCCGCCGTCCGCCGCGCGCGCGAGGCCCGCGTAGCGCTTCTTGCTGCCTTCCTCCGCACCGCGCACGGTCGGCATCAGGAAGCGGTGGTAGTGCCGCTCGTATTGCAGCTCGAGCGCGCTGTCGAGCCCGTAGCGTTCGCGCAGATGCGTGCGCCACCAACTGTTCACTTGCGCGACGAGCGCGCGGCCGGTGGTGGCCGCCGCGTCGTCGTCGTGTGCGCGGCCGAGCCACACGAACGTCGAATCGGTGTCGCCGTAGATCACCTCGTAGCCCTGTGCCTCGATCAGCTCGCGCGTGCGATGCATGATCTCGTGGCCGCGCATCGTGATCGACGACGCGAGCCGCGGATCGAAGAAGCGGCAGCCGGTCGAGCCGAGCACGCCGTAGAACGAATTCATGATGATCTTCAGCGCCTGCGACAGCGGCGCGTTGCGCCGGCGTTTCGCTTCGTCGCGGCCTTCCGACACGCGTCGCACGATGTCGGGCAGGCAATGCGCGGTGCGCGAGAAGCGCGCGCCGAGAAAGCCGGGCACCGATGCCGCATCGTCCGGATGCGCGAGCCCTTCGATCAGGCCGGCCGGATCGATCAGGAACGTGCGGATGATCGACGGATAGAGGCTCTTGTAGTCGAACACGAGCACCGAGTCGTACAGGCCGGGTCGCGAATCCATCACGAAGCCGCCGGGACTGTTCTGGCCGGTCACGTCGCCGAGGTTCGGCGCGACGTAGCCGAGCCGGTGCATGCGCGGCAGGTACAGATGCGTGAACGCCGCGACCGAGCCGCCCGTGCGGTCGGCCGCGAGGCCCGTGACGGTCGCGCGCTCGAGCGCGAACGACAGCAGGTCGGCCTTCGCGAAGATTCGCGTGACGAGCTCGCAGTCCTTCAGGTTGTAGTGCGCGAGCGCCGGCTTGTCGTGGTCGAAGCGGCGCTGGATCTCGTCCATCCGCTGATATGGGTTGTCGATCGACTTGCCTTCGCCGAGCAGCGCCTGCGACACGTATTCAAGGCTGAACGACGGAAACGTCCACGTCGCCGATTTCAGCATGTCGATGCCGTCGAGGATCAGGCGCCCGGCCGCGCCCGCGAAGAAGTGATCGGGCTGCTGGCCGTGCGCGCGCCATTCCAGCGGGCTGCCGCCGCGCCCGAGTTTCAGCGCGACGCCGTACTGCTGCGCGTGCGCGTGCAGGATGCGCAGGTCGAATTGCACGAGGTTCCAGCCGATCACCGCATCGGGATCGTGCTCGGCGAACCAGTCGTTGAGCCGCGCGAGAAGCTCGGCGCGGCTGTCGCAGTAGTCGAGGCGAAAGTCGATGGCCCGCGCGTCGCCGTTCGGCGGCCCGAGCATGTAGACCTGTCGCTGTCCGCAGCCTTCGAGCGCGATCGAATACAGCTCGCCGTTCACGCTCGTCTCGATGTCGAGCGACACGCAGCGCAGCGTCGGCCGGTAATCGGCCGCCGGTTTCAGTTCGCCGTCGGTCAGCGTGCCGTCGGCGGCGACGGCGCCGCGAAACAGCACGGGCGCGGTGATGAAGCGCTCCATCGTGTAGCGGTCGGGCGGCTGCACGTCGGCTTCGTACACGTCGACGCCGGCCGACGCGAGGCGCTTCTGCAGTGCGCTCAGATGGCGGTAGCGACGGCAGTAGAGGCCGGCCACCGGGCGCTGACGAAAGTCGCGCAGCGCGAGCGGACGCCATTCGGCATCGCGCTCGCCGGCCAGCGCGCGCTCGGCGAGCGCCTGCTGCTGCGCCGGCACGAACGCGACGGCTTCCTGCGGGCGCAACCGCACCCGGCGCGGACCGTGTTCGGTTGCCAGCCAGAACTCGATCTCGATGCCGGACGCGGTGTCCCGCCAGTGGCGGGTGAGGATGAAACCCTGCTCGAACTCCGTCAAAACGCTCGCTCGTCGTGGATGCCCAGGCGGCGAATTTTAGCGCTTGCGCGTGCCGGCCGCCGCGCGTGCGTCGATGGCGTCAGGCGGCGCGGGCGGGCCGCGCGTTGCGCGTGCCGCATCGAGCAGCGTGCTCAACCTTCGCCGTGGCGCTGCGCAGCGGTGTCGACGCGCGCGAGCAATGCATCGAGCGCGTCGATCGGAATCGGCTTCGCGAAATGGTCGTCGAAGCCGGCGTCAGCGGTTTCCTTGCGATCGCACGAGCGCACGTGCCCCGACAGCGCGACACGGAATGCATCGGGCGCGATGCGTGTCGCGTTCAGTTCACGCAGCAGCTCGAAGCCGTTGACGTCGGGCATGCTCAGGTCGATCAGCATCAGCTGCGGTGCGAAGTCGCGCGCGAGCGGCACCGCATCGCGCGCGTGGTAGGCGACGCGCGCCGTGTGGCCCTTGGTTTGCAGCAGGACGGCGAGGGTGTCGGCCGCTTCGCGATTGTCGTCGACGACCAGGATGCGCAGCGGGCGCGTCGTGAGCGGTGCCGGTGCGACGCGCGCCGGCTCGACGCGTTCGGCCGGCTGCGCGAGCGGCAGCCGCACGGTAAACGACGAACCCTTGCCGATGCCGGCGCTGTCGGCGGTGATGCTGCCGCCGTGCAGGCCGACGAATTTGCGGCAGATCGCGAGGCCGAGACCGAGCCCGCCGGCCGCAAGGCGGCCCGCGCTGCTGTCCTGTTCGAACAGTTCGAAGATCGACTCCTGCGCGCCGGGGACGATGCCGATCCCGCGATCGACGACGTCGATCGCGACCACGCTCGCCTCGGTGCGCACGTGGACTTCGATGTGCTCGCCGTTCGGCGAATACTTCGATGCGTTGTCGAGCAGGTTGTACAGCACCTGCACGAGCCGCACGTCGTCGCCGCGCACGATCACCGGCGCGGGTGGCAGGCGCACGACGATGCGCTGTCCGCGTGCATCGACCTTCGGCTGGATGCTCTGCACGCTGCGATAGACGATGTCGCGCACGTTCAGTGGCGCTTGCTGCAGATCCACCTTGTCGGTCTTGATGCGGCCGATGTCGAGCAGATCGTCGACGAGCCGCACGAGCTGGCCGATCTGCCGCTCGGCGATGTCCTTGCATTGCGTGAGCGCGGGGCCGAGCCCGGCCGCCGGCAGGCTGTGAAGGATGCCGATCGTGTGCTGCAGCGGTGCGAGCTGGTTGCGCAACTCGTGCGCGAGTGTCGCGATGAACACGTCGAGCCGCCGCGTGGCCGTTTCCAGTTCCTCGACGCGCTTGCGCTCGGTCATGTCGCGCGTGATCTTGATGAAGCCGCGTAGTGTGTTCGACTCGTCGCGCACGGCCGTGATCGTCACGCTGGCCCAGAAGCGCGAACCGTCCTTGCGGACGCGCCAGCTTTCGTCCTGGAAGTGCCCGGACGCGACCGCGGTTTCGAGCGCCTGAGCCGGGCGGCCGGCGGCGATCGCGTCGGGCGGATAGAAGCGCGAGAAATGGCGGCCGACGATCTCGTCCTCGCGGTAGCCCTTGATGCGCTCCGCGCCCGCGTTCCACGTGGCGACGTTGCCGTGCGTGTCGAGCATGAACACCGCATAGTCGGTGATCGACGAGACGACCGTCTGGAACCGGAACTCCGCGTAGCGGTGGAGCAGCGGCTGATCGTGCGCGACCGGCTCGCGGTTCGAAGGGATGGGCGGCGGATGGTCTGGCGTCATCGGGATACTCGTTCTGCGTGGCGATCGCGCCGCGTGCTCGGTCGCGGTGCGGTGGGTTCGTCGCTGGCTGGGCCGCGATGGGGATTGGTGCTCGCTTCGGCGTTGGCGTTGATGCTCCCGTGGGCGTTTGCACCAGCACCAGCGCCAGCACCGCGGCCCGTCGGCGCCGCCTCGCGACGGCGCCCGCACGCGGGCGCGCGACGCGGCGCGCTCAGGCCGGCATCGCCGCGAAATCGCGCTTCAAATTCTCCGGGCCTTGCGGCCGGTGATACAGAAAGCCCTGCGCATATTGCACGCCGACGGCGCGTAGCGCGCGATGCTGCTCCTCCGTCTCCACGCCCTCGGCGATGACGGTCACGTCGTAATGGCGCGCCAGCGCCGCGATGCCCTCGATCAGCCTGGCGTTGCCGGTCGTCAGCTGCGAGATGAACTGGCGATCGATCTTCACGTAGTCGAACGGAAAGCGCGACAGCAGGTCGAGATTGCTGTGATGCGTGCCGAAATCGTCGATCGCGAACTTCGCGCCCGTCGCGCGCAGCGCGGCGAACATCTCCGTCGTGCGTGCATTCTTCTCGAGCAGGACGCGCTCGGTGACTTCGAGCACCAGCGTGCATCCCGGCGGCAGCCGGCGAATCGCCTCGGCGACGAGGGCGACGAAGCGCGGCCGTTCGAGGTCCTGCGGCGCGATGTTGATCGCGATGCGCAGCGGCGTCGACGGCGCCAGGTCGGCCAGTTCCGACACGGCCGTGCGCAGCACGAATTCGGTGATCTTCGGCAGGATCGAGCTCGACTCGACCTCGGGGACGAATGCCGCCGGACCGATGGCCCCCCATTTGGGATGCTGCCAGCGCAGCAGCGCCTCGACGCCGACCGTTCGGCGCGTCTCGACGTCGACGATCGGCTGGTAGACGACGTGAAGCTCGCCGCGCTTGAGCGCGTGGCGGACCGCCTTCAGCAGCAGCCGGCGCGGCGCCATCGCCAGCAGGTACGCGGCCGCGACGAGACCGTTCACGAGCAGCGCGATCGTCAGGCAGACGAGCCGATAGCGCCGATACACCTGCGAGACGTACGGTTGCGACGCCGCGACCGACACCGTGAACGGCCACGCGCTCGACGTGATCGCGCTGCCCGCCGGCGCGGCCGCCGGGTGCGGCGGCATGAAGCGGCCGCGCTGATCGAGGCCGCCCCAGCCCGCGACCGACAGCGTGGCCGTCGCCGCGCCGAAGCGCGCGCCGTACGCGAGCATGTCGGCCACATAGTCGCCTTCGATCAGGTACAGCACGCCCGAGCCCGGCGTTGCCGCCCGCACGACCGCGAGCACCGGCACGCCGCGCTGAAACGGCGTCTGCTCCAGCAGCGCGAGCGTCGTGCCGGCCGACGCCGGCGTGCGCGTGTAAACGTCGAGCGGAACATCGACCGGGCCGAGCGCGGACGAGCAGGTGACGCGGCCGCCGTTGACCAGTCCGACCGCACGGAGGTAGCGCAGCCGCGTGGCCGCTTCGGCAAGCGTTCTGGACACGCTGGCGCACGGCCGGCCGATCAGCGCATCGAGTTCGCCGGGATGCCGTGAGCGCACGCCGTCGAGGATATGGTCGATCGAGATCGCGATATCGGTCGCGACCGTGCGCTCGTGGCGCGTGACCGAGTCGCGCGCCATGCGGTCGGCCATGACGAGCGCGAGGACGAGCACGACGATGCAGGCGAGGAGGGCAATCGGCAACACGATGTGCTGCGCGGCGTCGGCGCGATGGAATACCGGCTTCGCGCCCGGCGTGGACGCGGACGTTCGTCGGGTCGCGCTCGTTGTTGTCCGTATGGGCATGCTCGTCGAACCGGTCGATGAATGGGCGCGAAGCATTCGCCGTGCCTGGCCGGAGCGCGGCGGTCCGCGCCGGTAGCGGGACGTCAGTCGATTCTACGCTCGCGACACACGCGAAGCGATAACGATGCGGGGACACGGGTTCGACGCGGCTCTCCATAACATACATCGATTATGCATATATATTGATGGCGCGTAAAAAAACCCGGCCGCATCGAATGCGGCCGGGCGGAACCCACCTTCTCTTGGCACGAGGACGGTGTGCGGCAAGTATACGATGGATCCCTCAATTGTTGATCGTAGTTTGTTAATTGAATGCTGTGTCGTAGATTAACGTGTGATCGTAAATATTCGTGGGACGGCGTATACGTTGCCATCAGCCGCCTATCTCGTATGAACGTCGGTTATCTGGGTGATACCGCGGCCAATCCGGGAACGCCGCGTTATGGCGCGCTGTAGGCCGAAGCGTCCGGCGCGCCGGGATTCAGAAATCGTCGCGCATCCGGTGCAACAGGGCGCGAGGCGATTGACGCGTGTCCACGGCGGTGAGCACGTCGGTGACGAACCACGGCAGGTTCAGCTGCGTGTCGGAATCGCCGACGCATACGCGGATCGGCGGCCGATTCGAAGGCTGACGCACGCTGGAGGACGGCACGCAGTTCTTCTGCTGCGGCGGAACCTGCGCGGTGGGGATGTTGGCGCTCGCGTCGGCGTATGCGGGCGAACTGGCGGCAACGAGCACGAGCAGGATGGCGAGCGGGGCGGTGTGGTTCATGTCACTTTCTCCGACGATGCTCGTTCGACCTCGCGGTGTCGGCGGAGTTTCGGCGCGGCCGCTGGCTGTTCGCATGCGGTTCCGCGTTGGACCGTAGCCGCGCGTGCGGCGTTGCCATGAAAGCGTTCTTCAGGCCCATGACGGATGCGAATGGGAGCGCAGCGTTGCGGCGCGTATCGGGCCGCCGCGTGCGATTGCATCGACCACGTTGAAGAAATCGTCATGCAGCCGCTTTGTCATCCGGTACGTGACAGGCTCCGCGTCGCGGACGTTCAGCCTTTCCGATGACGCCGCCCGTTCACCGCGTCGACCGCCGCAGCGATCTTCGTCTTGGTGTCACAACCTTCTGTGTATCGGTGAACCGGCGCCGTTGCGCGACGAGCGAGACGATGCACGCACCGTCCCGCCTCGGGAAGAAATCGATCAAGCCGGCGAATGTCGCAGCCGACTTTGACGGCAAGAATGCCAGTGCGTCGTCAGACGATGATCGGCATGGCGCGCCATCGCGCCCGACCAGCCGAGTGTATCCGTATGAACGCGCGCGGTTCAGTGCACGCTTGCCGATGCGAGCGCGTGCATCGTATCGGTGACGCGCATGCATCGCGACAGGCCGAAGATCTCGGCTTCGCGGCGCTCCGGCTCGCTGCTGGCGACGCCCACCGCGCATTCGGGCGGTACGCCGAGCGCTTGCAGCGCGACGTCGAACGGATGGCGGTTCGCTGCGGCATCCTGCTGATCGGCGTCGGTCACGACGACCGCGAAGCGGTCGAGGGTCGCGCGGCCGAACTGCCCCTCGAACATGTCGCTGAGGCGGGCGGCCGGCAGCGTCGTGACGAGGCCGAGCCGATAGCCTTGCTCGGATGCGCTGTCGAGCCACTGGATGATGGCGTCGCGCTGGTTGCGTGCTTCGTGCGAATCGGGTGTCGCTTCGATCTGCGCGAATGCAGCATCGAGACGGGTGACGATGGCTTCAATGACCACGGTGATTCCTCTCCTGACACGTGACGATCCGTTCGCGGACGGGAATGCTCGACACCTTAGCGTCGATCCGGAATATGCGACCAATTAATATTTATATCCGACCCATACGATTCGACTAATGAATGGCATCGCGGGCCATGACTGGTGCGGAAGTGCGCGATGCAGCACGACACGCAGGTTCGGCATCGGCGCGACGGCCTTCGCCCGATGCACCAAACATGCGCAGCCGATCGCTGCACCACGGCCGTGCGCCGCAGCGGGCCGCGTATCGCGTGGTGCGCGCGATACGCGGTGTTGCGGCACCGTGCAAGCCGCGCTCAGTGCAGCTTGATCGACGGCTGGTTGCGGCGTTGCAGCCAGTGCCCGAGCGACTGGAACAGCGCGCGCTTCAGTCCGTACACGCTGAACAGATGCTTGCGGTACAGGAACTTGTACAGCCCGATCGCGGCGAGCCCGTCGACGATCACCGAGCGCGGCCGCGCGCCGAAGTCGGCCTGATAGACGGCGCCGGTGTGGCCGAGCGACACCACGGTGCCCGCATCGCGGAACGCGAAGCGCGCCACCGGCTTGCCGGCGAGGCGCCGCGCGAACGCGTCGCCGAGGTACACGGCCTGCTGGTGCGCGACCTGCGCGCGCGGCGGCAGCACGCTCAGCGCATCGGCCGACGGGCACGCGGCGCAATCGCCGAACGCATACACGTGCGCATCGTCGGGCGTTTGCAGCGTGTCGGTCACGATCACCTGGTTCGACCGGTTGAGCGCGATACCGCCGAGCTCCCGCAGGATCGCGGGGCCGGCCACGCCGGCCGCCCAGATCGTGATGTCGCTCGCCAGCCGCTCGCCGGTCGCGGTCGTGACCGCGTCGGCATCGACTTGCGCGACGCGCGTATCCGTCAGCACGTCGACGCTCAGCGTGCGCAACTGCGCATGCATGCGCGCCGACAGCCGCTCGTCGAGCGCCGGCAGGATGCGCGCCCCGCCTTCGATCAGCCGGATGTGCACGTCGCGCGTGGACACCAGCGCCTTGAAGCGATACGTCGTCAGTTGCTGGACCGCGTGACGCAGCGCCGCGGCCAGTTCGACGCCCGTCGCGCCCGCGCCGATCACGCTGATGCAGACCGGTGCCGCGCGCCGCGCCGGATGCTGCTCGGCCGCGTGGTTGGCCCGCGTGCATGCGGCGAGGAACTTGCGCCGAAAATCTTCCGCCTGGTCGAGGTTTTCGAGCGGCAGCGCGTGGCGGGCCGCGCCCGGAACGTTGAAAAAGTTCGTCACGCTGCCGACGGCGAGCACGAGGTCGTCGTAGCCGAGTTCGCGCTGCGGCAGGATCTCGGTGCCGTCGGCGTCGTGCACGGCGGCGATCGTCACCGTGCGCGTCGCGCGGTCGAGCGCCTGCAGCGCGCCCTGCACGAACCGGAAGCCGTGGCGCTTCGCCTGCGCGACGTATTCGATCGTGTGCGTGGCCGGATCGCGATGGCCGGATGCGGCTTCGTGCAGCAGCGGCTTCCAGAAGTGCGTCGGGTAGCGGTCGACGAGCACGACTTCGGCCTGCCCGCGGCGCCCGACCGTGTCGCCGAGGCGCGTCGCGAGCTGCAGGCCGCCGGCCCCGCCGCCGACGATCACGATGCGCGGCGTGGGTGGTGCGCGGTCCGTTGCAACGGTGTGCGTGTTGTGGTTCATGTTGGGCTCCCGCTTGATGATGATTCGAATGACATTCCTCAGGAACCGACGATATAGTTTCGAACCTGCGCAAACAATTTAATGTTTATAAGCGACTCATATGTATTCACTTATAGGAAAGACCGCAACGTTCCGGCAGTTGAAGGCGCTCGACATGATTGCGCGGCTCGGTAGCGTGTCCCGCGCGGCCGAGGAGCTGAACCTGACGCAGCCCGCCGTATCGCTGCAGGTTCGGCTGCTCGAGGAGGCGGTGGGCGCCGCTTTGCTGCAGCGGGTGGGGCGCGGCGTGCAGCTGACCGCGGCCGGCGAAATCGTCGCGCGCTACGCGCGCGAGATCCTGCATCTGTGGAGCGAGGCCGGCGACGAGGTGGCCGCGCTGACGGGCGATCTCGGCGGCACGCTGCGCATCGGCGCGATCACGACCGCCGAGTATCTGATTCCGCCGTTGCTCGTCAAATTCACCGCGACGCGTCCGCACGTGAAGACCTATTTCAAGGTCGGCAACCGCGACGACATCATCCGCATGCTCGCCACGCATGAAATCGATCTCGCGGTGATGGGCAGCGCGCCGAAGGAGCTGCGCACGCACGCGGTCGAATTCGCGAAGCATCCGATGGTGTTCGTCGCCGCGCCGACGCATCCGCTGATGCAGCGCAAGCGCGTCACGCTGAAGGATCTCGAATCCGCCCACCTGCTCGTGCGTGAACGCGGCGCGGGCACGCGCTCGACCGTCGAGACGCTGTTCAAGACGGCCGGCTACCGGTTCCACGTGGGCTCGGAACTGTCGAGCAACGAGGCGATCAAGCAGATGGCCGAAGCCGGGCTCGGCATTGCGTTCCTGTCGCTGCACGCATGCGCGCTCGAGTTGCGCACGGGGCTGCTCGGGCAATTGCCGTTTCCCGGCAACCCGATCGAGCGTGAGTGGTACGTGGTCACGCTCGCCGATCGCCGCATCTCGCAGGTGACCGGGCTGTTCCGCGATTTCCTGATCAAGCAGGGCGCGCCGGTGATCGACGGCGCGACGGTCGCGCCGCACGATCGGCGGCGGAAGCAGGCGATGTGAGCGGGTGATGCAAGCGGCCCGATACGGGCCGCGCCATGCGGCGCCGCCGTCAGACGATGCCGAAGTCGTCGTTGCTGTCGGGAATCGACGCGAGCAGTCGCTCGAGCCGGTGCCAGCCGATCATGCGCAGGCAGCGTTCGGCAAGGGTCGTGCTGTGGTCGCGCGACGCGCCGCGCGCACGCAGGCGCACTGCGCGGGACGATGAAGTGGCGGCAAACGCCGCATGCAGCGGGCATGAACGGGGCATCTCGGTCTCCGTAGGTGTCGGATTCGCGCATCGTAGGCGGCGCGGCTGCGATTGGCGCGCATGCAAGGATTGGCCCGAGCAGAAACGGATGATCTTTTCCGACGCGACGTCGAAGTGACCGCGCAGGCCCGGCAAGCGCGCCGAAAAGGCGTCACAATGCGCGATCTGTATCCGCTTCGGTGGAGTGAAATCATGAGCGATCCGATTCTCGCCGCGCCGCCCGACGAAGGCGTGCCCATCACGCTGCGCTCCAGCCGGGGGCTCGGATGGTGCGGCTTCGGCGCATCGCTGCTGGAAATACGCGCGGGCACGTACCGGATTCCGGCCGCCGAGCATCACCGCATCGGCGTGCACGTCGGCTCGCCCGTGCGCGCGGATTGCGTATGCGACGGCGAGCGCGTGTCGCGCATCCAGGCGCATGGCGACGTCGACGTGATCCCCGCAGGGCTGCCGGGCCGGTGGACCGACAGCGCCGATTGCCGGGTCCTGTACATTGCGCTGAGCGACACGTTCGTGCGGAGCACGTTCGAGCAACTCGAACTGAAGCCCGCGCACGCCCAGATCCGCCGGCGGCTGCAGGTGCGCGATCCGCGGCTGCAGCACATCGCGTGGGCGCTGGCCGCCGAACTCGACGCGGCGGACGCATCAGACCCGCTCTATGCGGAGAGCCTGTGCACGGCGCTCGTCGCGCGGCTGGCCGACAGCCGTCCGGCGCTACGCGAGCGCACGCCCATGCTGACGCCGAAGGCGGCGTCGCGCGTGATCGATTACGTCGAGGCGAACCTCGAACGCCGCATGACGCTCGCCGAACTCGCGGCGCTCGTGTCGATCAGCGTGCCGCATTTCAAGGTGCTGTTTCGCGCGACGCTCGGGATGCCGGTGCATCAGTACGTCGTGCGGCGGCGCGTCGAGCGGGCCAAGACGCTGCTGCTCGAAGGACGGCTCAGCATCAGCCAGATCGCGCTCGAGGCCGGCTTTGCGCACCAGAGCCACATGGCGAACTGGATGAATCGCGTGCTCGGCGCGACGCCGACCGAAATTGCGCGCGCGGGGGGAAGGGCGGGCTGACGCGGGCTTAGGAGGTTGATGGCGGTAAGGGCAGCGTGAATGGCAACGCCAACCTGACAGCGCGCCTCCGATAACATCCACCGAGCCGCAGCTCACGCCGTCCACCCGCGCGCGCCCCGACCATCGCGTCATCCATTCCTGCTCGCTTCATCCATCCGTGCGCGCCATCCGAGTCGCGCACCGCGACAATCACCGCAACGTCATCCCCCAAGGAGCGAATCGTGTTCGTGATTTTCGGCGCAACAGGCAATGTCGGTTTGTCGGCCGTCACGGCCCTGCGCAGCGCAGGCCATCCGGTTCGCGCCGTCCTGCGCGACGCAAGCCGGTGCGAGCGCTTCGTGCAACTCGGCTGCGAGGTG
This sequence comes from Burkholderia vietnamiensis LMG 10929, assembly GCF_000959445.1. NCBI lineage: Bacteria > Pseudomonadati > Pseudomonadota > Betaproteobacteria > Burkholderiales > Burkholderiaceae > Burkholderia > Burkholderia vietnamiensis. The sequence continues at coordinate 2,062,235 of NZ_CP009630.1, read as the reverse complement.
GCGATCGCCGATCTGACCGACGCACGGGCCGTCGCCGCGGCGCTCGACGGCGCGCAGGCCGTGCAGATGCTGTGTCCGGCGCCCGCCGCCGAGCGCGACCCGGCCGCGTCGATGGAGCGGATCATCGACGTCGTGACCGGCGCGCTCGTCGCCGCTGGGCCGCCGGCGCTGCTCGCGTTGTCGGACTACGGCGCGGAGCGCGACGGCAACACGGGCATCACGCGGCTCTTTCATCGGCTCGAAGCGGCGTTCAAGACGATCCCGACGCAACTCACGCTGCTGCGCTCGGCCGAACACCTGCAGAACTGGGCGCGCGTGCTGCCGGTCGCGCTGGCCACCGGCGTGCTGCCGAGCTTTCATCATCCGCTCGACAAGGTGTTTCCGACGGTCTGGGCGCAAGACGTGGGCATCGCGGCCGCGCGGCTGCTCGCCGAGCCGGCCGCGGCGCGTACGGCGTTGCGCATCGTCAGCATCGAGGGGCCGCGGCGCGCGAGCGTGCGCGACATCGCCAATGCGCTCGCCGAACGCGCCGGCCGCGCGATCGTCGCGCAGGAACTGCCGCGCGACGCATGGACCGCGACGCTGTTGCGCGCCGGCCTCAGCGAGCGCCATGCACAGCTGATCGTCGATCTCTACGACGCGCACAACGCAGGGCAGATCGACGTCGAGGCCGGCGTGTCGGAGCGCGTCTACGGCGCAACGTCACCGGAGCAGGCGATCGCGGCGCTGCTGCGCGAGCACACGCGCTGAGCCGACGTCTGCGCCGATGCGCGCGCGTCGCGTCACGCGTGGCGGCGCACCCGGCTTGACGCCGCATACGCGGCCGACCCGATCACGATGCCCCAGAACGCGGACCCGAGCCCCAGCCACGTCATCCCCGATGCGGTCGCGAGGAACGTGATCACCGACGCGTCGCGGTGCGCGTCGTCCTCGAAGATCCCGTGCACGTTCGCGCCGATCGCACCGATCAGCGCGAGCCCCGCGAGGATCGCGACGAACGCCTTCGGCAGCGCGAAGAACAGCGTGACGATCGTCCCGGCGAAGATCCCGCCGATCAGATAGATCACCCCGTTCGCGATGCCCGCGACATAGCGGCGGTCCGGATCCTCGTGCGCATCCTTGCCGGTGCACAGCGCCGCGGTGATCGCCGCGACGACGATCGTGATCCCGCCGAAGCAGGCGACGACGAGCGACATCACGCCGGTCGCGGCGATGATCGGCCGGGCGCTGGTGTGGTAGCCCGAGACGCGCAGGATCGTCATCCCCGGCAGGAACTGGCCGGTGAGACTGACGACGACCAGCGGCAACGCGAGGCTGAGCGTGGTGCCGAGCGTCCATTCCGGCGCGATGAACACGGGCCGCGTGATGCTCGGCGATACGTTGCCGATGTGCGCGATCCCCAGCAGCGTCGCGAGCGCGGCGCCCGTCAGCAGCACCAGCACGATGCTGTAGCGCGGCAGCAGGCGCCTGAAAATCACGTACGCGCCGATCATCCCGAAGCCGAGCACCGGCTGCGCGGTCGCGGCCGAGAACGCATGCATGCCGAACGGCAGCAGGATGCCGGCCATCATCCCGCACGCGATGCCGCGCGGAATATGGCGGACCAGACGGTCGAAACCGCCGCTCACGCCGATCGCCAGCATGATCGCCGCGGCCGTCAGGTAGGCGCCGACGGCCTGGTTCAGCGACAGTTGCGGAAACAGGCCGACGAGCAGCGCGGTGCCGGGCGCCGACCACGCGGTAATCACCGGCACTTTCAGTTTCCAGCTAGCGAACAGGCCCGACACGCCCGCGCCGATCGAGATCGCCCAGACCCACGACGCGACCATCTCGTTCGATACGTGCGCGGCCTGCGATGCCTGGAACAGGATCGCGAGCGGACCCGCATAGGAAATCAGCACCGCCAGAAAGCCCGCGGTGATCGCGGACACCGACCAGTCGTTGCCGATCGAGCGGACCGCGCCGGGTGAGGAGTTGGGTTGCATCGTCGTTCGGAGAGGGCGGCGCGCGGCCGCGGGCGGAGGCGGAGCGAATGATCGTGGGCGGCTCCGGACGAGCCGTCATTCTGGCCATTGCCGACGCAATTGGCAATTCGGCGGTGGAGCGCCGCATTGCACTGGCGTCGGCGTTTCGTAAGGAATGCGCAGGGGGCGTGGACGGCGCGCCGTTGCGCGCAACGGCCGCCGCAACGGGCGGCTTCGCGACGCGACCGACGCGCTACGCGCTCGCGCGCATGACGTGCGTCAGGTACTGATCCGGAGATACCCGTCGACCACGGCGACCGTCGCGCCGCAGCCTGTGGACAGCGATGCGGTGCCGCGCTCGAACGGATGCACGGGCGCGTCGGTCGGCGTCCACGCATGGCGCGCGAGCAGTTCGCGATAGCCGCCGCGGATCACGAAGCCGCCGCATTTTTGCGCATACGCGTCGCGGCGCATCCGGTACGCACGCGGCAGGTCGTACCACGGCAGCTTCGGCAGGTCGTGATGCACGAGATGGTAGTTGTTGTTCAGATACAGCAGGCGCATCGCGAAGCCGGCTTCGTTGATCGCGATGCGCGCCTTCGGCTGCCGCGCGGCGCGATGCTCGAACAGCGACCGGATCATCGCGACCGACAGCGCGGGCCACGCGACGGCCAGTACGTAGTACCACCACGGCATGCCGATCGCCCGTTGCAGCCACGCGAGCAGTGCGGCCACGCACGCGGCGTGCGCGGCCCACATCGGCAGGTAGTGGAAGTCGCCGCGCCGGAACCTGCGCAGCGCGTCGGCGAACGTCGCCGCAACGCTCGTCGGCGGCCCGAACACGAGGCGCCCGACGAAGGTGTTGCGCGCCACCGTCAGCGCGCGTCGCCAGCGCGGCAGCCGCGCCCACTGCTCGCGCGACACGTAGTTCGATTCCGGGTCGACGCCGGGCACGGTGAGATCCTCGTCGCGGTGATGGTCGAGGTGCGTGTCGCGATACAGCGTGTATGGATACCAGATCGTCAGCGGCGGATAGCCCAGCAGCCGGTTCACGAACGCGCAGCGGGTCGGATGCCCGTGCAGCAGTTCGTGCTGCAGCGACATGTGCCACGCGCCGAGCAGGATCAGCGGCGGCGTCGCGGCCCCAAGCGACAAATGGCCGGCGCGCACGAGCAGCAGCACGGCGAGCCAGCCGCCGTAGATCGCGACGATCAGCAGCCAGGTCGGCCACTCGGTGCGGGCGGTGAAGCGGGCGTCGAGCGCGGCGATCGCGCGCGCGTGGTCGACGTCGAAGTATTCGGCCATGGTGTGAAACGGGATGAAGTGCGCCGTCGGCGCGAAAGGCGGCAAGCGGACGAATGCGTCGATGCAGCGCACGCTCGATGTGCCCGCAGGTGTTTCGCCGGTGGCGGCCGTCACCAGGGCGGAATCCGACGGCGCCGCGCCATTTGAACGCTAACGGCGCGGCGTCGGCGCGCCAACCAAGCGTTTCGCATTTGCTTATCGCCGCGCGGCGCATAAGCATCGTTCGCGCGCTCGTGTTTCGGTGCCTGCGGAAGTTCGATCGAGCGTGCTTCCCGCGGTGCAGCGCCGCTGCGTAGAATGCGCGCATGAACCAATGGATCGCCGCACTGCCGATGTACAACGTGACGCCGCGCCACGGCGCGCTGTGGCGCGCGTTGCTGCGTGACGCGCTCGATGCGTTCGCGCGCGCCGGCGGGCCGGTCGACGTCGCGCTGCCCGGCGAGCCGTTCGACGATCTGAATGCGCTGTGGCGCCGCAACGACCTGCTGCTGTCCCAGACGTGCGGCTATCCGTACCGGATGCTCGGGCTGAACGAAACCGTGCATCTGATCGCGACGCCCGCGTTCGATGCGCCCGGCTGCCACGGCGCACGCTACAGCAGCGTGCTGGTCGTGTCGGCGCGCGCGCAGGCGCGCGGCGCGACGACGCTGGCCGCGTGTCGCGGCCTACGCGCGGCCATCAACGGCGACGATTCGCACAGCGGGATGAATGCGTTGCGCGATGCAGTCGCGCCGCACGCGCATGACGGACGTTTCTTCGCTTCGGTCGCGTCGTTCGGCTCGCACCTGAACGTGCTGCGCGCGCTCGCGGCCGGCCAAGCCGATTGCGCGGCGATCGACTGCGTGACGTTCGCGTACGTGGGCGATGCGCTGCCGGCGTTGCTGGACGAGATCCGGATCGTCGGCATGACGGCGCCGGCGCCGGGGTTGCCGCTGATTGCGTCGAAGGCGCTCGACGGCGGGCTGGTGAAGCCGCTACGGGATGCGCTCGCGCATGCGGTCACGGTCGATCGCGACCGCGCGCGCGTGCTGAGGCTGAAGGGGTTCGAGAGTGTGGCGCCGCACGCATACGACACGATTGCGCAGTTCGCGCAGCGCGCGTCGGCGCGCGGCTATCCGGTGCTGGCATGACGCGGCGGCGCGGCGCTCGAAGCGCCGCACCGCTTGCGGTCATTCGTCGTCCATCAGGCGCACCTTGACGCGCTTGCCCTTGATCTTCCCGGCGTTGAGCTTGCGCAGCGCGTCGCGCGCGACGCCGCGCTCGATCGCGACGTAGGTCGAGAACTCCGTCACGTTGATCTTGCCGATCTGCTTGCCGTCGAAGCCGGCATCGCCGGTCAGCGCGCCGAGCACGTCGCCCGGGCGGATCTTGTCCTTGCGTCCGCCGAGGATCTGCAGCGTTTCCATCGGCGGCAGCAGCGTGCCTTCGTCGGCGGGCTTCAGTTCCGCGAGCGAATGCCATTCGACGTCGCGCTTCTGCGCCTGCTCGATCGCGCCGACCCGGCCCATCTCGTCCATGCTCGCCAGGCTCAGCGCCCAGCCTTCCTGGTCGGCCCGGCCGGTGCGGCCGATCCGGTGCACGTGCACTTCGGGGTCGGGCGTCACGTCGACGTTGATCACCGCCTCGAGCTGCGCGATGTCGAGCCCGCGCGCGGCGACGTCGGTCGCGACGAGCACCGAGCAGCTGCGGTTCGCGAACTGGATCAGCACCTGATCGCGTTCGCGCTGTTCGAGCTCGCCGTGCAGCGCGAGCGCATGGAAGCCCTGCGCGTGCAGCACGTCGAGCAGGTCGCGGCATTGCTGCTTGGTGTTGCAGAACGCGATCGTGCTGACCGGCCGGTAGTGGTTCAGCAACTGGCCGACCGCATGCAGACGCTCGGTGTCCGTCACTTCGTAGAAGCGCTGGCGGATCTTGCTGTCGTCGTGGCGCTCCGCGAGCTTCACTTCCTTCGGGTTGCGCAGGAATTGCTGGCTCAGCTTCGCGATGCCGTCCGGATAGGTCGCGGAAAACAGCAGCGTCTGACGCGTCGCCGGGCACATCCGTGCGACTTTCACGATGTCGTCGAAGAAGCCCATGTCGAGCATCCGATCGGCTTCGTCGAGCACGAGCGTGTTCAGCGCGTCGAGCTTCAGGTTGCCGCGCTCGAGGTGGTCCATGATGCGGCCCGGCGTGCCGACGACGACGTGCGCGCCGTGCTCGAGGCTCTGCGCCTGCGGACGCATCGGCGTGCCGCCGCACAGCGTCAGCACCTTGACGTTCTCCTCGGCGCGCGCGAGGCGGCGCACTTCCTGCGCGACCTGGTCGGCGAGCTCGCGCGTCGGGCACAGGATCATCGCCTGCACGTCGAAGCGACGCGCGTCGAGGCGCGACAGCAGCGCGAGCGAGAATGCGGCGGTCTTGCCGCTGCCCGTCTTCGCCTGCGCGATCAGGTCGTGCCCGGCCAGCGCGATCGGCAGGCTCGCGGCCTGGATCGGCGTCATGTCGACGTAGCCGAGCTGAGTGAGGTTCGCGAGCGTCGCGGGCGTCAGCGGCAGCGCGCTGAACGGCGTGGCGGCGGGCTGCGTCATTCGACATCTCCGAGGTAGGGGCGGCCGGCCATCTGCTCGTAGACGACCGTGCCGTCTTCGGCTTCGAAGCGCTCGAGATAGTTGCGTGCGCCGCATAGCGGGCAGCGGAACAGCAGCCCCTGGCCTTCGTCCTTGATCACGACGTCGGACGTCTCCCACTGCGTGCCGCAGCTCTGGTTTCGGCAGGTAAACACGGTTTTTCTCCAGCTGAATTCGGTTGGTGGCGCGCCCGGCGGGCGCGGCAACGGCGTGCGGCGCTCGCGCGGCTCGGGCGCGGGCCGCACCGGCGGTCGCGGGGACCGCGGCGATGCGGATGGGTGGAGCGGGCGGCGACGGCGTCGCGCGTGCCCGCAATTCTAGCGGATGCGGCGCACCGGCAGTCGGGCATTCGGGCGGGCGCGCGGCGAGCGGGCCGATACGGCGGCAGCGCGCAACGGCGCGCCTGCCTCAGGTCAATTCGCGACGCCGTTCCCGCAGAACTGCTCGTACGCCTGCGCGCTGTTCGCGAAGCCGTGCGCGTGCGCGAGCTCCCACGGACGCTCGCATTGCTGCGTGTGCGCGCACCACGCGTAGCCGGCCGAGCCGATGCAGCCGTGCGCGTCGCGATCGCCGCCGAGCGCGGGCGGCGTGACCTGGGCGGTCTGCGTGCTCGGCGCGGACCGTCCGGCGACGTCCGGTGGAAGCGGCGACGGCGGTTCGGTGGTGCAGGCGGTCAATGCGAGCGCAAGCGCGAATGCGGCGCCGAGCGAGACGGAAGGCATGACGGGTTTCATGACGGGGTGCTCCATGGGATGACGATCGACGCGGATGCCGGCGCGGGCGGGAACGGACGCTTACGCATCGGGCACCGGCACGCGCGACGAGAACTTCACCTCGCGCAGCGCGAGGCTCGACTGAATCGACGACACGCCGGCCTGCTTCCTCAGCACGCGTTCGACGAACGTGGCATACGCGTCGAGATCGGACGCGACCACCTGAAGAATGTAGTCGGCCGCGCCGGTGATCTTGTGGCACGACGTCACTTCGTCGTGACCGCGCATCACGTCCTCGAAATGATCGGCGTCCTGGTCCGAATGCATGTTGAACGTGACGTGCACGAACGCGAACACGTTCATTCCGAGCGCGCGGCGGTCGAGATTGGCCTGATAGCCGGTGATCACCCGTTCGTCCTCGAGCCGCTTGCGCCGCCGCCAGCACGGCGTGACGCTCAACGACAGGCGCTCGCCGAGCGTCGCATTCGATAGCGCGCCGTCGTCCTGCAGCATGCGCAGCATCGCGCGGTCGACGCCGTCCAGTTCGAGCGGAGCGCGATTTTTGCTCATTGAGTGATCTCCGTAGGCGGTTTTTTCGAAATTGTAGGAAACGGCGAAGTCGAAAGCAAAACAATCGCCATCGGGCGTCGATAGACTGTCGCCTCAGTCACGCGTTTCACTGGAACGGCCAACCATGCTCACGATCTACAGCAGCGATCACCATCTGCATCGCGGCGTCGAACTGAAAGACGGCGCGATCACCGATTCGTTCGAAAACCCGCTGCGCGCCGAGACGGTGCTCGCGCAGGTGCGCGCGGCGGGCCTCGGCGACGTGCTCGTGCCGCGCGCGTTCGACCCCGCCTGCTACGCCGGCGCGCACAGCGCGCGTTACGTCGAGTTTCTTGCCGGTGCGTGGGACGAGTGGGCCGCGAGCGGCCGCAGCTGCCAGGCGCTGCCGCTGGTGTGGCCGGTGCGCGCGATGCCGTCGGCGGCGGCGCTGCCCGATTTCATCGACGGCAAGCTCGGCTTCTTCGCGATGGACGCCGGTGCGCCGATCAATGCCGGCACGTGGGACGCCGTGCGCGCGGGCGCGAATTCCGCGCTCACCGCGGCGGACCTGCTGTCGAACGGCGGCGCGCGTGCGGCGTTCGCGCTGTGCCGGCCGCCCGGTCATCATGCGGGTCGCGAATACATGGGCGGTTACTGCTATCTGAACAACGCGGCGATCGCCGCGCAGCGCGGCATCGCGAGCGGCGCTGCGCGCGTTGCGATAGTCGACGTCGATTTCCACCACGGCAACGGCACGCAGGACATCTTCTACGATCGCGCGGACGTGCTGTTCGCGTCGATCCACGGCGAGCCGGCCGTGTGCTATCCGTACTTCTCCGGCTACGCGCACGAGCGCGGCAGCGGCGCGGGCGACGGCTTCAACCTGAATCTGCCGTTGCCGAAGGGCACGCAGTGGGACGCGTATGCGCGCGCGCTCGAGCACGCGGCGGCAGCGGTCGCCGCGCATGCGCCCGATCTGCTGGTCGTATCGCTCGGCGTCGACACGTTCGAGCACGACCCGATCAGCCACTTCAAGCTGCGCTCGCCCGACTACCTGCGCATCGGCGAGGCGCTCGCGCGGCTGCGCGTGCCGACGCTGTTCGTAATGGAAGGCGGGTATATGGTCGACGAAATCGGCGTGAATGCGGTGAACGTGTTGCTTGGTTTCGAGGGACGGGCGTAGAGGTTGCGCTGCGTTGCTGACCCGCTGAACCGCTACACCGCCGCCTCGGCGATCAGCCGCGCGGCCATGCGGGCAACCGATCGAGGTACGGACTACGTGACGTACGCGACGCCGCGCATGCCGGAGCGTATCGCGCGGCGTGCCCTCGCGCGATACGCGCGGTCATGCACCGCGCCGCCTCACGACACCTGCGCGCGATGCGGATCGGCGCGTCGTTGCTGCTCGGCGTCGTGCACGATATGCAGCTCGCGGGTGCGGATCGGCAGTGCGCAGTCCGCATCGTCGAGCGTCTTGCGCACCTGGCGCGCGAGACGCCAGCGGGTCGCCCAGAACTTGTCGGTGTGGGTCCACACGCGCACGTTCGCGATCGCGGTGCTGTCGTCGAAGCGCATCACCATCACGTCGGGCGCAGGATCGCTCAGCACGTCGGGGTCGGCTTCGGCCAGCGCGCGCAGCGCGCCGAGTGCACGATCGATGTCGTCGTGCACCGACACCTCCACTTCGAGATCGAGACGGCGCGTCGGATTGCGCGTGTAGTTGCGGATCGAGCTGCCCCACAGCGCGCTGTTCGGCACGTATTCGCAGATGCCGTCGGGTTTGGTCAGCCGTGTCATGAACAGGCCGACCTCGTCCACGGTGCCCGCGACGCCGGTGCCGCCGTCGATGTAGTCGCCGACCTTGAACGGCCGCAGCAGCAACAGCATGATGCCGGCCGCGATGTTCTGCATCGTGCCTTGCAGCGCGAGGCCGATCGCGAGGCCGGCCGCGCCGAGCACCGCGACGATGCTCGCGGTTTCGATGCCGAGCTGCGACAGCGCGCCGACGATCGCGACGATGCGGATGCCCCACACGGCGACGTCGCAGAGGATCGGGCGCAGCGTGACGTCCACGCGCTCCTTGTTCGCGAGCAGACGGTTCAGCCAGTTGCCGATGCGCTTCGACAGCCACCAGCCGACGACGAGCAACGCGAGGCCGGCGCAAAGCCTGATCGAAAGCGTCGACAACGCGTTCCACAGGAACGTCCAGCGTTCCGGATGAAGATGATCGAGAAACATGACGGGATTCCGGTTCGATGACAAAAGGCGCGACGTGATGCACGGCTCGTCGTCGGACGGCGCTGCGCTCGCACGTCGGCAGCCCTCGACTGTACAACCTTCCCGTGCGCGGCGCGAACGCAACCGGGCGGGACGCATGCAGTGTCGCGCCGATCGTGCGCGCGCGTGCGCGGCCTGATACACCTGACAGGCGAACATTTTCCGGATTGGCGGTATCGTGCGGGCAGCGCGCGCGCGCGTTTCAGCGGCTTTTCAATCAACCGGCCCGCGACGGGCCTTCACGAGGAAAATGCGATGACGAAACCCGACTCACTGCGAGGCGACATCAAGGAGCAGGCCCAGGAAGCAGACCGACACAACCTGGCGCGCCCGGCGACGAACGGTGCGTTGTGGGCGCGCGGCCTGACGACGCAACGCGTCGCCGATCTGTTCAGAACGCTGGCCGGCCTGGCCGGCCACTGGATGCAGCTGCAGAACGAAGTCAACGCGGGCAATCGCTATTTCTACGGCGTGCAGAACGGCCACCAGACCACCGACGAAGGCAAGGAACTGATTCGGTGGATCGCCGATGCGGTGGTCAGCGCGGCGCAAAAGGCGTCGTTCGACTTCCCGTTGCAGCAGCTCCGCTTTACCGCCGACACCGGCTGGCTCAAGCTTCAGCGCGTGTCGGGGCGCGTGATGGTGATGTCGCGGCCGTGACGGTCGCCGCCGCGCGCATCACTGGCCGAAGTGCTGCGCCGCGGCGTCCTTCAGCCGTGCGGTCGTGATTTCACCCATGTGCGATTCGACGAGTTCGCCCTTCGCGTTGAAGAACAGTGTCGTGGGCAGGCCGCGCGATCCGTACGCATGCATCGCGCGCAGCGTCGGATCGAGCAGCACGGTGTCGAAGCGCAGCCCCTGCTGCGCGAGGAACGCGCGTACCGCCGACGCGCTTTCTCCCTGATTGAGCATCAGCACCGTGATGTCCGGCCGATCGCGCTGCACCTGTTCGAGAATCGGCATTTCGCGCCGGCAGGGCGCGCACCACGTCGCCCACAGATTCACGACGAGCGGCTTGCCGGCAAAGCGTTGCGGCAATACGGGCGTTCCATCGAGCGCCTGCAACTGCATTGCGGCGAACGGCGGCGCATTGCGCTGCAGCGTCGCGAGTGTGCCCAGCGCAATGCCCCATGCGGCCAGCCCGGCGACGATGCCGGCGGCGACGGGCCGGCGCAGCGCCGGCAGGCGGCGCAGCCGCCACACGGCGAACAGCAGCGCGGCCGCGAGGCCGATCCGCCAGTCGAAGCCGCCGTCGCCGAGCGCGACGATCGAACGCGGCGTGGCCGCGTATTCGCGCCACCATTGCGCGACATAGCCGATACGGGCGGCGACGAGCCCCAGCAGCAGCACGTCGAGGATCAGGCTCGACGCGCTCTTGTGCTGGCCGTCAGGCGGGCGGCGCTGAATCAGGCGGGCAACGAGCCACGCCAGCAATGCCGCGGCGGCTACCGCGACGACGCGGATCGAGAAGGGACCAAGGCTCAACATGCAGGCAAAGTTTCGGGGAACGAGGGATCGACCGGTGAACGCGACGCGGTCGACGCGTGATGCGGCGTTTCGACCCGGCGCGGCGCTTGCGGTTCCCGTCGTGATCGAGCGGCCTGCGCCGCGTTGCGGCGGCCGCTCGAATGGCGGATGCGATCGTTCAGGACGACGTCGCGTTCGCCGCTGTGCGGCGGCGTGCCCGACGATACGCGCGGCGCTCGCGCCGCAGCCCTGACTACCGGATGTCGCGGCCAACGCCGGCCGACGTGCCGCCGAGCCGGTACGCCGTGAAGAACTCATCCCATGGCGTGCCGTGACCGACGGGCACGCCGAGTGCCGTGGTGCGCTGCTTCAACGCGGCGAACACGTCGCCGATGCGCGCGGTCTGCGCGGCATCGCTGAACGGACGCTGCTTCGCGCGACCGGCCGCGAACGCGCCGTAGGCGATCGCGAGCAGACGTGGGCCGTCGTCGATCGAGAAAATCGCCCCGTTGATCGCTTCGACGAGGCGCGGCCGCTCGGCTTCGCGCGCTTCGGCGATGCACAGGAACACGAGCGCCGACACTTCGTGCAGGTCGTGCGCCCGCAACAATGCCGGCAGACGCGCGGCGATCCGCTCGGCCGGTTCTTCTTGCAGCGCGGTACCGAAGTCGACGACGGCGAGCATCGGATTGTCGTCGTGCACCACGCGCTCGAGCGCCGGTGCAGCGGCGCTCGCTGCCAACTGCGCGGCGTCGTCGGGTGCGCTGCGCAGCACGTCCGCCACCGGCTGCTGCCACGCCGGAAAGATCATCCGCACGTTGCCGAACTGCTCGCCGCCTTGCGCGGCCGGATTCCATCGATAGACGATCGTGCCGCCGTGGATGAACGGGGAATACAGATGCTCGGGCGTTTGCGGCAGCGGCCGCCGGTTGATCGGCAGCCACGCGAGCGTGAGCCAGTCGTAGCGGCCGGTGGCCGGCACCGCGGGGCTCGACGTCGCGACGACCTGCCAGGTGCCGCGGTTCGCATAGCGCCTGCGCGCATCGGGTACCGCGACGGTTTGGCGGGTCGCGGTGTCGAAGTAGGTGGGGCCGGTCACCGGCGCGCCGCTGTCGGCGGCCGGCGTGATGGTCGCGATGACCCACGCCGTGCCGTCGGCCGACCGGTAGTCGGACGGCCGCAACGTGGCGACGTCGTGCACCATGCGCGTTTCGGCGGCGACGGTGCTCGGCGGCAGGGCGGCGGAACCGGCGATGATGCTCGGCATGGATGTCCCTCGGAATGGGGTGCGTATCGCGCCACGCGGGCGATGGGCAACGGTGCAGGTCAGTCCCGTAACTGTAGAACGTCAGCGCGGGAAACGGAAACTGGCGCGGACGTGCCGTTGGTTTCGCGTACCGTGCCGCATCGTCCCGCACCGGCAGCGCGCAATGCGCATTCAGCGCGGCAGGACTTTCCGGTACACCACGAAGCCGGTCTTCTCGGCGACGGTGTCGTAGAGCCGCATCGCCGTGTGATTCGTCTCGTGCGTCTGCCAGTACACGCGTTCGGCGCGATGGGCGCGCGCCGCGTCGTACACGGCGCCGATCAGCGCCCGGCCGACGCCGCGGCCGCGTTCGCTTTCGAGCGTGAACAGATCCTGCAGGTAGCAGGTCGGGCCTTTCAGCGTCGTGCTGCGGTGATACAGAAAGTGCACGAGACCGACGAGTTGGCCGCCACGTTCGGCAACCCGTGCATGCACGGGTTCGTAGCCATCGAAGAAGCGCGACCACGTGAGCTGCGTGATCTCGAGCGGCAGTGCGGTGTCGCCAGCGCGGCCGTAGAAGCGGTTGTAGCCGTCCCACAGCGGCAGCCAGTTGTCGTAATCGTCTTCCCGGACCGGGCGTACGGTCAGGCCGGCGTCTGAACTGTTCATTGTCGTGCACCTCATCGTGGAGGAAGCGAAGCGTTGCGGGCGCGGCCGGAAAGGGAGACGGCCGTGACGGTGGAAACTCGGGCGGCAACTCGTGCAGGCCAATGGTGCGTATAACGTCGCGGGACACGATCGATTATGCCGCGTTGCATCGAACGTGAAGCGCGAAGCGCCGCCACGTGCGCGTCGGCCGCGTATCGCTACGCGCGTGCGCGAAAATGTCCGACAATACCGTCGCATGCTTGCCGTGCCGCTTCGGCGAGCCCGTTCAACCGCTGCATTGCTGCCGACGAGGTTGCCATGTCCCCGACGCCTGCCAGGGCACTGCTGAAAGCCGCCGATATCGCGAAGATGGAACCGGCGCGCGAAGTGCATCCGCTGAACCCCAATGCGGTCCGCCTGAAACGCCAGCTCGGCGACCCGACCGGCCTCACGCAGATCGGCGCGCACCTGCTGACGCTGACGCCCGGTCGCGAATCGGCCGAATATCACCGTCATCTGTACGAGGAAGAATGCGTGTACGTGCTGTCGGGCACGGGCACGGCCACGATCGGCGAGCGTGCGTACGAAATCGGGCCGGGCGATTTTCTCGGCTTTGCGCGCGGCGGCGAAGCGCACACGTTGCAGAACACCGGCGCCGCGCCGCTCGAACTGCTGATCATGGGGCAGCGCCTGGAACACGACGTGTGCGAGTATCCGAGAATCGGCAAGCGGCTTCACGTCGCGGGCGCGCTCGAGGATTTCGTCGACCTGCCCGGCCAGCCATAAGCCGCGCGTGCCCGCAGCGGCCGCCGTCGCGCTTATGATGCGGGAACGCCACTGACAGGATCGCATCCCATGGACGCGCCGCTTCCGCCGTTGAACGACCGGCTTTCCGAAACCGAACCCGAAACCGAAACCGCGGTCGAGCCGCGCGCGCTGCGCGTGCATCGGCCGGTCGCGCTCGTCACCGGATCGACGTCGGGCATCGGTGCGGCGATCGCGCGCCGCCTCGCGGCGGATGGCCATGCGGTGATCCTGCATTCGCGCAGTTCGGTCGACGCCGGGCGCGCGATGGCGCGGGAGCTCGGCGGCACGTACGTGCAGGCCGATCTCGCCGACGATGCCGAGCGCGTGCGGCTGATACGCGATGCGCTCGCGGTGCACGGCCGGCTCGACGTGCTGGTGAACAACGCCGGCGTGAGCCGCGTGATCGCACATGACGATCTCGCGGCCGCGACGCCCGACGTGTGGCGCGAGATGCACGAGATCAACGTGATCGCGCCGTTCCGGCTCGTGGCGCTCGCCCAGCCCGCGCTGCTCGACGCAGCGTCGCGCGGGCGCGCCGGTTGCGTCGTCAACGTCAGCTCGCATGCCGGGGTACGGCCGAAGGGCGCGTCGATTCCGTATGCGGCCGCGAAGGCCGCGCTCAATCACACGACGCGATTGCTCGCGCGCACGCTCGCGCCGGCGATCCGCGTCAACGCGGTGGCGCCCGGGCTCGTCGACACACCGCTCACGGCCGACTGGACCGATGCGCAGCGGCTCTGGCGCGAGCACGCGCCGATGCGTCGCGCCGCGTCGCCGGATGACATCGCGCAGACCGTCGCGATGCTCGTCGCGTCCGATTACATGACGGGCGAGATCGTGATGCTCGACGGGGGATTGAATCTGACGTGATGGGGGCGAGAGCGGCGAGGCCGTTTGATACCGGTGTCGGTGGCCGCGGCGACGTCGCCTTGAGCGCGTACTGATCGCAACCATTCGGTTTGCTTCGACAAGCAACGGGGCAGCCGAGTAGCAGCGACCAGAGCCCGCAGCCCGCACCGCGTTACCGCGTTACCCCAGCAACTGCCGCAGCACTCCCGCCGACACGACCCCGGCGATGACGGTCGGCAGGATCGACAGGCGCGTCGCCGCGGCCAGCGTGACGGCGAGCGCGACCAGATCGGCAGGCCGCGTCGACACGAACGCCGGTGCGATCACCGAAATCAGCACGCAACCGGGTACGTTCTCCATCACCGACGCCATGCGCGGGCTCAGCGTGCGGTTGCGCAGCAGCACATAGCCGAGTACGCGCGACAGATAGGTCGTCGACGCCATCAGCACGATGGTCGCGACCGTCGCGACGTCAGGCAGCATCGTGCTGCTCCCACAGCAGCGCGGCGAGCAGCCCCGCGCACGCGCCGGCCGCGACGTACCACGCGCCCGGCACCGCGATGTGCGTGGCGGCCGCGACGACGAGGCTCACTAACCACGGGCGGCTCGCACGCACGCCCTTCCACATGCCGCGCAGCAGCACCAGAAACACGGCAGTGAACGCCATGTCGAAGCCGTACTGCTCGACGTTGCCGATCGTCGGGCCGACCGCCGCGCCGAACGTCGTCATCGAGATCCACGTCAGGTACAGCCCCGCGCAGATGCCCGCGTAGTACGGCACGCTGATGTGCGAGGCCGATCGGGCGCGCGCATCGGCGAGCGACATCGCCCAGCTCTCGTCGCACATGAAGAACAGCGCGGCGAACGCGCGGCGCCGCGGCAGACGCCGGATGTACGGTGCCAACGCCGCACCCATCAGGATGTGGCGCGAATTGACGAGGAACGACATCGCGACGATCAGCGCGATGTGCGGCGGCGAAGTCCACAGATGGATCGCCGCGAATTCGGAGCCGCCGCCGAAGTTCAGGCCCGTCATCATCGGCACCTCGAACGGGCTCAGCCCTTTTTGCGCCGCCTGCGCGCCGAGCAGCAGCGCGAACGGCACGAAACCCAGCATGACGGGCAGCGCCGCGCGCAGCCCGCGACCCATCTCGGCGACATAGGCGGGCTTGTCGCGAAGCCCGGACGACGTGGAAATGCTACTGCTCATTACTCCTCCTTCGGGGGAGTGGGATTGTCTGCTTTTTTGACTCGAATCGGGTTGCGTTGTAGCTAGATATTTCCGAGAATTTGGCACTTAACGCGTGTTTTGATATTTTTTTGGAATCGGATGCCAATGAAGCTCGATGCGATCGATCGACGGATCCTCAGCGCTCTGCAGCGCGACGGCCGCATGCAGAACGTGGAACTCGCGCACGAGGTCGGGCTGTCGCCGTCGCCGTGCCTGCGGCGCGTGCGCTTGCTCGAGGAAGCCGGCGTGATCGAGAAGTACGTGGCGGTGCTGAACCCGGCGAAGGTCGGCAAGGGGCTGACGATCTTCACGCGCGTGTGGCTCAAGGGGCAGGACGCGGAGTCCGTGAATCGCTTCGCCGACGCCGTCCAGCAGATGCCGGAGGTCGTCGAATGTCATCTGATGGCCGGCGATTGCGATTTTCTGCTGCGCGTCGTGGCGGCGGACATCGACGATTACCGGCGCTTCCAGATGGAGTACCTGACGCGCATCCCCGGCGTCCTCAGCGTGAAGACCGACATCCCGATGCAGAAGGTGAAGCTCACGTCGGCGCTGCCGACGTAGCGCACGGCGGACGCGCCGCGCCGCATCGCCGTTTCGTCATCGGCCGGTGACGATCGCCCGCTACACTGTCGATGCAGTTTCGTTTCGTTTCGCCGCGTCGCGGCCGATGCGCGCGTCGGCTGCACCGGCAACTAACCGTCATCGCGCGACGATCGCCGCGCGGTGCGTTCTTCTGGTCGAGCCCGTCATGCAGCCACTCAACGATCCGTGGAATTCGCTGGAAATCGTCAAGCTCGTGCTCGGCGTGCTGACGCCGCTGTCGGTCGCGTGCCTCGGCTGGCTCGTCGCGCGCCGGCTGAAGCGGCTCGAGCTCGTGCAGTGGACCAACCAGCGGCTGATCGAGAAACGGCTCGCGCTGTACGACACGGTCGCGCCGCAGCTCAATGCGCTGCTGTGCTTCTACACGTGGATCGGCTACTGGAAGGACATCTCGCCGGACGACGTGATCCGCGCGAAGCGCGAACTGGACCGCACGTTCCACATCTATCGCTATCTGTTCGACGACGACGTCTACGACGCGTATCACACGTTCATCCACGCGCTGTTCGAAATGCACACGGGGCCCGGCCGCGACGCGCGGATTCGTTCGCTGATCCACGCGCCCGATGGCGACCGCAGCGTGCACGGCGCGTACGAATGGAAACCGGCATGGGTCGAGCGCTTCGCGACCGCGAACGTGACCGACAAGGCCGACGTGCTGCGTCACTACACGGCGCTGATGGAGCGGCTGCGCGTGGCGCTCGGCGCGAATCGCTGAGGATCGCGCGCGGGTTCGCCCGTTGCCGCATGCCGCCGCGCGTGGCGGCGTGCGGCTGCGTAACGGCGGGTGCCCGAAGCCGGCTTCGCGCACCCGCCGTTACGTCGTTGCGCGCTCAGTGCTGCGCGATCACGTCGATGCGCAGCGCTTCGCCGCCCGCGACGATCGCCAGCAGACGATCGACGTTCGGGTGGGCGCCCGGGCGGTTGCGTGCATCGGCCGTATGCTCGCCGAACACTGCGAGGCCGTGTTCGGCCGCTTTCGCGTCGAGCGTGCCGAACGCCTGCTGCAGATAGTTGTACACGGCGAGCGAGCCTTGCTTGCCCGGCTGGTTCTCGATGCTGGCGACTACCTCGCCGTTCGCGCCGACGAGGTCGATGCGTGCGATGCCGTCGATGGCCGGCAGTTGCGCGAGGTTGTCCTTGAATACTGCGGTCGGTTGAATCACTGAAACACTCCGTCGGTTCGGTCATGGGCCAATCGGGCCGTATCTTATCCGATCGCTATCCCGCAGAACGGGGCGCGTCAGCGGTAGCGGCAGCGGATCGCCCGTCCCGCCTCATCCGGATCGACCGGCGCGCCGGCCCGCCCGCCGCCGGCATCCCGCGCGCTTTTCCGCTACAGTAAGAAATCACCGGCCGCTCGTGCCGCGCACGCCGGCACGCGGCGGCCCCGTTCCGCCAATGCACACGAGGGCCTCGATGGAAACCGAGCAACGCTACACCGCCAACGCGCCGACGCGCGCGGAAGTCGACGCACTGACCGGTGCCACCGTCATCGAATTCGGCGCGAACTGGTGCGGCATCTGCGCGGCCGCGCAGCCCGCGATCGCCGCGTCGTTCGCTGCGCATCCTGCCGTGCGGCATCTCAAGATCGAGGACGGCCCCGGCCGCCCGCTCGGCCGTTCGTTCGGCGTGAAGCTGTGGCCGACGCTGGTGTTCCTGCGCGACGGCGTCGAAGTCGCGCGTGTCGTGCGTCCGGCCGACGCCACGCAGATCGAAGCCGACGGCTTCGCCGCACTCGCCTGAGGCCGTCGACATGCAACAGACCATCACGCACATCGCCGTCGAAGCGCGCGGCCGCGGCCTCGTCGAATTCACGCCGCAGGTGCGTGCGTTCGTCGACCAGCAAGCGATCCGCACCGGCCTGCTCACCGTGTTCTGCCGCCACACGTCGGCATCGCTGCTGATCCAGGAGAATGCCGATC
Organism: Burkholderia vietnamiensis LMG 10929; assembly: GCF_000959445.1. Classification (NCBI taxonomy): domain Bacteria; kingdom Pseudomonadati; phylum Pseudomonadota; class Betaproteobacteria; order Burkholderiales; family Burkholderiaceae; genus Burkholderia; species Burkholderia vietnamiensis. Next base: position 2,044,045 of record NZ_CP009630.1, on the reverse strand, counting down.
CGTCGGTGCAGCGCGATCTCGAACGCTACTTCGCGACGCTCGCGCCCGAGGACGACACGCGTTACGAGCACGACACCGAAGGATCCGACGACATGCCCGCGCATCTGCGTACCGCACTCACGCAGGTGCAGCTGTCGATCCCGGTCGAACATGGCCGCATGGTGCTCGGCACGTGGCAGGGCATCTACCTGTTCGAGCATCGCCGTGCGGCGCACCGGCGCGATATCGTGCTGCATCTGATCGGCGAGTAGGCGCGGGCGTACTGCCGTCAGCCGGATAGCGTGTCGACGAGCGCGCCGAGTTCGTGCAGATGCACGGGCTTCGGCAGAAACGCATCGAATGCCTGTGGGTTCTCGCGCAGCGCCGCCGCCTCGTACGCGCTGACGCCGACGATCGACACGAGCCTGCCGTCGTCGTCCGGCTGGGCGACCGCGCGGATGCGCTGCGCGACTTCGAAGCCGCTCAGGTCCGGCAACTCGAGGTCGAGCACGACCAGGTCGTAATGCGCGTCGCCGAAGCGCGCGACGCCTTCGTGGCCGGTGCCGCACAGATCGGCGTCGATGCCGAGCGCCGACAGCATCGCGCCGAGTGTTTCGCGCGCATTGTCGTTGTCGTCGACCACCAGCGCGCGGCGGTTGCGATGCGCGGCGGCGGCGGGCCACGCGGGCATGTCGCCGGCCGCGTCGCCGGCGTCGGGCGTCTCGGCCGGCAGCGTCACGACGAACTCGCTGCCTTCGCCGACGACGCTGCGCACGTCCACATGGCCGCGCAGCGTCGTCACGATTTCGCGCACGACGGCGAGCCCCATCCCGATGCCGTCGACGTGCAGGCCGACCGCGTCGTTCGCGCGGTAGAACGGCTCGAAGATCTTCGGCAGATGCTGCCGCGCGATGCCCGCGCCGGTGTCGCGCACCACCAGCTTCAATTGCCGCCCGGCCGGCGCGTCGACCAGCGTGACCGACACGTCGACCGATCCGCCGACGGTGTACTTCACCGAGTTCTCGATCAGGTTCGACAGCACCTGCCGCAACAGCTTCCGATCCGAGCGGATCGCCAGATCGTGCGGTTCGACGCGCTGCGTGACGGCGATCTGCTTCGCCGCGATCTTCGCGCGCAACGGATCGAGCACCTCGGCGAGCAACGACGCGATGCCGACGGTTTCGGCTTCGGCGAGGCGCTTGGTCGAGCGCAGCTTGATGTAGTCGGTCAGGTCCTTGACGAGCGCCTCGAGCGACGACGCGGAGTTCTGCAGCCGCCGGATCGTCTTCAGGTTGGCGTCGGACTGCGGCCGCGCGAGCAGGATCTCGATCGACCCGCAGATCGCCTGCAGCGGCGTGCGCAGTTCGTGGCTGACCATCCCGAGGAACGCGTTCTTCGCCTCGATCATCTCGAACGCACGCTCGGACGCCTTGCGTTCGGCATCGAGCGCCGCGCGCTGCCGCGCGAGCAGGTTGTCGCGCGTGCGCATCGTGTAGAACAGCAGCAGGAACAGCGCGCACAGGATCACGCCGAGGATGATGCCGAGCGCGAGAATCGCGCGCTGCCGTTCCTTGAGCTGATGGAACGTGAAGTCGCGCTGCGCCATCTCGATCGCGCGGAAGTAGTTCGCGAGGCCATTGACCTTCGGCCAGTACGTGTTGACGTCGTCGATCATGCGGCGTGCGTCGTCGTGCGGCGCCGTGCGCAGCAGCGGCACGTCGTGCTTGAGGCGCGCCATGAAGGCGCCGAGCTCGGCGATCTCGTCGCGCGCGCGCGGAATGCGCAGCCAGTATTCGGACACTTCGGACGGCCGCTGCAGGAAGCCGAACGATACCGACAGGCTGTCGAGCTGCATCTGCACGCGATCGAAGTCGTCGTCCTCGTGCGTCGCGTAGAGAATCAGCTGACGCTCGAAGCGCGTATACGCGTTGCGGTATTGCGCGGCCGTCCAGAACACGCCTTCACGCGGGCCTTCGAGCACGCCCTCGTTGACCGACGTCGCGAGCAGGTCCCACAACAGGAACGCCCACGCCGCGAAGCCCAGCAGCCACAGCGATCCGAGGACCAGGATGAGCTTACGGTTCTTCCATTGCCCGCGCATCATGTCGTGCGCTTACTTCACGGTCAGGCCGATGATCTGCCATGCGAACTTCGCTTCGCCGAGCGGCGTCTTGAGCTCGTCCGGATAGTCGTCGCGCGGGTACATGATCCACAACGGGCCGTAGTTGTCGTTGCCGAGCACCTTGCCGTTCATCGTGCGCGCGAGGATCACGCCGTACTTGTCGGCGTCCGACACGGGAATCGTGAACGTGTATTCGTCGATGCAGCGGAACTCGATCTGCGTGCCGTGCGCATCGACCGTCTTCAGCACGTCGGACAGGCGCGGGCCGGTGAACGACGCCTTCGGCGTCCAGCTCGTCGACGTGACGATCGTGTACTGCGGCAGCGCCATCAGCGCCTGCTCGGAGAACACGTAGGTGGTCTTGCCGGGCTGGTTGCTGCGGCCGATGTCGCCGTCGACGGTGAACGTAAACGACGCGGCCCAGCACGCGACGGACATGCCGAGCAGGCCGGCCGTGAGCAGGGTCTTCATCCAGAGAGTCGAGATTCGCATGGCTGTTCCTTGGGGCGGGTTCGCGTGAGGGCCGGCTTGCGCCGGATGTCAGTTCGCGGGCGCGGCGGCGGCCGGCAGCGTGATCTTCAGTTCGCGCGCCACTTCGGCGAACAGGATCGGCAGGCGCACCGGCTTCTCCTCGCAGCGCGCGTTGTAGTGCGACACGATGTGCGCGATCTCGTCCTCGCTCGCTTCGCCGGTGGAGATCTTGCCGGTCAGCAGGAAGATCGGCGCGTCGCCGTTCTCGCTCGAGCGAATGCCGCGCACGAGCTCGGCGGCGGTCTGGTCGCCGAGCATCCAGTCGAGGATGTACGCGTCGAAATCCTCGACTTCCAGCGCTTTGCGAAACGATGCGCCGTCGTGGTACGGAATCGCGTTGACGCCCTTTTCGAGGAAGTACTCGCACACCGTCTCGGCCACGTCCACCGAATCGTCGACCACGGCGATGCGCGCCGCATAGACGGTCGGCTGGCTCGAGCGCAGCTCGATGACGTCGACCGGATAGGTGCGGCCTTCGCGCGCGTGCTCGCGTTCGGTGACGATCCATTCGCCCTGCCATTGCAGCGCGACGAAATCGGTGTCGATCTGGCTGCTCGCCTTCGCAGAGATCGCGGCGCGGCAGCGAAAGCGGCGCGACGCGATCACGAGCGTCGCATCGACCATCTCGGCGGCGGCCGGCTGCGTGCCCTTGTCGTCGAGCAGGATCGCGGGCGGCACGCCGAAGTGCGTCGCGATGTCCTGCAGCTGCGACAGGTTCCACGGGATCAGCCCTTTCATCTTGCGCGTGACGACCGAGAAGCTGAGGCCCAGCACGTTGGCGATCGTCGTGTTGTGGCTGCGCGGCGGAACACCGTTGCGCGTCAGCAGATCGCGCACCTTGGTTGCGGTGATGAGATCGACGTTGACCTGCTCGCTATTGGACATCTCGAAGGGGTCTCCTGCGGTTGAGCGACCGAGAGCATATTCAAAAGTGACGTGATATGCAAACTTTTAATTCGAGATACGCCTTGACATGTCATTTATCTCGATTATTATTGCCCACCGCGTCACTATTGTTTGTTGCGTCAGGTTTGGAGTCCGAATGTCGACCAATCGACACGGCGAAGCCGGCGTTGCGCAGGTGACAAAACAATCCGAAGAGAGCCTGAGAGAGCCTGAGAAAAGCTGGGACTGCGTGTCGGCGTGGGTGAATTGTATTCGCCCCGCCGCGCGCACACCCGCTGCGCGCGCACCGCATGCCGCGTGCGCCGGCGTGCGCTTCGCAGTACGCATTCTTCGCCGACGTTCACGGTGACGCGCAGCGACGCGCGTGCGCGCGCGATTCGACCACGCGATCGGTCCCGTCCGATCCGCCCCACCGGCGACTTGACGACGAAATATCGTTCAAGTTCAAAACGAACGTTCGAACGAGTCGTACGTGTACTAAAAGGATAATCCGCGACGGATTTCCGCGTCGTCATTTGGCATGATCGGCATTCGTCATCCGAATCTATCCGTCGACATGCCGGGCGCGGCCGCCGTTGCGCCGCGAGTCCGCCGCCCGGGCGTCGTCACGTCGCGCCATGCAAAACAGCACGCTCCAGTTCATTCGCCGCTATCAGAGCATTTCGATGTTCGGCGGCGGCATCGTCGTCACGATCCTGATCCTGATCGCCTGCGGGCTCGGCATCTCGTCGATCGTGTACGGCTATCTGGACGCCGAGCGGCGCAATTTCCTGAACGGCGTCGACGAGACCGCCGAGGAGCTGCAGGTCGCCGAAACCGCATTCGTCAACGACGTGATGAATGCGCAGCTGATCTGGAGCGAGACGGCGCCGGCGCCTGCCGATGTCGTCGACACTTTTTTCACACACGGCCAGGAACTCGCGGTCACACCGTATCAATCGCTCGTGGTCGGCGTGCCCGGCCAGACCGCGCAGCGTGACGAGGTCGCGCGCTATCTGGCGCTGTCGTTCATGCTGCCGCATCTGTGCGCGACGAGTGCGGACAATCGCGCATGCACGGTCGAGGGCTATCACTACAGTACGCGTACCGGTGTATTCGGCATCGTGCCGCGCCCGGCGCGCGACCACCCGGCGCTCGCGACCGCGCGCACGCGCGCGCAATTGCTCGCGGCGCTGCACGTCGATTTCGACGGGCCGATGCCCGCGCAGAGCGATGGCCGGCCGAGCGTGCGCTGGCTGCCGCCTTATGTCGACCCCGTGACGGGCCGCTCGCGCATCCGCATCGCCGCCCAGGCCCGCGCGGGCGGCGGCGCGTTCGCGGTGCTCGTCACCGAATACGCACCGGAGTACCTGCTGTCGTGGCTGCCGGATCGCGGCCTGGCCGGCCGGTTCTTCGTGGCGTCGGCGGACAACCGGCTCATCGCGATCGACCCGGCCGTCGAGCACACCGGCGCGCTGAACGCGCGCCTGCTCGCGCTCGACGTCGCCCGCGGCGACGAGTCGCTCGGCGAGCCGCTGTTTCGCAGCGGCTCGATCGTATTTCGCAGCCGGCTCGCGACGACCGGCTGGACCGTCGCGTACGTGCTGTCGTGGGGCGACGTCGTCCTGGGCGTCGGCGTGCAGGCCGCGGTGCTCGCCGCGGCGACGCTCGTGACGATCGCCGTGATGTGGCTGCTGCTCGTACGCTTTCACCGGCGCGTGCTCGCGCCGGTTTACGCGCGCTCCGCGCGCGTATTCGACAGCGAAGCGCTGTGCCGCAGCGTGATCGCGATGGCGCCGGTCGGTATCGGCCTCGTGTCGTTGTCCGACCGGCGCGTGATGCTCGCGAGCGACGCGCTCGTGCAGATGCTGCTGCCGCATGGCGGCGATCACCACGCGCTGTCGGCCCGCGTGCTCGAGCGATACGACGCGTTCGTCGCCGACGGGGGGCGCGGCCGCACGCTGGTGACGGAGCTCGCGGTCGACGCTCACGGCGATGCGCCGCTGCATCTGGAAATCATCGCGCACGCGGCGCGCTATCAGGGCGAGGACGTGCTGATCGCCGTATTCACCGACACGACCGCCCAGCGCCGGCTCGTGCAGCAACTGGAGGAAGCGGTGCGCGCGGCGGATTCCGCGAACGCGGCGAAGTCGTCGTTCCTCGCGGCGACGAGCCACGAGATCCGCACGCCGCTGAACGTGATCCTCGGCAACCTGGAGCTGCTCGAGCGCACCGCGCTCGACGCGTCGCAGCAGAGCCGCGTGCGCACGCTGCGCGCGTCGGCCGAGGGGCTGCTCGCGATCGTCAGCGACATCCTCGATTTTTCGAAGATCGAGGCCGGCGCGATGTCGGTCGAGTCGATCGAGTTCGAATTGATCGCGGTGATCGAGCAGCAGCTCGCCGCGTTCGCGCCGATCGCGAAGGCGAAAGGGCTGCCGCTGTTCGTCGAGATCGACGCGAGCGTCGAGCAGCGCATGCGCGGCGACCCGACGCGGCTCGCACAAGTCCTCGGCAACCTGCTGAGCAACGCGATCAAGTTCACGAGCGAAGGCCATATCGCCGCGCGCGTCGCAGTGTGGCCCGATGCGCGCGGCGTGCCCGAGGTCGAACTGAGCGTCGAGGACACCGGCATCGGCATCGAGCCCACGCAACGCGCGCGTTTGTTCAAGCCGTTCTCGCAGGTCGACGCATCGATCACGCGCCGCTACGGCGGCACGGGGCTCGGGCTGGCGCTGTGCGATCGGCTGGTGACGGCGATGGGCGGCACGTTGTCGGTCGACAGCACGCCGCAGGTGGGCAGCGTCTTCAGCGTTCATCTGCCGCTGCAGGCCGACATCGCGCCGACACGCCCGCTCGACGCGAGCCGCGGCCACGTGGTACTCGTCGTGTCGCAGGACGAGGCCTGGCGCAAGTTCGCGTCCGCGCATCTGCGCGCATGGGGTTTCGATGTCGCGGTACACGCGAGCCCGGTCGGGATCGCGGCCGAGCTCGTCGCGCGCGCTCGTGCGCTGGTGCTCGTCGGCGATGCCGACCGATGGCGGCGCGACGAACTGGACCGGGCCGGGCACGACACGCCGATCGTGCTGGCAACGCCCGATGGCCCGCTGCAACCGGATGTCGCTGGCCGCACGATTCGCGTATCGAGCTACTCGGTGAACGGGCTGCGCATGGCGCTTGAGCGCACGCTGAGGGCCGGCGGCGAGTCGCCGCATGCGCCGATTGCCGATCCGCACGCGGCTGCGACGGCGCCAGCGGAGTCGTTGCCGCGCGTGCTGGTCGCCGACGATGCCGCGATCAACGGCTCGATTTTCCTCGAGCAGCTGGCTGTGCTCGGCAGTCCGTTCGACTGCGTGTCGTCCGGCGCGGCCGCGCTCGACATGCTCGCGCGCGGCGACTGGGACGTGCTGCTGATCGCCGCGGAGCTTCCCGACATGCTCGCTCGGGAGCTGGTGGAAGCCGTCCATGCGCGCGCGCTGCCGTGCGACGTGATCGTCGTCGCGTCCCATCTGGGCCCCGACGACGCCAGGCTTTATGCCGCGGTGAAGGTGGACTGCGTATTGACGAAGCCGGTGATGCTCGCCGATCTGCGCCGCAGTCTGACGCGGATCGCACGCCGGCGCGGGATCGGTGTGCTGGTGGGCGCAATGAACGAGCGTTGTGTGGTTGGTAAGGCGCGGGCAACCGCGGATATGTCGGGAAGATAAGAAACCGACGCGTCACGGCGGCACAGACCGTCGGCGTCGATCATCGAAGGCAGACACGCCGCGTCGTGCGGGTGCGGTGTGATTTCGACTGAAGGAAGGGTACGGCCGTGCGCTATATGGGAAAGGTGTTCGGGCTGCTGCTTGCGTTCGCGACGTTGCCGGAGAAGTCCCGTCGGGATTTCCTGACCAGGCTGAACGAATTCATGATGATGTCGCCGGCGCAGCGGCGGCGCGTCATTGCCGAGTGGCAGCACGCCGCGGGCGAACGAGCGGGGCAGCCGGACGAGCCGGTGTCCGGACATTAGCGACTGCTGGCGATCGTGTCGCGCAGCACGTTGGATCGACGGCGTCGTCGGCGCCGCCGATCGGTTTTGCGCGAGCGTCGAGCGGCGGCGGATCGTGGCGCAACGCCCTGCGCGGTCATCTCGCCTCGCGACGGGTTCGTGTGGCGATCCTCGCTGCGGCAGGCCGCGAGGTGCGGTTGGCGCAAAGCGCGGCGCACCCGTTATTTTAGAATTGGACCGCGCGCCGCTCGGTCCGCCGAAGGCCGTAACACGAACCGTGTTGCGGAATCGATTCGAATTGCGACGCATTGTGCGACATCGCAGGTCGAGCGCCTGTATCGGGAGAAGAACGCAGATGGATGAATTTTTTGTGCGAGTGTTGGTGGCGGACGATCATCCGGCGTCAGCACTCGGGATGTCCCAGGCGCTCGCTGGGAGCAGCACGATCCGGTTGCTCGGCACTGTCTCGAATTCGACCGATCTGGTGGAAATGCTCGACGCGCAGCAGGCCGACGTGCTGGTCGTCGACTATGTGATGCCGGGCGGCAAGTACGGCGATGGGCTCGTGTTGCTGTCGTTTCTGCAACGGCGCTATCCGGCGCTGCATCTCGTGACGATCACGATGATCGACAACCCGAGCGTGCTGCATGCGATTCAACGGCAGGGCGTCGGCTGCATCCTCAGCAAGTCCGACGCGATTTCGCATCTGGTGGGCGCGGTGCATGCGGCTTACGTCGGCGCGAACTATGTGTCTCCCGTCGTCAAGCAATTGCTGACCTGCACCGAAGCGCCGACCGGCGCGCGGACGCTGACGGCGCGCGAGATCGAGGTCGTGCGGTTGTACGGGGCCGGGCTGACGGTGGGTGAGATTGCCGTCCAGCTGCATCGCAGCAAGCAGACGATCAGCTCGCAGAAGTCGAGCGCGATGAAGAAGCTCGGCATCGTGCGCGACGCGGACCTGATTCGCTATGCGAGCGAACGCGAGCTTCCGGATGCGGGCGGGGCGGATGCACCCGTAAGCGATGCGTAGTCGCCGCATGCGTGCTGCGACGATGCCGATTCGGCGGCGCATCCCGGCCGGTGGTTTCGGCTTCGGCTTCCGGTTCAGCGTAAAGGAGCGCCCATGCCAGCCGAGCTGAAGCGCATCGCGAGTCAGGTCGCGAATGCGGGGCGCAAGCCGTTCGAGCCCGGCCGCGCGCGTCGCTACCAGCAGTTGCTGCTGTACGGCGGCGGCTTCGCGGTGACGCTGTTCATCCTGATGTGCGCGCTGCTCGTCACGCGGCTCGACGTGCAGGACTATCGCGCGCAGGCCCGTTTGACGTTCCTTTATCGCAAGGCGCAATTCTCCCGCACGCTGGAGATGGCCGACATGGTGCTCGCGACCTATGGCGGCAGGATCGAGCAGCTGTGGAATCAGGGCGCGCGGCCGTCTGCCGATGCGCTCGCGCAATTCTCTGCTGCCGGCGGCGTGCTGGGTGCGAGCAACGGCGACGGCAGCGAGACGCTGCTCGCGCTCGCGCGGCTCACGCCGGATCGTCCCGCACCATCGTATGCGCGCTATCTCGGCGCGCTGTTCGGTCTGGTCCGGCAGGACGATCGATCCGGGCACGTGCTGCCGCCGGCGCTCGTGTCCGGCGGCGAACCGCTCGGTGGCTATCTGATCGGGCTCGATGCGCCGTTTCTGGCCGTGCTCGGCACCGAACTCGTGCCGCGCGCGCACACGCTCGAGCCCGGCACCGACCTGCACACGCTGATCGACGGGCTGATGCCGACCGGCATCGCACGGCAGAAGACGCTGATGCAGAGCCGTCCGTTCGTGTTCGATCGACGCCTCGATCCGCTGTCGGGCCGGGTCGTCATGCGCTTCGCGCGCCGGCTCGACGATGCGGCCGGCCGGCCGTTCGGCTGGCTGGTGATCAACGGCTTGCATCGTGTCGACGACGTGATGGCGCCGCGTTCCGACGACGAAGACGTTGCGATCGTCGACGCGCGCCATGACATCGTGTTCGGACGCGAGCGCGACCGGTCGATGATCGAGCGCGCGTTGCACGACGCGCGCGCGCCGCTCGGCGATCACGTCGCGGTGCGGCGCGTCGGCGCGCGCTTCGTCGTCTACGATCGCCTGCCGGGCACAGGCCTCGTGATGATGACGAGCTTCTCGTGGCGCAGCATGGTGCGGGAGATGCGTGTCGGCTTGGGCATCACGTTCGGCGCGGCGCTGCTCGGGATCGTGCTGCTGTGGTCGGCGATCGTGCTGTTCGATCGTCGCGCGCTGCGCCCCGCGCATCGGCGTGCGATCCGCCTGATCGAGAGCGAGGCGTTCAACCGCACGCTGGCCCGTCATGCGCCCGCGGGTTTGTTGCTGCTGTCGGCGGCGGACGGTGAGACGATGGTGCACAACGACGCGGTGCGCGCGTACGACGGCGGCGCGGGCGGCCAGCGGCTCGGCAAGCGCATCTGGCAGGCGTACCTTGAGCGCGCGGCGGCCAGCGACGGCAGGCTCGACGTGATGCAGCACGAACTGGCGGTCGAGCAAGCGGACCACGGCAAGGTTTATCTGGCATTGCAGGTCGTACGGACGATGTTCCACGGCGTCGACGTGCTGCTGTGCACGCTGACCGACGTCACCGCGCGCAAGCTGACCGAAGACAAGCTGAAGGAGGCGCGCACCGCGGCCGAGGATGCGAACAAGGCGAAATCGACGTTCCTCGCGACGATGAGCCACGAGATCCGCACGCCGCTGAACGCGATCGTCGGCAATCTCGAATTGATGGCGCGCGCGCAATTGCCGTTGGCGGAACGGCGACGGTTGCAGACGGTGATGTCGTCGTCGGATGCGTTGCTGCACACCATCAACGACGTACTCGACCTGTCGAAGGCGGAATCGAACCAGATGGCACTCGAAGCCGTTCCGTTCGATTTGCGCGCGGTGCTGCACGAAGTTGCGGCGATTTTTCGTGCGCTCGCGGACGCGAAGCATCTGCGGCTCGAATGCGTGATCGCGGCCGGGCTCGGCGACGGGTACGTCGGCGATCCGGCCCGCGTGCGGCAGATCGTTTCGAACCTCGTCAGCAACGCGATCAAGTTCACCGAGCATGGCAGCGTGACGGTCGAAGCGCTGCCGGCAGCCGTGCCGGGGCGCGGTGTGGAAATCGTGGTGCGCGATACGGGCATCGGCATCGAGCCGGACAGCATGCCGACGTTGTTCGACGTCTATGTGCAGACCGATGCGTCGATTTACCGGCGCTTCGGCGGCACGGGGCTCGGGTTGCCGCTGTGCCGGCGTCTCGCACGGCTGATGGGCGGCGACGTGACGGTCGAAAGCCGGCCGGGGGCGGGCGCCGTGTTTACGGCATCGCTGCCGCTGGCCGATGCGCCGTTGCGGGGGCGCGCAGCGGTTGATGCAAGGGCGAGCGGCGCGAAAGGGGCCGGGGCGCGTCGCGCGGAGGTGGCCGGCGCTGAGGCAACTGAGGCTGAGGTAACGGGAGCCGACGCGGCTCGGGTCGACGGAACTGGAGCCGATGGAACTGGGGCCACGGGAACGGAAGCCGACGGAACTGGCGCGGAGGGAACGGAAGCCGAGGCACCCGGAGCCAGCGGAACAGAAGCCAACAGAACCGGACCCGACGCAATGGCGGCCGCAACGAGGGCCGCTGCCATACGTATGAATGCAACGAGCCGCCCCGCGGCGACTCCCAAACCGACAGAAACCCATACCCCCACGTCGGCGCTCTCACCCGCGCAGCCCCCGGCACCAGAGAGCAGCGCCGACGGCGAAACGCCGCTGCGCGTGCTCGTCGCGGAAGATCATCCGGCGAGCCGCGCCTTGCTGCGCGACCAGCTCGACGCGCTGCACTGCGATGCGACGCTGGTGTCGAACGGCATCGAAGCGATGCGCGCGTTTTTCGCGCAGCCGTTCGACGTGGTGCTGACCGATCTCGGCATGCCCGAACTCGACGGCTTCGCGCTCGCGAATTGTCTGCGCGAACAGGGTGCGAAGGTGCCGGTGATCGCGATGACCGCGCATGCCACGGACGAAGACCGTCGCCGCTGCGCGCAGGCCGGTGCGGTGGAAGTGGTGCTCAAGCCGCTGTCGATCGATGCGCTCGACGCGGTGCTGACGCGGCACGCGAGGCGCGCTGCGGCGGCCCGGTCGTCTACGGGCGATTCTGCCGATTCGGGCGACCGGCCGATACCGCCGATGACCGACGAGATCCGCGAGAATTTGCGGACCGCGACGCTGCTGTCTCTGGCATTGATCGACGACGCGCTGCCGCGCGGAGACGTCGAGCGCATCCGCGTGGAGCTGCATTCGATGCGCGGCGGTTTCGCGCTGGCCGGCGATATCGTCGCTGGCGCCGCTTGCGCGCATGCCGAGCGGATCTTCTCGCAGGGCCGAACCGCCGCGCTGCGGGCGGCATGGCCGGCGTGTCGCGCGGCCATCGAGCGGTCGGCCGAGCGTCTGCGTGCAGCCGGCTCGGGAACAGGGAGCGAGCCCGCATGAAGCAAGTGGGGCGCGACGCGTCGGCGGCTCGCGACACGACGCGCCTCGCACCGCTCAGCCGTCGCGAAAGATCTCCGCGTAGGCGCTCAGCGCAGGCACTCCGCCGAGATGCGCATACAGCACCTTCGATCCCGGCTCGAATTCCCCGCGACGCACCATGTCGATCATCCCGTGCATCGATTTGCCTTCGTAGACGGGGTCCGTCAACACGCCTTCCAGACGCGCGCACAGCCGGATCGCCTCCAGCGTGCCGTCGTTCGGCAACCCGTACTCGGGGCCCGCGTAGCGCGTGTCGAGCACGACGTCCGCGTCTGCGATCGGCCGGCCGAGTTCGACCAGTTCGGCCGTATGCCGCGCGATGCGGGTGATCTGCTCGCGCGTGCGCTCGGGCGTTGCCGATGCGTCGATGCCGATCACGCGATCCGCGCGTCCGTCGGCCGCGAAGCCGACCACCATCCCCGCCTGCGTGCTGCCGGTCACCGAGCACACCACGACGTAATCGAACCGGAAGCCGAGCTGCGCCTCCTGTTCGCGCACCTCCTCTGCGAAGCCGACGAAGCCGAGCCCGCCGAGCGGATGCTCGGAGCAGCCGGCCGGAATCGGATAGGGCTTGCCGCCGGCCTGCCGGACGCTTTCCATCGCATCTTCCCAGCTGCGGCGAATGCCGATGTCGAAGCCGTCGGCGACGAGCCGCACGTCGGCGCCCATCATGCGCGACAACTGGATGTTGCCGACGCGATCGTAGACCGGATCGTCGTAGTTGACCCAGTGCTCCTGCACGAGCACGCACTTCATCCCGAGATGCGCGGCGACGGCCGCGACCTGGCGCGTTTGATTCGACTGCACGCCGCCGATCGACACGAGCGTGTCGGCGCCTTGCGCGAGTGCATCGGGGATCAGGTATTCGAGCTTGCGCGTCTTGTTGCCGCCGAACGCGAGACCGCTGTTGCAGTCCTCGCGCTTTGCATACAGCTCGACCTTGCCGCCGAGGTGCGCGCTCAGGCGCTTGAGCGGCTGGATCGGCGTCGGGCCGAACGTGAGCGGGTAGCGGGGAAAACGTTGCAGGTTCATCGACGGGCTCCGAAGGACGGTGGGCGGAAGCGCGGAGGCGTGATGCGTGTTGTGCCGCGCGCTGATCGAAAAATGATAGGCAAGAGCGCGAGAAATGAGCTTGCGAAGTAAATGGGCGTTGGCCTACGTTATCGTTCAAACTGCAATGCGTGGAGCAATTCTGATTCGTAAAAACGCCAGGAGGCGCAATGAAATTAACTCGTGGTCGCGCGTCGCCCGTCGATGCCGCGCCGGCGCTCGATCGCATCGACCGCGCGATCCTCAAGCAACTGCAGCAGGACGCGTCGATCTCGAACGTGCGCCTCGCCGCGCGCGTGAAGCTGAGCGCGCCGGCGTGCCTGCGGCGCGTGGAGCGGCTCAAGGAGATGGGGTTGATCCGCGGCATCGTTGCGTTGCTCGACCCGAAGCCGCTCGGCGCCGGGATGCTGGTCGTGATCGGTTTCGTGCTCGACCGCTCGACGCCCGAAGCGTTCGCCGCGTTCGAGAAGGCTGCGCAGAAGGTGTCGGGATGCGTCGAATGTCACGTGGTGACGGGCGAATTCGACTACTTCATGCTGGTCCGCACGCGCGACAACGAGAGCTTCAATCGGCTGCATGCGGAGCAACTGCTGTATCTGCCCGGCGTGCGCCAGGTGCGCTCGTTCATGGTGCTCAAGGAAATTCTGTCGACGCACGCGCTGCCGATATAGCGGCGCGTGACGTTCGCCGCGCGGTGCGAATGCCGCCCGCATCCGCCCGCCGCGACAGCGACAGCGACGGAACGACCATCGTGCGCCAGGACCGCTCGTCCATCGTGCTCAAGGAAATCCTGTCGACGCACGCGTTGCCGATATAGCGCGGCGTGGCTTCCGCCGCGCAACGCTAACGCCGTCCGCGCCCGGCCGCCGCGACAGCGCCGCATGGCCCGTCATCACGCCGCCGCCGCATGCCGGCGGCCCGCACGCACCGTCACGACGCGTAATTGGGCGTTCGCGTATGCTCGACCCGGCGGCGGCCGGTGCCGCCGCGAGCCGGATCATTCATTCGTGCGACGACCATCAACGAGCGAGGGCACCATGGCTGGACAAACAATGGCGGAATACCTGGCGAAGACGCTGGCGGCAGCGGGCGTCGAGCGCATCTGGGGCGTGACGGGCGACAGCCTGAACGGGCTGTCGTTCAGCCTCGCCCAGATGGGCTCGATCCGCTGGATGCACACGCGGCACGAGGAAAGCGCGGCATTCGCGGCCGGCGCGGACGCCGCGTCGACCGGGCGCCTCGCCGTGTGCGCCGGCAGCTGCGGGCCGGGCAACCTGCACCTGATCAACGGCCTGTACGATTGCCATCGCAACCACCAGCCGGTGCTCGCGATCGCTGCGCACATTCCGTCGACCGAGATCGGCCTCGGCTACTTCCAGGAGACGCACCCGCAGGAGTTGTTCCGCGAGTGCAGCCATTTCGCGGAACTCGTAACCAACGCGTCGCAGTTTCCGCGCGTGCTCGCGCGCGCGATGCGCACCGCGATCGAGGAGCGCGGCGTCGCGGTGATCGTGCTGCCGGGCGACATTGCGCTCGGCGACGGCCCGCAGGAGCCGCCGTCGTGGAGCGTATCGGCGCCGCCGTCGATCCTCCCCGCGGACGCCGATCTCGACCGGCTCGCGGCGCTGCTCAACGAATCGGACGCGGTGACGCTGCTCTGCGGCAGCGGCACGCAGGGCGCGCACGACGAAGTGGTCGCGCTCGCCGACATGCTCGGCGCGCCGGTCGTGCATGCGCTGCGCGGCAAGCAGTTCGTCGAATGGGACAACCCCTTCGACGTCGGGATGACGGGGCTGATCGGCTTCAGCTCCGGCTATCACGCGATGGAGTCGTGCGACACGCTGCTGATGCTCGGCACTGACTTTCCGTATCGGCCGTTCTATCCGGCCCACGCGAAGATTGCGCAGATCGACTGGAAGGGCTCGCAGCTCGGCCACCGCGCGCCGCTCACGCTCGGGCTCGTCGGCACGGTGAAGGAGACGATCGCGGCGTTGCTGCCGCGCCTCACGCGCAAGACGCAGCGGCGCTTCCTGGAGAACGCGCTGAAGCACTACGCGGCCGCCCGCAAGAGCCTCGACGATCTCGCCGTGCCGGAGCCGCCGGGCCGCGCGATCCATCCGCAGTATCTGACGAAGCTCGTCGACGAAATCGCTGGGGAGGACGCGATCTTCACGGCCGACGTCGGCACGCCGACGCTATGGGCCGCGCGCTACCTGACGATGAACGGCAAGCGGCAGCTGCACGGGTCGTTCAATCACGGCTCGATGGCCAACGCGATGCCGCAGGCGCTCGGCGCACAGGGCGCGCATCCGGGGCGGCAGGTGGTGTCGCTGTCCGGCGACGGCGGGCTGTCGATGCTGCTCGGCGATCTGCTGACCGCGCGCCAGCTCAATCTGCCGATCAAGGTCGTCGTGTACAACAACAGCCTGCTCGGCTTCGTGTCGATGGAGTTGAAGGCCGCCGGCTATCTCGACACCAACGTCGATCTGAGCGCGACCGATTTCGCGGCGATCGCGAAAGGCGCGGGGATCTTCAGCGTGCGCGTCGAGCATTCGGAGAACGTCGCTCAAGCGCTGCGCAGCGCGTTCGAGCACGACGGGCCGGCGCTCGTCGACGTCGTCACGTCGAAGTACGAGCTCGCGATGCCGCCGAAGATCGAACTCGCGCATGCAAAGGGCTTCAGCCTGTTCATGCTGCGCGCGATCCTGAGCGGTCGCGGCGACGAGATCGTGGAACTCGCGCGGACAAATCTGCGCTGAGGGGCGGGGTGGGGGCGCGGCGGGGCGCGATAGATGCGACGGATGCGCGCCCGGCGGGCGGCCGACGCTGCGCGCCACGCCCAGGTCAGCCCGGCCCAGCCCGGCCCAGCCCGGCCCAGCCCGGCCCAGCCCGGCCCAGCCCGGCTCAGCCCGGCTCAGCCCAGCCCAGCCCAGCCCAGCCAAGCTCAGCCCAGCCCAGCCCAGCCCAGCCAAGCCCAGCCAAGCCAAGCCAAGCCAAGCCAAGCCAAGCCAGCTAAGCGAGCTGAGCCGAGCCGAGCCGAGCCGAGCAAGCCGCGCCGGCACGGTGGGTTCGTCTGCGCGTTCAGGCGAGATTTCGACGGTTGGTGAGCCGGCGTTCCGTTGAAACGCTACGTCGCGGGGCATTTCCGTGATGCTGCGGGGATTCGTCGTCGAATGAGCGACGTAGCGCCGACTTTCTTTCAATCGGGATACAGCTCATCTGGCCGCGCGGGCCATCGGCAACGGGGCGCGATCGGGCCGGCGTGACGAGCCGCGTGAGCGTCGCCGGCGCGACCGGCTGTCCTGCCATTCCCCGCACGCTTGGCAAAGCGCGATCCCCGGCCGGCGCGCTGATTGCGTGTCGACACCCGCCGCCCATCGACATCGGCGTACCGTTTTTTGCACCGCAGTGCCGTTTTTTTGCATGGTGTTTATGCGCGGGCCTCTAAGCTCGATCGTGTTCAATCGCCGGAGATGCCTCCCGCTCGCGCCATGACCCTCATTCTTCCCGTCTCCACGTCCGACGGCGTTTCCGCCCGTTCGCCGTCCCCAGCTTGCCGCAGTGCCGTGGCGTTCACGTCGCCGCGCGCCCGCGTGCAGTTGCCGGTCACGCTGAGCGCCCATGCGGCGCGGCTCGCAGCGCTGCTGCATTCGCCGCTCGGCGCGTATGTCGTCGGCGCGACCGCCGGGCGCGACGCGATCCGCGTGCAGCTCGAGATCGCGCCGGAAGATCTGGACTTCACGCTGCACATGCTGATGGCGCAGCAGACCGACGCGATCATCGGTCCGCTCGTCCGACCCGTGGACCGCGTGGGCCCCCCGGACCGCACGGAACAAGCCTAGCCGCCCCGGGAACGCCGATTGCTGGTTGGATCCGCCACCTTTTTGCCGATCGCCGTGCCCTTCCTCGGCCGGCTGCGGTGGACGATTGTGCGTCGCGTCGTACGCGGCGCTGGCCCTGGACACGGAGGATGCATGTACCTCACAGAAGAAGTGCACACCGCGCGCTCGGCAAGCCGTCGCGTGCGCGCGGTGACGCTGCCGTCGGGCACACAGCTGGCCCGGCAGTTGCTGATGACGGTGCGCGCGGCAGACGTGCTGCTGCGTCAGGCGATCCGGTTGCCGGATCGTCATCAATGGTCGGTCGACCTCGAGCGCGTCGACGCGGCCGGCGGCCCGCTGGCCGCATGGGATTCGCACGTGACCTTCCGGATCGCGAAGGTGTTCGCGCCGACGGTCGATGCGCAGACGCGCGCCGGCGATCCCGAGCAGGTTGCGGCCGAAATCCGCCTGTCTCTTCCGGAGCAGGCGTATCTGGGTGACGAGCGCGTCGGCATCTTCGGCCGGCGGCACGGCAACCGGTTCGGCGCGACGCTGTCGGTGACGGCGGGCTCCCAGTGGGGCGGCCGACGCCACGAATACGTTCCACCGGCCGCGCGGCACGTGCACGGCGACACGCTGGAAGCGCTCGTCGACGCGGTGGCCGGCATCGTCAACGCGGCGCTCGCCGTGGCCGGCCAGCCGTGCCCGCGCGAGTCGTGACGACCGGCGCAGCGCGCGCCTGACCGACGTTCAGGCGTCGCCGGCCTGGCCGGTTTGCCGCTGCAGGTCTTCCATCAGTTGTTCGGCGAGAAAGTCGCACGGCGGCCGCTTCGACTTCGTGCTGCGCGCGAGTATCAGCTCGAGCGGCGGCAGGTCGGGCAGCCCGTGCGAGCGGCCGAGCATCGACAGCTGCGCGGGGATCGCGCAGCGCGCGAGCGGCGCGACCGCGAGGCCGGCTTCCACCATGCTGAGCAGCCCGAGCAGGCTCGGGCTTTCGTACGACGTGCGAAACGGCAGCTTCGCGCGTTCGAGGCTGCGGATCGCATTCTCCCGCGCGACGCTGCCCGGCATGAACACCGCGATCGGCAACGGTCGCTCCTCCCACACGCGCGGCCCGTTCGTCATCGCGGCCCACGCCATCGGCTCGTGGCGGATGAAGTCGCCCGACAGCCCCTTGATCCGCGTGCCGCACACCAGATCGACGGTGCCGTCTTTCAGCAGCGGCGCGAGCGCGCTGCTCGGCAGCCCGATCACCTGGATCTCGACCTTCGGATAGGTCGCCGAAAACTTCTTCAGCACCGACGGCAGCAGCGACGACGCATAGTCGTCCGGCACGCCGATCACGACCTTGCCGGTCACCTCCGGCCGCACCACGGCCGCCCACGCTTCGTCGCGCAACGCCAGCATGCGCCTCGCGAATCCCAGCAGCACCTCGCCCTCGCGCGTCAGCACGATGCTGCGCGGCTTGCGCACGAACAGCGGTCGGCCGATCGCTTCCTCGAGGCTCTTGATCTGCATGCTCACGGCCGATTGCGAGCGGTTCACCGCTTCGGCGGCGCGGGTCATGTTGCCGGTTTCCGCAACGGCGACGACCGTGGCCAGAACCTCGTGATCGAGCATCTTCATCGGTATCAGGAAAGCTGAACGTAACGATCAGCATTATGCGTTTTTATTGTCGCAGCGTGTCTGCCATAGTGAAAACACGCTGGCCGTATCGCCCGATGCGGCGCGGCGATCGCGCGGGCCTGCCGGCACGCCGCGTCGAACCGAACAGAGTGGTGTATCGATGATGGATCATCCGTTGCGCGCCGCACTGGCCGCTGAATTGCATGCGCGGCCGTTCCTGCGGATCGCCGAAGCCGTGTCGCTCACGCACTACGCGATCTACGCGGACGGCCAGCCCGACATCCACGAAACGCTGCTGCACGCGCTGTGCCGCGATACCGGCCTCGACGCGCCGCACGAAGGTGCGACCCACCATGCGGTGCAGTCGCCGTGCGGCTGGTACGTGAAGTGGGAGCGTCACACCGAATTCTCGACCTTCACGTTCGTCGCGCCACGCCGCGACACCGGCTATTTCGACGATCTCGCCATCGAAGGCGTTCCGCCTGCATGGTTCGCGCGGCTCGCGGGCATCCGCTTCGTCGCGGTGCGCATGGAGCTGCTGTCGGGCGATGCCGCGCGGCTCGTGCGCGGCGAGCTGCGCCGCTGGATCGACGGGCCGGCGCTGGTCGGCAGCAGCGTGCTCGGCGGCGGCAAGGTGTTCTGCGACTGGCACGTGCGCGACGACGGCTTCATGCGCCTGCTCGTGATCGACGAGGATTTCCGCGAGGAGCAGGGCGGCCGTCTGCTGCAGCGCCTCTACGAAATCGAGACGTACCGGATGATGGCGCTGCTCGCGCTGCCGGTCGCGCGGCGCATGAGCCGCGAGCTCGACGACATCCATACGGCGCTGCATGCGCTGATGCAGCGCATGGACGCCGGTGGCGCCGACGGCGACGACGCCGCGCTGCTCGTGAAGCTCACGCATCTCGCGGTGCGGGTCGAAGCGCTGTCCGGCTCGGGCGCGCGCTTCAGCGCGTCGCGCGCGTACGAGAAGCTCGTGCTGGCGCGCATTCACGAGTTGCGCGAGGAGCGCATCGAAGGGATGCCGACGATCGCCGAATTCATGGAACGGCGCTTCGCGCCGGCGATGGAAACCTGCCGCAGCGTGTGGGCGCGTCACGAGCAGATCGCGGCGCGCATCGCGCGCGCGGTCGACCTGCTGCGCACGCGCGTGAACTTGGCGCAGGAACAGGACGTCACGCGCCTGCTCGTCGGCATGGAGCGCACCGCGCGCAACCAGCTTCATCTGCAGCACGCGGTCGAAGGGCTGTCGGTGGCCGCGATCTCGTATTACGTGCTGTCGCTCGCCACCGCGGCGTTCAAGGCGTTGCACGTGATGAACCTGCCGGTCGATCCCGAGCTGGCGGAAGGTCTGCTGATCGCACCGGTCGTGTTCGCGGTGATTCACGTCACGCGACGCACGCGCGCCCAGCTCGCGCGCGCCGAAACCGCGCATGACGGCGTAGCCGCGCATGCGCCGGTGTTGAAACGGGCGAGCTAGAACACCAACGACATATCAAAAGGAGTGGAGATGACTTTTACGCAATCGCAAACCGGCAACGTCGCAGGTCGTCACGCATTCGACGCGCCGCCGCAGTACGACGCCGACGCATCGCAAGAGGTACG
Source organism: Burkholderia vietnamiensis LMG 10929 (assembly GCF_000959445.1). NCBI lineage: Bacteria > Pseudomonadati > Pseudomonadota > Betaproteobacteria > Burkholderiales > Burkholderiaceae > Burkholderia > Burkholderia vietnamiensis. The sequence goes on along the minus strand of NZ_CP009630.1, from coordinate 2,023,895 downwards.
CGCGACCTCGTACCATGCGGTGCTGCAGGAGCCGATGACGTCGCTCGTCGGCGGCACGGTCGATCGGCCGGAGGTCGCGGCGGTCGCGATTCTCGGCTACAACTGAAGCGGCTTCGGCGATAGGGCGCGCGCGTCGCTCGCACCGATCATTCGCCCCGCGCGGGCGGCACGTCGTCCGCCTCTCGCGCGGCGCGGCGGGACCCCGGCGCGGCGGCTCCCCATGCGGCGAGCTCGCGCTTGGTTCGCACGCCCAGCTTCGCGAACGCGCGCTTCACGTACGACTCGGCCGTCGCCACACGCACGCCGAGGATGTCGGCCGTCTCCGGCACGGTCTTGCCCGAGAGCAGATGCTTGCAGGTTTCGTATTCGCGCTTCGACAGCTTCGCGCCGTCGGCGGCGAGCCGCGCGTCGAACTGCGCGAGCGGATGCAGGTCGGCGGCCGGATGCGCGATACGGCGCGCGGCGGTGGTCGACGCATGCAGTTCGAGCAGCGGAAACAGCACGTCGCTGATGCTGCGAAAGCGGTTCATCTCGGCGAGCGTGAACGGCGGGCGGTCGCGACCGCGTTCGAGCGCGATCGAATGCTGCGCGTAGCGCGTGCCGCGCGCGAGCACGCATTCGTGGCCGATACGCACGTCGTCGAACAGCCGCTGACGGAATTCGCCGGGCGGGATCGCCGCGATGTCGCGCACGACCAGCATCGTGCCGGTCTTGCCGCGTAGCCCGGCGAACAGCGGGTCGCTGTCGAGAAAGCGCTCGTAGTAGAGCGTCATCACGTCGGAGATTTCGGCGGTCGCGGTGCCGATGCCGCTGCTGCCGATCCATTCGCAGCGGTAACCGGTCGGCATCGCGCCGTCGACGCGCGAGCGTTCGACGTGCGCGACGTCGAGCGGCACGACGTCGTTCAGCAGCCGCGTGAGGTGCGGCACGAAATGCGGCGTGCCGACCGTCTCGATCAGCTTGCCCAGCGCCTTGAACGACACGTCGAAGCGGTCGTCGTCGCGGTGGCAGGCGTTCATGTCGAGCGGCATGCGGGTCTCTCGGTAGGAAGCGGGCGCGATTGTAGCGGTTGCGGCGTCGGGCGTCATCACGGGGAACCACGGGGCGGCGGGCGATGGCTCCGCGCGTCGGACGACGCGTTCCGGCGGCCGTGAAGGCCGGCGTAACGGGCAGTGTAAAGGAGCGGCGGCGTCGGCGCGTTTTCGAGCGCGGCGCGTGAGCCTTAGTCGATCCAATTACTCGATGACGACGTGCTGCCGTACCGGCCGAGAACCGACGCATCCGCGCGTTCGCACAGCCCTGCGTGGGAAGCCTGCGCCACAGCGGCCTTGCGTGTGGCCGGCACGCGGCCGAATGCAGGCCGGCAGCTACCGCCCCGCTCGGCGTGCCTTAGTCGATCCAGTTAGTCGATGACGACGTGCTGCCGTACCGGCCGAGAACCGACGCATCCGCGCGTTCGCACAGCCCTGCGTCGGAAGCCTGCACGACAGCCGCCGTGCGTGTGGCGGCCACGCGGCCGAACGCAGGCCGGCAGCTACCGCTTCGCTCGGCGTGCCGCGCCCAGCCCGATCGTCGGCGCGACCACAAGATCGGTTCGGGGCCGCTCCTTACGCCTCGATCCGCTCGACCTTGCCGACCAGCAACCCGTACGACAGGCTGCCGGCAAGCGCCATCGCCGCGATGTAGGTGATCGCGCGCGAGAAGTCCGCGCCGTCGACGAGCAGGCCGATCACGATCGGCGTCGCGATCGCGGACAGATTGCCGATCAGGTTGAACACGCCGCCGGTGAGCCCGAGCAGCCGCGCGGGCGCGAGGCCCGACACGAGCGACCACGTGATCGACGCGAAGCCGTTGCCGAAGAACGCGATGGTCATGAACGCGATCACCCAGCCGGTCGACGTGACGTAGTTCGCGCCGATGATGCAGGTGGAGATCAGCAGCCCCGAGATGATCGGCAGCTTGCGCGCGAAGCCTTGCGACGCGCCGCGCCGCATCAGCCAGTCCGACAGCACGCCCGAGCACAGCACGCCGACGAACGCGGCGAGAAACGGCAGCGACGCGAGAAAGCCGGACTTGATGAAGTCCATGCCGCGATATTTGACGAGGTAGGTCGGGAACCACGTGAGGAAGAACCACAGCGTCGAGTTCAGCGCGAACTGGCCGAGATAGATGCCCCACAGCTTGCGCCGCCCGAGCACGACGCCGAGGTCGCGCCACGTCGACGGCACACGTTCGGGCCGCGCGGCGATGCGGTCTTCGAGATCGACGAGGCCGCCGCCGTCGCGGATCAGCGCGAGCTCCGCTGCGTTGAGGCCGCGAAACGCGCGCGGCTCGCGATACAGCGCGTACCAGATCGCGGCCCACGCGATGCCGGCGAGCCCGGTCGCGACGAATACCATGTGCCAGCCGAGGTGCTGCTGCAACCACGCGAGCACCGGCGTGAGGAACGCGAGGCCGACGAACTGCCCGGACGTGTAGCCGCCGATCGCGCCCGCGCGTTCGCGGGTGGGGAACCACGTCGTGACCACGCGGTTGTTGATCGGATAGGCCGGCGCTTCCAGCGCGCCGACGGCGAGCCGCAGCACGATCAGCCCGACGAACGAGCCGACGAAGCCGAGCAGCAGCGTCGCGGCCGACCACAGCGCGAGCGCGAGCGCATACAGCACGCGCGGCGACACCTTGTCGACGAGCCAGCCGCCCGGTATCTGCATCAGCGCGTAGGTCCACCCGAATGCGGAAAACACCAGGCCCGCGCGCACGGGGTCGATGTTCAGCTCCTTGAACAGCGCGGGCGCGGCGATCGACAGGTTGCTGCGGTCGAGGTAGTTGATCACCACCGTGACGAACAGCAGCGCGAGGATGACCATGCGCTTGCGGCCGGCCGGCGCGGTGGATGCGGTAAATGCAGCGGACGCGCGAGCGTCGGGCGCTGCGGAATCGGCGCCCGCGCGCGCTTGCTCCGACGGCGCGGCATGGGTGCGTGACGCGGAATGGGCCACGGGTCGTCTCCTGTGCTTGTGCGGCGCGTGCCCGCGTGACGGGACGGCCGTATTCAATGGCATCGGAACAACGTTATGGCCCGCGTACCGCGCGCGTCAACATCTGGACAGTCATCCCTATTAATGGGACGTTGCGCGCGCAATATGTGGAGATGCCTGCGCGCGCGGTTCGTCATACGCGCCGCGCGTCATATCTCGGCGATCCCGCGCCGATGTCGGCGCGTCACGCGCTCGCGGTGTCGTCGCGATATCCGCGCTTGCCGTCGAAGATTTCCGCCAGCGCGGCGCGCAGCACCGCGCGATCATGTTCGCCGGGCGCCAGATGAATCACGTAATGCGTATTGCCGTCGAGTCGCGCGGCGGTGCGTTCGTCGAGCTCGACTTCGAGCGTGCGTTCCGTCAGGCGGACGGACAGATCGTCCACGCGCGCGGTGAGCTGGTCGCGCACCATCACCTCGATCGTCGTGTCGTCCGGGAATCGCAGCAGCGAGAAGCAGTAGTCCTGCTCCGCGTCGAAGCAGTAGAGGTTCGCGAAGCTCTCGTCGTCGTCGACGTCGGCCGTCGCGGCGCCGAGCGTGGCGTGTAGTTCCATGATGTTTCTCTCGAGGTAGGGAAACCGCTGCAGCGGCGCATGCGCGTCAATCCGCCGTCACGTGTCGCGCCTTCAGCCACAGCCCGAATTCGCGCATCGTTTCGACGACGGGGCGCAGCCGGTCGCCGTCCGCGCTCAGATCGTACTCGACCCGCACCGGCACTTCGGGATACACGGTGCGTCGCACGAGGCCGGCGTCTTCGAGCGCACGCAGGTCGAGCGTCAGCATCCGCTGCGAGATGCCCGGCATGTCGCGACGCAGATCGCTGAAGCGCTTCGGCCCATCGAGCAGATACGACACGAGCAGCAGCCGCCAGCGGCCGCCGAGCAGCCGCATCGATTCTTCCACGGAACATCCTGTCGCACTCGTTTTCATGCTGATGACTCTGCGTCGGTAACTTTTTTGTGACTACGGCACAAACGACTGCCTTCTTCTCAGCGCCGCGCCGATGCGAGATATTAGCGCCCGCGTCGCGGCGAATCGAGAGAGATACGAAACATTCACACAAGGAAACGCATGAAGCTCTATCACGCTCCCGGCAGCTGCTCGCAGGCGATCTGCATCGTGCTGCGCGAAGCGCAATTCGACGCGCAGATCGTCACGGTGGACGCGCGCCGGCATCGGTTCGACGATGGCCGCGACTATCGTGCCGTGAACGAACTCGGCTACGTGCCGCTGCTCGTGCTCGACGACGGCACCACGCTGCGCGAAGGCCCCGTGATCGCGCAGTATCTGGCCGACCGGCGCCCCGAAGCCGGACTCGCGCCGGCATACGGAGCGCTCGCGCGCTACCGGCTGATGGAATGGCTGAACTTCCTCGGCACGGAGATCCACAAGGGGTTCATTCCGTTGCTGTACGCGGTACAGGCGGGCAAATACGTCGATCCGGTGCGCCGGAAGCTCGACAGCCGCTTTGCATGGATCGACCGGCAGCTCGACGGCCACACGTATCTGACGGGCGACACCTTCACGATCGCCGATGCGTATCTGTTCGCGCTGACCGGCTGGGGCAAGGCCGGCTGGCTGCGCTCGGTGTACGACGCGGACATCGACCTGAGCCGCCATGCGAACCTGCGCAGCTGGTACGAGCGTGTGCGGGCGCGGGCGGCCGTACAGCAGGTGCTGCAGGCCGACGGGCTGGCGAACGCCGCCTGACCGACGCGCGGGCCCCGGCGTGAATGGCGAGGCCCGCGCGCATTCAACGCGTGAGCGTCACGTACAGATAGCCGGCATAGCCGGCGCCGTTCGCGAGCAGCGCCCAGATCGCGAGCCCGCGCGCCCGCGCATTGACGCGCAGCCACACTGCCGCCGCGAGCGTGATGACCACGCCGGTCAGCACTTCGGCGCGCGGCTCCCACGGCGTCAGCATGATGCCGATCGCCGGCAGCAGCGTGCCCTGGAACACCATCGCGCCGGTGATGTTGCCGAACGCGAGCGTGTCCTTCGAGCGGCGAATCCACAGCACGCTGTTGACCTTCTCCGGCAGCTCGGTCGCGATCGGCACGATGATCAGCGACAGCAGCAGCGGCGAGATGCCGAGCAGTTGCGACACGCCGTCGACGCCGTGAATGAAGCCCTTCGCGCCGCCGACCAGCAGCGCGACGCCGACGGCGAGCTGCAGCGCGATGGTCGCCAGATTGGTCGGCAGCCCGGTGCGCGACAGGAACATCGTGTGCGGCGCCTCGGTGCCGTGCCCGGCGTCGACGAGCTGCGTCGACGCGCGCAGCGTCATCACCACGTACATCACGTAGATGCCGACCAGCATCGCGCCGAGCATCGCGCGCACCGCCCAGACGTGATGCGGGACGAACATCGCGACCGTCGCGAGCGTGAACGCGGCGATGAAGTAGTTCAGGTCGCGCACGAAGCCGCTGCGCTCGGGTGCGATGGTGCCGGTCACGCCGCGCGAGCGGATCACGGCGAGCGTCATCAGGAAGGTGGTGAGCGTCGCGAGCATCAGCGGCGCGCCGAGAATCGCGCCGACGCCGATTTCCTCGTTCACCGCGGCGTTCGACGTGCCGCCGATCAGCGCGAGCAGCGGCACCGTCGTCTCGGGCAGCGCGGTGCCGACGGCCGCGAACAGCGAACCCGTCACGCCTTCGGAGATCTTCAGGCGTTCGCCGAGATGTTCGAGCGCATTGGTGAAGAGTTCGGCGGCGATCAGGATGACGATCAGCATGAACGCCAGTTCGACGAGCATCAACGTCATGCGGCACCTCCGCACGCGCGCGGGTTGGCGTTGGCGTTGGCGTTGGCGGGATGGCGGAAGCGGACGAAGCGCGACGGGAAAGGGACGAAGGACATGGGGGCTCCGTGGTCGGACGTTGACGAACCATGACGCATCTGCCGACGTCCGACCCGGAACGGCGCGATGCGTCGATGGTCTCGCCAAGCCGATTCGGCCGAACGCGCCACGGCCGCAAGCCGAGTATGTTGACACGTTCGCTTTCCAGAGCGGAAAGCAGGCTACTCCCCAAAGACGAACGGCAGTCTAGCCGAGCCCGATGCTTTCGGCAAGCTGGTGCGGGCATGCGCTCGGGGCTGCATTCGGGCCTGCACGGCGGGCCGGCTGCCGACGAACGTGCGTACCGTATCGCGGAGCAAGCGCCGTGCCGCACATTACATCCATCTGTCGTTTGGTTACTAACAACTGTCATCGACCGCGGCTAAGCTTTCGGCACACTCACAACCGGGTTTCCCGTCATGCGCTCGACACTTCGCCTGTTTGCGCCGCTCCTGCTGCTGCCCGCGCTCGCCGCGCCCGTCGTTGCCGCCACCGCCGCGCCCGTCAGCGCGAACTGCGGCGGCAGCACGACGCCGATCGCCGACATCCAGGGGCCCGGCGCGCCGTCGCCGCTCGCCGGCCAGAACGTGTCGATCGAAGCGGTCGTCACCGCCGACTTCGGCGGCGCGGACGGCTTCGGCGGCTTCTTCGTCCAGCAGGCCGACGCGCAGCGGCGCAATCAGCCGGGCGTGTCCGAAGGGCTGTTCGTCTATGCGCCGAAGACGCGCGCGACGGCCGGCGATCTCGTTCACGTGACCGGCAAGGTCGAAGAGAAATACGGGCAGACGCAGCTCACGCTGGCCGGCGCGATCGCGGTGTGCGCGAACGGCCAGACGGTCACGCCGGCGACGCTGACGCTGCCGGTCGACAACCCGGCCGCGTTCGCCGCGTATGAAGGGATGCGCGTGCGCCTGCCGCAGACGCTGACCGTCACCGACAACTACGAGCTGGGCCGCTACGGCAGCGTGCTGCTGAGCAACGGCCGCCTGCGCACGCCGACGAGCGTGGTGCCGCCGGCGCAGGCGCGCACGCTGATGGACGCGAACGCGCGCAACCGGCTGATTCTCGACGACGGCTCGAACCGGCAGAACCCGGCGAGCGTCCCGTATCCGGCGCCCGCGCTGTCGGCGGCGAACACGCTGCGCTCGGGCTACACGGTGCGCGGCGTCGACGGCGTGCTCGAGGTGCGTTACGGCGCGTGGCGCGTGCAGCCGCTGCCCGGCGCGGCCGCGCCGGCGTTCGACGCGCGTGCGAACCCGCGCACCCGCGCGCCCGCGCGCGATCCGAACTCGAATCTGCGCGTCGCGTCGTTCAACGTGCTCAATTACTTCAACGGCAACGGGCTGGGCGGCGGCTTCGACGATCCGAACAACCGCGGCGCGAAGACTTACGAGGAATTCCAGCGTCAGGAGGCGAAGATCGTCAGCGCGCTGCAGGCGCTCGATGCCGACGTGATCGGCCTGATGGAGATCCAGAACAACGGCTACGGCGAACTGGGCGCGGTGCGCCAGCTCGCGGCGAAGCTCGGCAGCCGCTGGCGCGTGGTGGATCCGGGCACGTCGCGTCTGGGCGGCGACGCGATCGCGGTCGCGATGATCTACGACAGCCGCACGGTCGAACCGGTCGGCCGCGCGGCGACGCTGGCGATCGACGAGCGGAACCGCCAGCCGCTCGCGCAATCGTTCCGCCGCATCGGCGGCAGGCACGCGCTGACGATCGCCGTCAATCATCTGAAGTCGAAGAACTGCCCCGATGCGGCGAACGACGACCTCGACCAGGGCGACGGCCAGGGCTGCTGGAACGCGACGCGCACGCGTGCGGCCGCGAAACTCGCCGACTGGCTGGCCGGCACGCCAACCGGCGTCGCCGGGCAAGGCACGCTGCTGATCGGCGATTTCAACAGCTACACGCATGAAGACCCGATCCGCACGCTCGAATCGCGCGGCTACCGCAACCTCGTGTCGCGCTGGATCGGCGCGAACGCGTACAGCTACGTGTACAACGGCGAGGCCGGTTATCTCGATCACGCGCTCGCGTCGCTGCCGCTCGCCGCGCACGTGAAGGCCGTGCACGAGTGGCACATCAACGCGGACGAGCCGCTCGCGCTGCAGTACACGCTCGCCTACAAGTCGGCCGACCAGCAGAAGACCTACTACGCGCCCGATGCATATCGGTCGTCGGATCACGATCCGGTGCTGATCGACATCGCGCTGCCGGGCCGCGCGCGCTGAGCGTGGGCGGCGGTGACGCCGCACATCGCCGCCATTTTCTCCGCTTCATGGGTCGCCCGCGTCATTCGCGGGCGATCCGCAATACGATGCGCCACGGTTCACGAGAATATCGGTTCATTCAGCCGCGTCGCCGATGCCGCGTCGCTCGCGATGCGATTCCGTCATCGTGTAAATAATTCCACTCGCCAACCTGAAACCGATTTGAATCGGTATTTTATGGGCGGTCGCGGATTAAAATCAGCGCGCCATTCGAATCGGTTTTAAATAATAAAAACGAAAGAGACGATTTGCCGATCTGAAAGCATTCGCCGCGCGATGCGTCGTTTCGTAGAACGCCGTGCGACAAGGGTGACGGCGCTCGCGTCGAATACGAAACGGCTCTCCTGCCGCTGCCCACGCGGGCCTGCGCCGCGGTCTTTCAAATCCCAGACACTGACGGCCGTTTGCATCATCGGCGATTTTTTAATATCCGAATGATCTTTGACAACGCGGCGCAGCACCGCCTATTTTTGTGGTGTCGTAAAACCGCGTAATAAAAAAGTATTCAAAACTGCAAGGGGGCGGCGTCTCGGCATCATTCTCCGCCAGCAGTTTGCCGTGTCCGTAGCGAATTCGGTCTCTCGAAGAAGTCCAATCCCCAACCGCCGTCTGCCGACCGTGCAACGCGAGTGGCGGGTGCGCCTGTGCGTTCGTTGCCGGCGACGACGGCCTGTGTGAAGCGGTATCCAACCCGACACAAAGGACAGAGATGAAACCAGACAGCAGCAGTACCCGCAGTCGCGCCATACGCCGCGCCCGGCTGGCCGCGCTAGGCGCATTGACCGTCGCGACGCTCGTGCTGGCGGGCTGCGGCGGCGACGATTCGTCGTCGGTCGGCGCATCGAGCCTCGCGCAGGCGGCCGCGAGCCAGCAGGCCGCCGCGCAGCAGGCGAGCAGCGATGCGACGCCGGCGGCGAACCAGCCGTACGTCGACCCGGTCGCCTATTCGATGAACGCGACCGACGGCCTCGCGCCCGCGCAAGTCGCGGAGAAGGCGGCCGTGATGCACTACCAGTGGAAGTCCGGCGGCACCACGATCGACTACACGACGACCACCGGCCACCTGACCGCGCAGGACGCGAACGGCAATGCGGAAGCGTCGATGTCGTACGTCGCGTACACCGCGCCCAGCACGAACGGCAAGCCGCGGCCCGTCACGTTCGTCTATAACGGCGGGCCCGGCTCGTCGTCGATCTGGCTGCGGCTCGGCTCGTTCGCGCCCACGCGCGTCGCGACGCCCGACCCGCTGTTCGGCAGCAACTGGCCGAACTATCCGCTCGTCGACAACGCGGAGAGCCTGATCGACACGACCGACCTCGTGTTCATCGATCCGCCCGGAACCGGGCTGTCCGAAGCCGTGTTGCCGAACACGAACCAGAAATACTGGAGCTCGGACGCGGACGTCAACATCATGCGCGACTTCATCCAGCGCTACCTGAACGTGAACGGCCGCAGCGCGTCGCCGCTCTACCTGTACGGCGAGTCGTACGGCACGCCGCGCACCGACATGCTGGCGCTCGCGCTCGAATCGGCCGGCGTGCACCTGACCGGCATCGTGCTGCAGTCGGCGATCCTCAACTACTTCGCCGATGCGGTGGAAGCGGTCGCGATCACGCAGTCGACCGACGGGCTGCTGCTCGACACCGATACCGTGGCCGGTTACCTGCCCGGCTACGCGGCCGTCGCCGAATACTTCAACCAGGTGTCGCCGACGCCGGTGAATCCGTATCTGTATGCGTTGCAGACGGAGCTGTTCACCACGCTGATCTACAACCAGCTGCAGCGGTATTCGCAGTCGTGGGTGCTCAGCCAGCTCGGCATTCCGGATGCGCTCGGCACGCCGGTGTTCCCGAGCGATGCGACGCTCAGGCTGTGGTCGATCCCGTCGAGCCTCACGATGCAGGCGCTGCGCGGCTACTTCAACGCGAATCCGTTCGGCACGAGCCTGCTGCCCGGCACGACGATCGGTCGCTACGACGGACGCGTGTCGTTGCCGAATTCCGATCCGCGCTTGCAGACCGACGGCGATCCGTCGGACATCCTGATCTCGCAGCCGTTCACGAACGCGCTCGCGACGCAGATGCCCGATTACCTCGGCTATACCGCGCCGAACGCGACCTACCTGCCGCTGAACGACAACATCATCCAGGTGTGGGACTTCTCGCACGACGGCCAGCCGATGCCCGACACGATCCCCGATCTGCTCGGCGCGCTGCAGCTCAACCCGAAGCTGCAGGTGCTCGCGGAGAACGGCCTGCACGATCTGGCGACGCCGTTCTTCAACACCGAGAAGCAGCTCGCTCGTCTGCAGACGGTGAAGGGTTTGAATCCGAAGCTGCAGGTGAATTTCTTCCAGGGCGGCCACATGACGTATCTCGACGACGTCGCGCGCCCGCAGATGAAGCGCGATCTGAGGATCTTCTATCAGGGCCGGCGGATTCCGACCGCGCTGACGCTGCATACGCTGCCGCCGCCGTGGCCGGACGAGAACCCGGCCGGCACGCCGACCGGCAGCGCGCCGGGCGCGAGCGCCGCGACGACGGTGGCCGCAGCGGCCGCGGCGCCGTAAGCGCCGGACCCGTTGCGAACGAGGAATCTTCTATTCATCCATCGAATGCGAGTGATCATGTCTCCAATCAATTTGATGCGGCGTATGGCTGCGGTGATCGTCGTCGGCGCCGTGACGAGCGGTGCGTATGCGCTGCCGCCGCAGGCGGTCGCGCCGGTGAAGCTGCCGCGCGGCGCGCATGGCGTCGACGGCCCGTTCTTTCCGTCGACGCGCGCGGCGCCGGTGTTGCCTTCGACCGGCGCGACGCTGCAGCAACAGGCGCAGCAGCGCGTCGACGCGCGGCTCGGCGGCAACACGGTGCTGAGCAACGGCGCGGCGGTGACGAAGGCGCAGGCGCAGAGCAGCGGGCTCGGCTTCGTCGCGAAGCACTTCGACGAGATCGACGCCAAGCATACCGGCCGCGTGACGATGAGCGACGTGCGGCAGTTCATCCAGCAGCGGCAGGTGCAGGCGCAGCAGGAGCAGCAGGAGCAGCAGGACGACGAGTGACCGCGTAGCGGTCTTGCGCGGGCGCAGCGCGACGGTCGGTGCCGGGACGGCATCGGCCGGCCGTGGCGAGCGCGACGACCACGACGATCGGCCGCCGGCATGCCGCGGCGCAGCTTCGGCCGCGGCTTTCCTCATCGACGCGCCGTCGCGCACGTCGGCGGCCCGAGGCGCGCGTCCGGTCGTGTCTCGCGTCGCGCGCGGGCGCCCGCTGCCGCTCGCCCGACATCGTGCTGCACTCCTGCACGTGTCGGCGACGCCGGCCGCCGGCCGCAGTTCATGTCTGATGTTTCCGCCACGCGAGCGCTGCACGTCGCGTCGCCGGCGATGATTCGTTCCGCGAAAGGCCCGCGCGCCGCGCGAGGCGTCCTAGCGGATTGTCGCAATCCTTCTATCTGAACCGATCGGCGTCTGCTGGAATGGCGATGCCGCATGACCGCCGAGCCGACATCGCGCGGCGGCATGGCCGTCGACGTCGTCGAACGCCTCGGCACGGCCGCCTGCGCGGTTCATCCATCACTCTCTTTCGATCCATCATCATGTTCAATCGCACTACCAGCACCGTCGCGAACGTCGATCCGGAACTGTGGGCCGCCATCCAGAACGAGAACCGTCGCCAGGAAGACCACATCGAGTTGATCGCGTCGGAAAACTACACGAGCCCGGCCGTGATGGCCGCACAGGGCTCGCAGCTCACGAACAAGTACGCGGAAGGTTATCCGGGCAAGCGCTACTACGGCGGCTGCGAGTACGTCGACGTGGTCGAGCAGCTGGCGATCGATCGCGTGAAGCAGCTGTTCGGCGCGGAAGCGGCGAACGTGCAGCCGAACTCGGGCTCGCAGGCGAACCAGGGCGTGTTCTTCGCGATGCTCAAGCCGGGTGACACGATCATGGGGATGAGCCTCGCGCACGGCGGGCACCTGACGCACGGCTCGCCGGTGAACATGTCGGGCAAGTGGTTCAACGTGGTGAGCTACGGGCTGAACGAAAACGAAGACATCGATTACGACGCGGCGGAAAAGCTCGCGCAGGAGCACAAGCCGAAGCTGATCGTCGCGGGCGCCTCGGCGTTCGCGCTGAAGATCGACTTCGCGCGTATGGCGCAGATCGCGAAGTCGGTCGGTGCGTACCTGATGGTGGACATGGCGCACTACGCTGGGCTGATCGCGGCGGGCGTGTATCCGAACCCGGTGCCGCACGCTGATTTCGTGACGACGACCACGCACAAGAGCCTGCGCGGCCCGCGCGGCGGCGTGATCCTGATGAAGGCGGAGTACGAGAAGCAGATCAACTCGGCGATTTTCCCGGGCATCCAGGGCGGCCCGCTGATGCACGTGATCGCGGCGAAGGCGGTGGCGTTCAAGGAAGCGCTGTCGCCGGAGTTCAAGGCGTATCAGCAAAAGGTGGTGGAGAACGCGCGGGTGCTGGCCGAGACGCTGGTGAAGCGCGGGCTGCGGATCGTGTCGGGCCGCACGGAAAGCCACGTGATGCTGGTGGACCTGCGAGCGAAGCACATCACGGGCAAGGCGGCGGAAGCGGCGCTGGGTGCGGCGCACATCACGGTGAACAAGAACGCGATTCCGAACGATCCGGAAAAGCCGTTCGTGACGAGCGGCGTGCGGCTGGGCTCGCCGGCGATGACGACGCGCGGCTTCGGTCCGGCGGAAGCGGAGCAGGTGGGCAACCTGATCGCGGACGTGCTGGAGAACCCGGAAGATGCGGCGACGCTCGAGCGCGTGCGCGCGCAAGTGGCCGAGCTGACCAAGCGTTTCCCGGTCTACGGGTGATGCGCGTTCCGGTGTGTCGGGGACGCCGGTTGGGGTGACACCGCGAGCGCGAATGCGCGGGCCGCATTACACGGCCCGCGCGGCCGCGTTCAAACCGTGACCGCGCGGCGCTCGGTCAGCCGGTTCCACAGCAGCGCGGAGCGGCTGCCGCTTCGACAATACGCGAGCACCGGCTTCGGCAGCGCATCGACCAGCGCGCCGAACGCGTCGACCTGCGCATCGCCGATCCCGTCGCGCTCGACCGGCAGATAGCGCGCATCGAGCCCGAGTTCACGCGCCGCGGCGGCGATCTCGTCGAATGCCGGCTGGTCGGCGCTTTCGCCGTCCGGCCGGTTGCAGATCACCGCACGGAAGCCCGCATGACGAATCGCCGTCAGCTCGGCCGGCGTGATCTGCCGCGACGCGGTGAAGCCGGTCGCGGCCGCGGCCCGGCATTGTTCGAGCGCGCGAGCGAAACACGCGATCGCGAACTCGGCGTCCTGTTCCGTCGTGAAGCGGCCGAAGCTGATGCGCACCGTGCGGCTCGCGGCGGCGGCATCGAGGCCGATCGCGGTCAGCACGTGCGACGGCGCACCGCTCGTCGAGTTGCACGCGGACGTCGACGACACCGCGAGCGCATCGCCGAGCATGAACGGGAAGAAGCCCGGCACGTCGACGGTGAAGCTCATCGTGTGCGGAATGCGGCGCGCCGCTGCCGCGTTGTGCGTGATGTCGCCGAGCGCGAGCAGCGCGTCCTTCACGCGTGCGCTGAGCGCCGCGATCCGTGCGGCTTCGCGCTCGAGCTTGTCGGCGGCCAATTCACACGCGACGCCCATCCCGACGATCTGATGCGTCGCGAGCGTGCCCGAACGCAGGCCGCGCTCGTGTCCGCCGCCGTGGATCTGCGGCGCGATGCGATCCGCGATGTCGCGGCGGACGAACAGCGCGCCGATCCCTTTCGGGCCATATACCTTGTGCGCGGACATCGACAGCAGGTCGATACCGAGCGCGCGCACGTCGATCGGCGTCTTGCCGAGCGCCTGCGCGGCGTCGACGTGCAACAGCGCGCCGGCCGCGTGGACGATGCGCGAGATCGCGCCGATGTCGGTCAGCGTGCCCAGCTCGTTGTTGACGAGCATCAGCGACACGAGCCCCGTATCGGCGCTGAGTGCCGCGGCTACGGCGTCGGCGGTGATTTCGCCGTCGGCGTTCGGCGACAGATAGGTGACCGTCATTCCGTGCTTCGACAGGTTCGCCGTCGTGTCGAGGATCGCCTTGTGTTCGAGGCGGCTCGTGATCAGGTGGCGCTTGCCGGTCGCGGTTTCCGCGTAGCCCTTCAGCGCGAGGTTGTTCGATTCGGTCGCGCCCGAGGTCCAGACGATCTCGTCGGCGTCCGCGCCGATCAGCGCCGCGACCTGGGCGCGTGCGTGCTCGACCTTCTGCTTCGCCAGCCGGCCGGCGGCGTGCGAGCTCGATGCCGGGTTGCCGAAGATGCCGTCGGCGCCGAGGCAGGCCATCATCGCTTCGATCACGCGCGGATCGGCGGGCGTGGTGGCGGCGTAGTCGAGGTAGTGCAGCGGGGTGGTATCGCTCATGTGCTGATCGGCTCGTTCTTTTCGTGACGGAGGAAATGATACGAGGGTGAGCGGGGAAAAAGGATCCAAATTCAGCCGTGGATTCAGAACGATGTGGAATAACGTTTTATCGTTATCGAATATGGCGAATTTATTTTCTTGCGGGTTCGGCGGACGGACCGTCGCATGCGGCGCATCCCGCGACGATCGCGCCCGCCGCCGCGCTACCGGCCGTCCGCGGCTGCCGCCTTCGCCCGATCCTGTTCGGCCGCGAGCGCCGCATCTGCGGCCTGCACGCGCTGGATCGCCGGGCGGGCCAGCACGCGGTCGATATACGCGCGCACGGGCGGCGTTTCCGGCATCAGCTTGAACATCGTGGTCCAGCTCAGCGCCGAGCCCCACAGCACGTCGGCTGCGGTAAACCGCTCGCCGAGCAGATACGGGCCGCCGGCCAGTTGCGCGCCGATCGCGGCGACGACGGTGTCGAAGTCGCCATACGGCGACGTCGAATACGCGGCCGGCGCGCGGTTCATCGAGCGGTCGACGATGGCCGGCTCGAAGCACGAACCGTAGAACGCCATCCAGCGCAGATACGGGCCGCGCAGCGCATCGCCGGGCGCCGGCGACAGGCCGGCTTCCGGATACAGCTCGGCCGCGTACAGATAGACGGCCGTCTGCTCGGTGACGATCACGTCGCCGTGGCGCAGCGTGGGCACCTTGCCCAGCGGGTTGAGGCGAAGGAACTCGGGTTCGTGCTGCTTGCCGGCGGACAGGTCGAACGCGTGGATCTCATAGTCGGCGCCGAGCTCTTCGAGCAGCATGCGTGCGCCGGCCGACCGGCTGCGCGGCGAGTGATAGAGGGTCAGGTGGCGGTCGTGCGGCATCGCGGGCTCCGGTGGGGGATGGGACAAGCGCTCAATGTAGGCCGATCGCGCGGCGCCGTATTGGAAAAACCCGCCGTGGCGGTGCATCATCGCGCGGTCACCCCAACGGTTCGTCGCCATGACCGCCTTGCGTCACGTGACCGACACGCCGAAAGGCGTCGTCGGCCCGAAAGCCCTCAATCAGCGCTTCCGCCTGAATCGCTACTATCCGCGCGCCGAACTCGCCGGCGTGCTGGACCACCACTGGATCGTCGAGTGGGACTTGCGCGATCAGCCGCCGCACGTGCAGCGTACGCTGCCGTATCCGTGCGTGAATCTCGTGTTCGATCCCCGGCGCACGGGCATCTTCGGCGTGGTGTCCGGCGCGTTCGAGACGACGCTCGTCGGCGCGGGACGCGTGCTCGGGCTGCGGTTCCGGCCGGGCGCGTTCCGCGCGTTCTTCGGCAAGCCGGTGCACCTGATGACGGACAAGGTGTTGCCGGTGTCGACGCTCGGGCTCGACGAGGCCGACGCCGAGAACGCCGTGCTCGGCGCCGGCGACGATGCGGCGATGGTTGCCGCCGCGGAGGCGCTGCTGTTGCGCGCGCTGCCGCCGGCCGATCCGCAGGTCGAGCGCATCGATGCGATTCTGCGGTTGCTGCAGCAGGACGCGGCGCTCACGCAGGTGCGCGATCTCGCCGAGCGTGCGGGGTTGAGCGAGCGCACGCTGCAGCAGCTCTTTTCCAGCTACGTGGGCGTGACGCCGAAATGGGTGATTTGTCGTTATCGTCTGCACGAGGCCGCCGACCGGCTCGCGGGCGGCGAGCCGGTCGATCTCGCGGAACTCGCCCATTCGCTCGGGTATTTCGACCAGGCGCATTTCACGCGCGATTTTCGCAAGCTGGTCGGCAAGGCGCCGGCCGAATATCGGCGCGACGACGGGCATGCGTGACGGGGCAGCGGCGGCTTCGCGACGCGCAACGGGAAGCCGTTGCATCATGCACGTCGGGGCGCTGTTCGCGCGTCGTCGATTCGCGTAGTCTGCGCGCTACGGTCGCGTTGCCGGTCGGCCACTGCCGCCCGGCCGGGCGTTTCGCCACAAAATCGGGAGCTTGTCGTGTTTCACCGGAATTCCATGTTGGGTCGTCTGGATCTGCTGCGGGTGCTGTGCGTGCCGATGGCGGCGCTGATGCTGGCCCCGACCGCGACATATGCGGCGGCCGAGCGCGTCGTTGAGCCGGCGCGCCCGCCACACGCGGCACACGCCTCGCCGGCCGGCGCGCGCGAGCCGTCGGCCCCGGCGCGTGTCGTCGGCGACGATCCCGTTGCGATCCGCGACGCGCTCGCGCAGCGGCATCTCGCGAGCACGCCGGCGTCGCTGGGCGATCGCGTCCGCCGCCTGATCCCGGGCGGCGACAAGCATCGCGCGAACCCCGAGCTGGCCGCGATCGGCCTGGATCGCAAGGTGACGTTCCTCGTGCCGGCCACGTATGGGCTGCGGTATCAGACGCAGCAGCGTCTGCTGACGGTGGACGTCGACATGGTCAACGCCGATGGCGAAGGCCGCACCGGCATCCTGCTCAGGAAGGCCATCACGGGGCCGCGCGGGCGCGGGCTGGTGATCGCCGCCGAGGCTAAAGCGAAAGGCTATATCCAGCGGATCGACATCATCGAGCTCGATCCCGGCAAAGGCGGGAAGACCACCGTGCGCGGGCGCGTGCGGCTTTCGTCCGCCGCGTACGCGCAAACGCACGGCGAATTCGCGATCGCGCTGTCGGGCCGGCTGGTGCAACCGTATCTGACCGAACACGTCGAGCACGCGGAGCCGACCGACGACGAGCCGACCGACATCACGACCCACACGTCGCGGCTGTACCTGGATATCGACACGATTTCGCTGGTGAACCCCGCAAGCGGCGCGGTGCTGTCGAAGAATCTGAGTTTGTCGAAGTAGTGGTCTTTCGTGCGCGGCCGGCTGGCCGCGCGTGCCGATGTTCTCTAGCGCGCCGCAGCACGCCCGGCGCGTCCCGCCCGACCCATCCCGCCACCCTCTGGCCACGCCCCCGAACCCCCGCCGCACGCCATCCGCGGTGCGCGCCCTAACACCATCGTATAAGGCGCGAACTCCCATCTGGTGATATTGCGCGGCCCGACTGTTCTCTAGACTTCACATCAATCCTTCTACCGCAACGAATTCCGGAGAACAGCATGGACCGTACCCTGCATGCGATGTCAGTGTTCAGCCAGGTCGCGCGCCTGGGCAGCTTCACCGCGGCGGCCGAGATGCTCGGCATCAGCGCGGCATCGGCCAGCACGCTGGTGCGCCGGCTCGAGGAGCATCTCGGCGCAACGCTGCTGCAGCGCTCCACGCGCTGTGTCCGGCTCACCACGGAGGGCGAGCAGTATCAGGAGCACTGCCAGCGCATTCTCGGCGAGATCGAGCTGATGCAGCAGCAACTGAGCGGCGCCGGGAAGATCGCGCGCGGCCGGCTGGCGGTGGATCTCGATCAGGAAGTCGCGCATTCGGTGTTGCCGTTCCTGCCGGTGTTCCGCGCGAACCATCCGGAAGTGGGCTTGCGGGTCGACGTCGGCGGCGACGCGGACGGCCTGATCGCGAACGGCGTCGACTGCGCGGTCGTGGTCGGCCAGCTGGCCGACTCGTCGCTGCGCAGCCGGCGCGTCGGGCACTTCCATGCGGTGACGGTGGCGAGCCCCGACTATCTGAAGGCGCGCGGCACGCCCGTCGACCCCGACAGCCTCCATTGCCACGACGTGATCCATTACACGCCGCGGCGCTTCGGTCCGGTCCGCGAGTTCCGTTACACGGTGGACGGCGCCGAGACGCGGCTCAAGCTGGCGGAGCGCATTTCCGTCAATGACGTGCGTTCGGCCGTTCGATACGCGGTCGAAGGCGTCGGCATCGCGCAGGTGAGCGAACGGATGGTCGCGGAGGAGTTGGCGAAGGGCACGCTCGTCAGCATTCTCGGCGAGTACGGCCCGCCGCCGCTGCCGATTTCGGTGCTGTATCCGGATCGACGCCAGGTGCCGATGTCGATCCGCGCGTTCATCGACTGGATGCAGACGCAGCTTCGCGATCTGGAAATCGCCAGCTTCGACCACACGTCGGCGCCGAACGGCGGGCGCGACGCGGCACCGTACTGGACGCCGAACAGCGAGCGCAACAACAGCGAGCGGCCGTTCATTACAGCGGGCTTCCAGCCGCTGTCGGCCACGGCGTGAGCCGCGCTGACGAGGCGACGGCATGCGGTTCGGGCGCGGCGTTATACCGAAGTATAGTTTTCGAGCCGATGCCGGCGGCATAGGATGCGGTCGAGCCCGCGGACCTCGAATGCGCGATCTCGCCATTTTTCTGAATTGAAGGTCAAGGACCGCTGGTATGCCGAACCGAGGTATTGTTTCCATCGTCGATGATGACCGGTCCGTCCGTCGGGCGACGCGCAGTCTCGTCCGCTCGCTGGGCTGGGACGTGCGCGTCTACGAGTCCGCCGAGGCGTTCCTCGACGCCGATCCGATCGGCGACGTCGCGTGTATCATCTCCGACGTGCATATGAAGGGCATCACCGGCTTGGAGATGTATGCGGCCCTTCTCGAGCGCGGACCGGCGCCTCCCGTGATCTTCATCACGGCTTTCCCATCCGACGCAACGCGCGAGCAGGCGATGAAGCTCGGCGCGATCTGCGTGTTCAGCAAACCGGTCGACCCGGCGCAGATCCAGGAGCGCCTCGAGGACGTCGGCGCGAACAGCGGCCCCCAGTAATCCGAAATCCGTTTTTACCGAGTCACGAGATATGGATAGCAATCGCCAGATGAGCGAGGGTCGCGGCGTACGTGTGGACCACATCATTGCGCCGCCCGAGCTTGCGGCGGTGCCTGCGTCCGCGCTCGGCCCCAATGTCGACGCCCAGCTGCGCACCAGCCCGCGCGCGGTGTACGCGGTCGCGATCGCGCTGGGTCTCGCGGTGTTCCTCGTCGACGCGTTCGCGCCGGTCGACGTCGCGGTCGCCGTGCTGTACGTCGTGGTGGTGCTGCTGGTTGCGTCGGTGGCGTCCACGACGGTCACCGTCGGCACGGCGTGGGCCTGCGTGTCGCTGACCGTGCTCGGCTTCCTGCTCGCGCAAAGCGATCAGATCGCGGTCAGTTCGCTCGCGCGCTGCATCGTCAGCGTCATAGCGATCGTGACGGTGTCGGCGCTCGCGTTGCGCAATCAGAGCAGCCGGGCCATGCTGCAGAACCAGGTCGATCTGCTCAACCTCACGCACGACGCGATCGTCGTGTACGGCCTCGACGGGCGCGTCCGCTTCTGGAGCAAGGGCGCGGAGCGTCTGTACGGATGGCGCGCGCCGGAAGCGTTCGGCGCGGCGTTCCACGAGCTGACGCAGACGGCCGCCGCCGCGCCGATCGCCGAGCTGATCGACACGACGATCCGCGAAGGTTGCTGGCAAGGGGAGCTGACGCGCACGCGCAAGAACGGCGAGACGGTGCTGATCTCCAGCCGCTGGATCGTGTCGCGCGACAAGTCGGGCCAGCCGGTCGCGATTCTGTCGACCGACAGCGACATCACGCAGGCGAAGTCGCTGGAAGCCGAGCTGCGCCGCCAGAAGGAAGAGCTGGTGGCCACGATCGATGCGATCCCTGCGATGGTGTGGAGCACGGCGGAAGACGGCCGCCTGCTGTACCTCAATCGCCGCTGGACCGATTACGACGTCAGAACCCGCGACGGCGCGGACGTGTGGCGCGACATCGTCCATCCCGACGACATCGCGACGCTCGAGGCGGCCTGGCACGATGCGATTTCGTCCGGCAGCCCGTTCGAGGTGACGGCGCGCGTCCAGCTCGGCAGCGGCGAGTATCGTTGCATGATCATCGGCGCGGCGCCGTTGCGCGACGCGGACGGCCGGATTCGCCGCTGGTACGGCGTCAATACCGACATCGAGGCGCGCCGGCAGGCCGAGCAGGCGCTCGAGCGCTCGCGCGCGGAACTGGCCCATGTCACGCGCGTCACGATGCTCGGCGAACTCGCGGCGTCGATCGCGCACGAGGTCACGCAGCCGTTGGCCGCGATCGTGACGTCGGGCGAGGCCGGGCTTCGCTGGCTGAATCACGACGTGCCGGATCTCGACGAAGTGCGCGACTCGATCGAACAAATGACCGACGACGCGCGGCGCGCTACCGATATCATTCGTCAGATCCGCGCGATGGCGAAGCGCAACGACCGCGACGATACGCTCGTCGACGTCACGTCGATCGTCGAGCAATCGATGGATCTGATGCGCCGCGAGCTGCAGAGCCACGGCGTCGAAGTCGCGCAGAGCTGCCAGCCGTCGCTGTGGGTGCGGGGCGACCGCGTGCAGTTGCAGCAGGTGATCATCAATCTGCTGATGAACGCCGTGCAGGCGATGAGCGGCGTCGCCGGCCCCAGGCGCACGCTGGCCGTGTCGACGCGGCTCGTCGACGGCGCGAACGCGCAGATCACGGTGGAAGACTCCGGCCACGGGATCAAGACGCAGGACGCCGATTCGCTGTTTACGCCGTTCTTCACGACCAAGAAGGAAGGCATGGGAATGGGCCTGTCGATCTGCCGTTCGATCGTCGAAGGGCATGGTGGCCGCATCTGGGCCGAATCACAAGAAAACGAGGGGACATCGATGCAGTTCGTTCTACCAGTCGAAGGAATCACGCAGCCATGAGCAACGGTCCCGATCTCATCGCAACGAACTCCGTCGTGTATGTCGTCGACGACGACGACTCGATGCGCAACGCGCTTGGCCGGCTGTTTCGCTCCGTCGGCCTCGGCGTGGAGCTGTTCGGGTCGGCCCAGGAGTTTCTCGATTTCGACAAGCGCGATGTGCCGAGCTGCCTGATTCTCGACGTCCGGCTCAAAGGCCAAAGCGGCCTCGCGTTGCAGGAGCAGATCGTCGCCGGCGATCTTCAGTTGCCGATCATCTTCATCACGGCGCACGGCGACGTCGCCATGTCGGTGAAGGCGATGAAGAACGGCGCATTGGACTTCATGTCGAAGCCGTTCCGCGATCAGGACATGCTGGACGTCGTCCAGAATGCGTTGCTGAAGGACGAGAAGCGCCGCAAGTCGGACGGTCGCCTCGCCGACGTTCGCCGCCGCTACGGCACGTTGACGCCGCGCGAGCGCGAGGTGATGAAGTACGTGGTGAGCGGCCTGCTCAACAAGCAGATCGCCGCGGAGATGGGGCTCAGCGAAATCACCGTGAAGATCCATCGCGGCCACGCGATGCGCAAGATGGGCGCGCGAACGCTGCCCGAATTCGTGCTCGGCGCACAAGCGCTGGGGCTCGATCCCGCGGCGGAGTAACGCTGCCGGCCGCCGCGCCTGCACGAGGCGCTGCGGCTTATCGGTTCACGATATGTTTGGGCAGCACCAGCGTGAGACCCAGGCCGGCCAGCAGGCACACGATCATGCACGATACGGGCAGCGCGAAGCTGCCCGACGACTGCTTCTGCACGCCGACCACGTACGGACCGAAAAAGCCGCCGATGTTGCCGATCGCGCTGATCCACGCGATGCCGCTGGCCGCATTGCTGGGGCCGAGCACCGCCGTCGGCATTCCCCAGAACACCGGCGGCACGGACAGCAACCCGGCGTTGGCGATGCACAGCGCGAGCACGGTCAGCCACAGGTTGCCGTGCCAGACCAGCGCGAGCATGAGCCCCGCCGCGGCGAGCAGGAACAGCGCGGCCGTATGCAGGCGCCGGTCGCGGTGACGATCCGCGCTTTGTCCGACCGTGATCATCACGATCATCGCGACCGCATTCGGCAGCGCTGCGATCAGCCCGATGACGAAATCCCTTCCGACGCCGAGCGACTTGATCATCGTCGGCGCCCATAGCGTGTAGCCGTAAATGCCGAACACGTCGAGGAAGTAGATCACGCCGAAGGTCCAGAAAATCCAGCTGGCGAACATCTGGTCGTTGGACGCCGATGCGGCCAGCGCCCGATCCTGGGCGAGCGTGCGGCTGAGGTACGCGCGGTCGGCCTCGCTCTCGTGGCGGCTCTGGGTGACGTCGTCCTCGAGATACTTCCAGCAGAGCAGCGCCGCGACGAACGCCGGCAGCGCCTCGACGACCAGCATCCATTTCCATCCGGACAGCCCGGCGATGCCGTCGAAGTATTCCATGATGAAGCCGCTCAACGGCGAGCCGATCAGCCCGGACAGCGGAAGCGCCGCGTAGAACGTCGACAGCACCCGCGCACGGTGGTATCGCGGGAACGACTGCGAGATGTAGTAGACGATGCCCGGTACGAGCCCGGCCTCCGCGACGCCGAGCAGATAGCGCATCACGTAGAACTGCTTGGGCGTCGCGATGAACGTGGTCAACGCCGAAACGATCGCCCACGACAGGATGATGCGCGTGAGCCAGCGCTTCGCGCCGACCCGCTGCAGGATCATGTTGCTCGGCACCTCGAACACGACGTAGCCCAGCGCGAACGTACCTGCGCCGAAGCCGAACACCGCGTCGCTGAAACCCAGATCGACCACCATCTGCAGTTTCGCGAAGCTGACGTTGATGCGGTCGACGTAGGCGGCCACGTACGCGAACATGAAGATCGGCAGGATGCGCAGCGCAAGATGCCGCGAAATGCGCGTTTCCCGCGCCGCGTCGTTCGAGTCGCCGCCGTCGACCGGATGATCGGACGAGCGCGTCGCGTTCAGATCCAAGAGGTTCCCCCGTTGCTCTGCGAGAACGGCTGCGTCAATCTGTCCATGGCAATGCCTCCGGTCGTCGATGTCGAATGCCAACAGCAATTCAGGTGTCCGCGCCACGACGCACAGCCGCGCGTGCGCGTCGTTCGCGTGGGCAACGAAGCACAGCCGGGTACTGGATGCGAGTGGAAGAACGGCGACCTCGCCCGCGATCCGGCAACGCGCCCGCAGCGGAGCATCGGTGTCGGCGAAGGCATGTTTTTCTCGGAGTTCGAAATGGCGCACGCGCCGACGACGTCCCAATCGATGGGAGCGACGGCGCGCCATTCGAACTCGCCCGCGGATTCTACCGGATCGTATCGGCGCGAGCGCGCTAAGTGCAGTTGCTTCGATCCGGGCCGTGGAAGGCGCGCGGACGCGCCGATGCCGTCGCGACGCAGGACGCGTCGCGACGGCATCGGCGGCCGGCGTGGCCGGCACGATGGGCCGGGAAAACCCGGCCGTCGGCTTACTTGATCGTCGCGAACAGCAGGTTCAGCCCTTCGGCGAGAAGCGGGTGAGCGAGGATCGCGTCGCGCACGGACGTATAAGGCAGCTTGCCGATCATCGCCATCTGCACGGCCGACATCACTTCGCCCGCGCCCGAGCCGACCATCGTGAAGCCGAGGATCTGGCCGCTGTCGGGTGCGACGAGCGCCTTCATGAAGCCGCGCGTGGTGCCGTTGGTGCGCGCGCGCGGCACGGCTGCCATCGGCAGTTTCGCGACGATGACCGGCGTGTTGCGCGCTTTGGCGTCCGTTTCGTTCAGACCGATGCGCGCCAGCTCCGGATCGGTGAACAACGCGTACGGAATCACCCGCGACGCCGTGGTGCCGCCGCGTCCGTCGATGCCGGCTTTCAGCACGCGATAGTCGTCGAACGACGCATGCGTGAACATCGGCGTGCCGGCCACTTCGCCGATCGCCCAGGTGCGTTGCGCGGTGGTCGCCAGCGTGTCGTCGACCTCGATGAAGCCGCGCGCGTCGCGCTCGACGCCGGCCAGATCGAGGCCGAGGTCGTCGGTGACCGGGCGCCGGCCCGTCGCCACCAGCAGATGGCTGCCTTCGACGGTCGTGCCGTCGGCGAGCGCGACCGTGACACCGGTGCCCGATCGGCCCTCCACGCTGGCAATGCGTGCAGACAGCCGCAACGCGATCCCGTCGGCTTCGAACGCGTTCTGGATCTCGATGCTGACGTCCTCGTCCTCGCGAACCGCGACGCGCGGCGCGTCGTGAATCACGACGACTTCGCTGCCGAGACGCCGGAACGCCTGCGCCATCTCGAGGCCGATGTAGCCGCCGCCGATGACGATCAGCCGTGCCGGCAGCACGTCGAGGCCGAGCGCCTCGACGTGGGTCAGCGGAGCGGCGTCGCGCAGCCCCGGCACGTCGGGGATCGTCGCCACGGTGCCGGTGTTGATGTAGACGTTCTCGCCTTCGAACAGCTGCTCGCTGCCGTCGGCGGCGCGCACGGCGATGCGCCGCGGCGCGACGAAGCGGCCGGAGCCGATCACCAGATCGAGGCCGGACTGCTCGAACGCGCGGCGGTTGACGTCGACCATCCCGTCGACCACGGCGCGGACGTTCGCGTGGACCCGCGCCATGTCGGCCACCGGATGCGCCGTCGCGTCGGCCGAGCGCCACGCATGCATGTTGCGGGCATTCTGGATCAGCGTCTTGCTCGGAATGCAGGCGACGTTGATGCACGAACCGCCGATCATCCCGCGCTCGATGATGGCCACGCGCTTGCCGCTACGCGCGAGATCCATCGCCAGCGACTTGCCGCCCTTGCCGCCGCCGAGGAACAGATACTCGTATTGTTTGGGGCTTTCCATGACGCGACTCCTCAGGTTGTCCAAAAGATCGAATCCGCGAGGACTCACGCGACCGGAATGGGGTTTTCCGCGAGCGCCTGATTGAACTGCTCGACGAATGCATGCTCGTTCGGGCCGACGTTGTTGCGCAGCGGCTGTGCGATCTCGACCACGACTTCGGTCGTCGCGGTTTCGAGACGCTGGATCGTCTCCGCGATGAACGCGTCGAGCGGCATCGCGCGCGGATCGCCGCTCTTGTGGACGAGGTCCGTATCGACCCACGGCGGCGCGATTTCGAGCACCCGCACGCTCGTGTCGCGCAATGCGAAGCGCTGCGACAGCGTGTACGAGTGAATCGCCGCCTTGGTGGCCGAGTAGAGCGCGGTGGACGCAAGCGGCACGTAGGCGAGAACGGAGCTGTTGTTGATGATGTACGACTCCGGTTGCGCCTTCAGATGCTCGACGAGCGCGGCGCTCAGGCGCACCGGGCCGAGCAGGTTGGTGTTCACGAGCCGCACGGCCTGGGCATCGTCGAGCGCACCGGCGGCATCGTCGAACGGCATGATGCCCGCGTTGTTGACGAGGACGTTCAAGGTTGGATAGTCGGCGATCAGCTGGCGTGCGACGCGCTCGATCTGCTGCGCGTCGCCGACGTCCAGCTCCACCGTGTCGATGCCCGGATTCGCGGCGGCGATCTCGTCGAGCAGGGCGCGGCGACGCCCGGCGACGATCACCTTGTTGCCGCGCCGATGAAGGTTTTCAGCGAGTGCGCGGCCGATGCCCGAGGTACCGCCGGTGATGAAGATGGTGTTACCGGTGAGTTTCATGATCGTGGTTCCTTTGAATGATTGACTTGAGCGGTTGCGAAGTTGGATGACCGAGGTCAGTGCGTGACGGCGTAACGTGCGGCGACGGTGCTGTTCGACAGATGGGGTGTCATGACGCGACGGGCGGCGTCGTAGGCATCCCATTCTTCCGCTGCGTGCAGCGACGGAATCGTGACCAGCTCGTGACGGTCGAAGCCGGTCAGCGCGGCGTCGACGAGGTCGGACGCCGACATCACGATCTCCTTCGGTAGGTTGTCGAGCGGCAGGCCGCCGTTGTCCCAGAACTCGGTGGCCGTCGCGCCGGGCAGAACGGCCTGCACCTGCACGCCTTTGTCGGCGAGCTCGTGATGCAGCGACTGCGTGAAGGCGAGCGTGAACGCCTTGCTGCCGCCGTACACGCCGTTCAGCAGCTCGGGGCCGATCGCGACGATCGACGAGATGTTGATGATCGCGCCGTGACCGCGCGCGACGAAGCCCGGTGCGGCGGCATAGGTCAGACGCGTCAGCGCGGTGACGTTTAGGTCGATCATGCGCGTCATGGCGTCGACGTCGCTTTCGAGCAGCGGCTTGTGCGTGCCGACACCGGCGTTGTTCACCAGCATCGTGATGCTCGCGTCGGTGCGCAGCTTCGCTTCGATCTCGGCGAGCGCGCGAGGATCGCCGAGGTCGGCGGCGATCACTTCGACGTTGCGCTGCGTGTCGTCGGTGATGCGCTTGGCGAAGTCGTTGAGCCGGTCGCGATTGCGGGCGACGAGGACGAGATCGAAGCCGCGGCGTGCGAGCCGTTGCGCATAGATCGCGCCGATGCCCGACGATGCGCCGGTGATGAGTGCGGTGCCTTGATGTGCTTGCGTCATGCTGTTGCTCCGGTGAGGGTGTCGAAGTGCTCGACACGGGCCGGGGAAGCGCATGAGCCGCTTGCGTGATGCCGGTGGCTCGGTGCTGCATGCGCTTCCTCGTTCGTGTCGAGGTAGTGCGATGCAGTGTATGAGTCGTATGGCGGGTCGATCAACGAGCCCCGCCCATAAACTCAATTCATCCAGCATGAATACTGGATCGGCGCACGCAGTTCGGCCAGCTCGGCGGGCGCAATCGCGTGTAGCGACGCCTTTCCGATGAGCCGCGTGGCGTCGTCATGGTGTATTCGCACCGGCTCCAACCATTCAACGCACCTATACGCAGGTATAGAGCGGCCGTTTGGGCGGGCGCGGCAGACCATCATCGATGCGTGAATGCTGTTTTCGGACATACACCATTGAGCGCGGGTAGGCGCTTGTCTACCATTCGTTCGGGTTTCAGCCCTTGTCGAATTTCCACCAACGTCTTTTGAGGAGCCTGTGATGAAGAAGATTGTCGCGTCGGTACTGTACGTAACGTATTTGGCTTTCGGCGTGTCCGCCCATGCAGCGGAACAGGATGCCGCTCCGTCTTCTGATGCGGTCGTCAGTCAGAAAGAAGTGAAGAAGGCCGAACGAAAGACCGAACGCGCTGCCGATCGGGCGCTGTCGCGGAAAATCGTTTGGGCGTTGTCGAAAACGAAAGGGCTGAACGCGGTGAATGCGCGGGTGCTGGTCCGCCATGGCGTCGTGACGCTGACCGGATACGTGCCCGACAGCGAACAGGTGCAGCTCGCCGGCGACAGCGCGTCGCGCGTCGCGGGCGTGACGTCCGTCGTGAACAACCTGGTGCCGGGCGAACCGGGCCGGTGATTTCGCTCGCACACGTGGGTGTCGATTCACATGTTGGTGCGCGAGATCGATTCAAAGCGATGTCTGCCATGTGCACGTGACGACGAAGTCGATATCAGCTTCGACGACAAGAGTGCAAGGAAAAAT
The DNA here is from genome assembly GCF_000959445.1 of Burkholderia vietnamiensis LMG 10929. NCBI lineage: Bacteria > Pseudomonadati > Pseudomonadota > Betaproteobacteria > Burkholderiales > Burkholderiaceae > Burkholderia > Burkholderia vietnamiensis. The sequence continues at coordinate 1,996,277 of NZ_CP009630.1, read as the reverse complement.
CGGTATTGCGCGATGGCGCGTATTCGATCCTTGTCACGTTTGATCCGCAGTAAAGGCTCGGAATGCGGGCATTGGCCCGCGCTCCGCGCTATTGCGCCGACCTTCATCGGGCGGCTCCCGATTATCCAGCCTAGTGAGATATATATATGACCCGCTTGACTACTTTGAAGCCGTCGGAAGCAACCGGCGAAACCGCAGTCGTGTTCAACCAGATCAAGGCCGCGATCGGCAAGGTCCCGAACGCCTACGCGACCATCGGCACGCACAGTCCGGCCGGTCTCGCGGCGATGCTGAACGTCGACGCCGCGATCGCCGCAAGTTCGCTGGAGCAGGCCGATGTCGAGGCGGTGCGCCTCGCAGTCAGCGCGCTGTCCGGCTGCGATTACTGCCTGGCCGCCCATACGATGATCGGCAAGATGGCCGGCCTCGCGCCGGACGCGATGAAGCAGATCCGCGCCGGCCACGCGACCGGCGATGCGCGCCGCGATGCGTTGCTCGCGTTCGTGCGCTCGATCGTGACGAGCCGCGATACGGTGCCCGCTGCCGTGCTCGACGCAGTGCTGGAAGCAGGGTTCACGGAGCGCCAGGTGATCGAGACGATCCTGGTCGTCACATCGATCACGTTCACGAATCTGGTGAACCGTGTGAACGACACGACGCTGGATTTTCCGGCGGTCGACTGAGTGCGTGCGTATCCGGCTCGATTTGCACGGCATGACGCCGTGCTCGCGAGCTGGTGCGCTCCGATATCGCGACGCAGCTGCGTGTCGTGCGGAATGCTCGCCGTCGCTGCGTTCTGAAGCGATGCAACGCGCGCGCTCGCGCACGAAACGATCCAGTGGCGAATGGAGGCCATCGATGTCGAAGCAGTATGTGGTTGCCACGATTACCGCAGATCCGCGACACGTCGCGGCGGTGGAAGATGCGCTGTTGGCGGCAGTACCGGCCGTTCGAAACGAAGACGGGTGCGAGCAGTACGAGCTGCATCGACACCGCGACGCGTCTCATCGCTTCACGATGATCGAGCGTTGGCGGGACGAGCATGCGCTGCACGTGCATGGCGAAGCGCCGGCATTCCAGACGCTGGCGCGTGCGCTCGACGGTAAGGCGACGCTCCAAGTCGTGTTGCTCGAGAAGCTGATTTGAGCTCGTCGAGATCGGTTCTGAAACGGACGGCGGCCGGATTTCCGGCCGCCGTTATTCATTGTGGCGATGGAAGCGGGACCGCGGCGCGCGCCTGATTCACGGACAGCCTGAGCAGATATGCGATCAATGTCGCGAGCAGCCCCTAGAGAGGTTGCTGCTGCAACACCGCCTATGCGGGCGCGAGGTCAGAGGTCATGTCTGGATTCCGTTTTGTCGCGAGCGTTGCTGAGCCGCTGCATGAGCCAGTCTGTCGCCAACTGATCGAAAGCCGTCATCGCCCGGTAGCCGCGGGCACGAACAACATGGCGAGCCACGACAGCAGGCTTTTGCTCGAATCCTTCGAACTCCGGCGATGGTCCGCCTTTCCAGATCAGGAGGCCCGGCAGGAGCAGCTCGCCGACGAGAAGGGTCGACAACGCATTCAACATGATCGCCATGCCTCGAGAGGAAGAAGCGAACGCGCTTACGCGGTCGCAACGGTCATCCGGATTGTCGTCGGTCGCCCGGCGGTCGAGTAGCCGCAGATGGCGAGTAAGAGTTTCTGCAATGGAAGGAAAAAGCAGTTGCCGACCGCTGCGAAACGCTGGCCCGGCTGTGCGATGAACCGGGCCAGCGACGGCCGCGATGCCTGCACGCATCGTCGCGGCGCGCCGCGCGACGCGGAGGTCTGCGTGGCTTCGACGGCTTCTTCATGATTGAAGCGATGGGGGCGCGGGCGACACGTCGGCGCTGCGCTTCGCATTGACCGACGCGCGCGACACGAGCAGGCTGCCGGTCGCCAGCGCGAGGAACGCGAGCGAACTGCCGATCGAGCCTGTCAGGCCGAACGCGGGATAGACCCAGCCCGCAACGGCGGAGCCGACGCCGATTCCGCAAAACACGAAGGATGCCGTCAAGGCCAGTGCGATGCCGCGCCATTGCGGCACGAGTTCGACGATGCGGCGCTGCTGCGACGGCCACAGCAGGTCGGTTGCGAACGCCCACACGACCAGCGCGACGAACAGCAGGCGCAGGCTCGGCGGCGTGAAGCGGAGAAACACGAGGTCGAGCGCGAGCAATGCGAGGCCGGCGAACAGCATCGCTTCGGCGCTATAGCGACGCGCGGCGCGCGTCACGAACAGGTTGCCGGCGATGCCCGCGGCGCCCAATACGACGAGCGCGGTCGATACCGTATTGGCGCCTGCATGGAACGCGTCGCGAATGATGGGCGCGATGAAGGCGTAGGTCGAGTAGACGCCGGCCGCGATGAAGAAGACGACCAGAAACGCGCTGAGCGTATCGGTGCGCGTCAGGAGCGCCGAAACCGTCGCGAAATCGATGTTCTCGCCTTGGCTCGTGTCCGGGATCAGGCGGAGGATCAGCGCGGCGGTTACTGCGCCGGCGAGCCCGATGACGAGAAAGAGCACGCGAGCGCCCCATGCGTGCGCGATCCATGCGGACAGCGGCATGCCCACCAGGCCGGCGACGCTCAGGCCGAGCAGCACGACGGCGATCGCGCTGCCCTGTTGCTCGCGTTCGACGAGGCTCGAGCCCAATGCGCCGAGCACGGGGCCGATGAAGCCTGCACCGAGGCCCATCAGCACGCGCGACAGCAGCAGCACCGGGTAATTCGGCGCGGCCGCGAGCAGCAGCGCCGCCGCACTGAACAGTGTCAGGCCGAGCAGCACCTGGCGACGACGCGGCAGATGGCCGAAGCCGACCTGCAGCAGCGGCGCGGCGAACGCGAAGGTGACGCCGAACACGGTGACGAGGTAGACGCTTTGCGAATCCGCGAGCCCCCACTGACGCGAGATCGAATCGAGGCTGCCGACGACGGAGAGCGCACCGGTCGCCTGGACGAAGTATGCGAGGCTGAGGATGCGAAGCGCGCGTGCCGTGCGCGCGGGGAGGGGCGTAGTCATGTGTGGGTCCTTTTCAAGGCCGGTGGCCTGGGAGCATGCGGGCCGGGAAACTGGATGGATGCGCGGGGCAGCCGGTCAACGGTGCGTGCGACCGTGGGTCAGAAGCACGGGCACACGGCGCGTGGCCGGTGAACCGGAGTCCCGGAACGACACGCCGCCGGACATGTTGCCGAAATTGATGGGGCGGATCTTCAGGGCCATGGCTGCTCTCCGCTTGGATCGATGCTTATTGAACTGACTGGTTCAGTATGGGTAAACGGCGGGCGGCGGGCAAATTAAAAAAACCAATCGGTTCAGAAAGGGCGGGCTATCGGTCCGTGCTGCGCGCGTCGCGGCACTTCAGAGGAGGCGGAGCGCCTGCATGAACGCGCCGACGGCGTCGCTTTCCGCCAGCTCGGGCAGATTGCGTTCGATGCAATAGCCGGCGAAGAACACCGAGACGATCGTGGCGATGGTTGCGGCGGGGAGTGTGTGAGGCTCGGCGTCGATGTTTTCGATGATCTGCGGCATCAGCCGGTGGTGGTACGCGGCGAGCACGTCGCGCACGCGCTCGGACAGCGACGGGAATTCGCGGATCGAATTGACCGAGAAACAGCCGACGCAGCCGCTGTCTTGCGGGTCGCCGAGGCGCAGAAAGCGCTCGATGTTGGCGTAGCCCTTCGGTTCCGCGGTGAGGATCCGCAGCGCGCCACGATGCTCGTAGTAATAGAGCAGGCTGTGCAGAAACAGGTCTTCCTTGTCCTCGAACTCGGAATAGAGCCCGGACTTGTTGACGCCGGTCGCCTGTTCCAGCTGCTGAAGCGATGTGCCGGCGAAGCCGTATTTCCAGAAGACCGGGAGCGCCTTTTCCAACACGCCTTCGCGGCTGAATTTTTTCGGTCTGCCCATGGGGTGGTCATCTCTCTCGAGGTGGGATATGCGGGGATTTTAAACCGAACGGTTTTAAATGGGGGTAAGGGGGTCGTGGGACCGGCCCGTTTGCGGGAGGAGATGGGTTGTGGCTGGCCAGGCTGGGAGGCTTGGAAGCTCGCGTGAGATTCCTGCACACGGCGAATGCGTTGTCCTTTCGTCAGCGCCCCTGGTCTTGCACCAGCTTTCGAAAGTTCGACGCGAGTGACGTGAACGCAATGTGCTTGCAGCACTGAACGCAGGGTTGGTGTCCTGGCGCTCCATTTCGTCCGTGATTTCCAGCCGCGACGTTGGTTTTCACTTCCGGCGTCGGGTAACGAAGCAACGTGCGGTGCAACCGTGCACGCGCGATCTCACGATTTCGTGCCAAGCGATCGCGCAGAAGTAAAACCATCGCGCCTGCTGTCGTGCACGTACCCGTGACCGGACGCAAGAACGTTCAGCAGCCGGCTGGCGACGATAAACAGATGTCTTTCAAGTTACGGCTGCACATTCTTGTGCCGGCTTCAGTTCCTCGCCGGCGCACATATAACTGATCTCAATTCAATCCTGAACGCGCAATACGTGCTCGCGAATACGCGTCGACAGCATCGAGCCGCGCTTGAGCAGGAATTCCATCAGCAGTTGCGGATAATCAGCCCGGACCGCTGCACGCACGGACGGCCGTTCGGCAAGCCGTTGCCGCCAGGCGGTGACCTTGGGCAGGGCCGCGAAGAACCCGAAGTCGTCGATCTGTTCGAACACGTCGAAGTAGCGGAACACCGGCCCGAATGCCGCGTCCACGATGCTGAAATGCGTGCCGCTGAAATACGGGCCAGCGCCGAGCGTGTCTTCGAGCTGCTGGAATCGCGCGCGGATGTCGCGGGTTTTCCCGGCGAGCGTCGCTTCGTCCGGAGCCGTGTAGAAGCCCGCTATGGCGCTGAGCAGTACCGATGCGAACTCGACCCAGGCACGGTGTCGCGCCCGCTCGAGCGGCGCATCGGGATGCAGCGGCGGCGCGAGCGTCTCGTCGAGATAGTCGCAGATCACCGCCGATTCGAAGATGGGCGCGCCATCGACGACCAGCACCGGCGTCTTGCCGAGCGGAGAAATCCTGAGAAACCAGTCTGGCTTGTTGCTCAGGTCGACATCCGTGCGTTCGAACGGCACACCTTTTTCGGTCAGCACGATGACGGCGCGCTGGACGTACGGGCAAAGCACGTGGCTGACGAGGTGGTATTGGAGCGTGCTCATGTCGACGCCTCGCTCCGTCAGGCCGCGCCAAGCGCGAAGCGCTCGCTGCGGCGTACCGCGAGCGCGCCATCGCCGAGCAGCCACAGCGCGACGGACGCGACGATGAGGAACACCGGGTATTCCCAGCCGCCGCCCTGGCTCGTATGCCCCCAGCCATTGGACAAATGCACCCGCGTCGCGCACACCATGATCGGCACCAGCAGCAATGCAACCTGGCGCGCATAGACGCCCAGCACGAGCGCGATCCCGCCGGCGAACTCGGCAGTGAAGACCGGATAGGCCAGGAAGCCGGGGTAGCCGACGCTCTGGAAATACTGCGCGGTGCCCGGCAGGGTAAAGACCAGCAATTTCAGCAGTGAATGGGCGATCCACATGACGCCCAATGCCACTCGGAGCAGCAACGCGCCATAGGCGGCGGCATTGGCATTTGTTGAAATCGATTGATTCATATCGGTACCCATTGCGAGAGTTGGCAAAGCGGGACCGAATTTAGCATTGCGGATATGCTTGAATAATAAGCATAATTACAAAGAGTGAATGCAAAAATGCAATGCACGGGAGACAACTGGATGCCATACAAGCTCAGCGCGGCAGATCTCGAAACGATCCTGGCACTTTTCCGCACGGGCACGCTCGTTCAGGCGGGCGAGCGACTGCAAGTGGATGCATCGACGGTGTTTCGCAATCTGCGGCGAATCGAGCGCGGCCTGCAGCAGCAGTTGTTCGAACGGACCCGTTCCGGCTATCGCGTGAAGGAAATCGGGCTGGCGCTCGCGGAACACGCCGAGCAAGTGGAAGTGCAGGTCGAATCGGCCCGCTCGATCGCCCAACAAGCGCCCGAGCAGGTGGGCGGCACGGTGCGCATCACGACCACCGACACGATCCTGCACGGGTTGGTCGGGCCGGCACTGAAGCAGTTGGAGGCCATACATCCGCGGCTTGCGTACGAATTGCACACGGGCAACGAGATCGCCGACCTCGGGCGCCGCGATGCCGATATCGCCGTGCGTGCGACGAAGGAGCCACCGGAATATCTCGTCGGCAAGCATGTCGGTCCGATCGACGTGGCGCTTTTTGCCTCAAAGCACTACGAGGCCGCGCGTAGTTATGACGACGTCACGGCGGGCAAGGTACGCTGGATCGCGCCGGACGACGCGCTGCCGGGCCATCCGTCGGTCATCTGGCGCAAGCGTCATTTCAGGAAAGTGGTGCCGCACTACAAGGTCAACAGCATCCTGACCGTGATGGAGCTGGTCGCCCTCGGCATGGGCGTCGGCATCCTGCCGACGTTCCTGACCCGCGGCCGCTCCGACCTCGTGCAATTGACCGATGTCCTGCACGACTGCCAGACCGAGCTATGGGTGCTGACTCACCGGGAGTCGCGGCATCTGCGGCGCGTTTCGACGGTGTTCAAATACCTGTCGACGACGTTGAAGATTTGAGCGCGCAAGATGCAGCGCGCCACTCGCCGCGAGTAGACGTGCTATCGATTCCGGGTGCCAAGAACGGGTGAATTCGGCTCCGGTCACGGTTGACACGCTTCACAATCCCGGCGAACGCGTGAGCACACTAAATCTTCGCATTGCGCAAACGTAGCGCGTTTGAAATAACGGATGCCGAACTCAGGCTCATCGCCAGCGCTGCAATCATCGGCGAGAGCAGCAAGCCGGTGAATGGATACAGCGCGCCTGCTGCCAGCGGGACGCCGAGTGCGTTGTAGACAAATGCGAAGCCGAGGTTCTGCTTCATGTTCCGGACGGTTGCCTCGGACAGTTCCCGAGCGCGCGCGATACCACGCAAGTCTCCCTTGACGAGCGTGACTTGCGCACTGCTCATGGCGACATCGGTGCCGGTTCCCATGGCCACGCCGACATCCGCCTTCGCGAGCGCCGGTGCATCGTTGATGCCGTCTCCGGCCATTGCCACAACATGTCCAGCACGTTGAAGCCTCGTCACCAGTTCGAGTTTGTCGGCCGGCTTGACCTCACCATGAAACTCATCGACACCGAGTTTTTCAGCAACAGCCCTGGCCGTCACCACGCCATCGCCTGTCGCCATCACGACGCGGATGCGCTTTTCCCTCAATGTCGCGAGCGCTTCCGGTGTGGTTGTCTTGATTGGATCGGCGACCGCCAACAGTCCGGCCAAGCGCCCATCGACCGACAAGTACATGACGCTGGCGCCTTGTGCGCGCATACGGTCTGCTTCCTGCGCCAGCGGCTCGACGGACACCTGGCCGGCCTGCATCAACGCGGTATTGCCGAGCGCCAGTCGCCGCCCCGCAACCAGCCCGCGCACACCGATGCCTGTCGCAGATTCGAAGGCCTCCGCCCGGTCCAGCGCAAGACCTTGCTCGCGTGCAGCTTTCACGATGGCAGCAGCCAGCGGATGCTCGCTACCCTGGTCCAGACTGGCGGCCAGCCGCAGCACCTCCTCGTCGGTGAATCCATTTGCCGCTGCGGTGCGCTCGAACGCGGGACGGCCCTCGGTCAGGGTTCCCGTCTTGTCCACGATGAGAACGTCGACCTGGCGCAGGTTCTCGATGGCGGCCGCGTCGCGGAAGAGCACCCCGCTCGATGCCCCCTTGCCGCTTGCGACCATGATGGACATCGGCGTTGCAAGTCCGAGCGCGCAAGGGCACGCAATGATGAGCACCGCGACCGCATTGATGAGGCCGAATACCCAGCTGGGCTCGGGTCCGACGAGGCCCCACACGAAGAACGTCAAAACGGCGGCGCTCACGACGCCGATGACGAACACGCCTGCAACCTTGTCCGCCATTCGCTGCATGGGCGCGCGCGAACGCTGCGCCTGCGCGACCATCTGCACGATTTGCGACAACACCGTCTGGGAGCCGACCTTCTCCGACCGGATGACCAGACTGCCGGCCGCATTCATCGTTGCACCAATGACATGGTCTCCGACGCGCTTCGTGACGGGAATGGGCTCGCCGGTAATCATCGACTCGTCCAACGAGCTCGTGCCGTCGGTTACGACGCCATCCACGGGGACTTTCTCGCCGGGGCGAACACGGAGCAGATCGCCCACCTGCACGTGGCCCAGCGGGATGTCTTCTTCGGCGCCATCCGGATTGATGCGGCGAGCCGTCTTCGGGGCGAGGCCCAGCAGCGCCTTGATGGCCGCAGACGTCTGCGAACGCGCTTTCAGCTCCAGCAATTGCCCCAGAAGCGTCAGAGAGATGATCACCGCAGCGGCTTCGAAATACACACTGACACGGCCGTGCGCGCTGTACGTCGCTGGAAACAGGTCGGGAAGGACCGTCGCAATGACGCTGTAAACGTAAGCGGCTCCAGTCCCGAGCCCGATGAGCGTCCACATGTTCGGGCTCCGATTGATGAACGAACGCACACACCGAACAAAAAACGGGAAGCCGGCCCACAGGACGACTGGCGAGGAGAGAACGAATTCGACCCAGTTCTCGGTCGACGACGGCATCAGTTCGACCTGGTGGCCGAACATCGCCAGCATGAAAACGATGGCCGTCAGTGGCAGCGTCCACCAGAATCGATGCCGGAAATCGACCAGTTCGGGATTTTCACCTTCGTCCAGATTCGGCAGGATTGGCTCGAGCGTCATGCCGCACTTCGGGCACTGCCCCGGATGGTCCTGACGGACTTCCGGATGCATCGGGCACGTGTAGATGGTGCCCTCCGGCATAGCAGGCGATGCCGCAGCACTCGATGGCGCGACGTATTTCGACGGAGCCGCTTGGAATTTCGTCAGGCAGGCCTCGCTGCAAAAGAAGTATGGCTTCCCGTCGTATTCACTGCGAAAGCGTGATGTCTGCCTGACCGGCATCCCGCATACGGGGTCGTGGAGTTGCGCCCCCGTACCACCGTGGTCGCGGTCTCCCCCGTGGAGATGCGCATGCGCGTCATCTTCGTGTTCGACGGCATGCTGGTGCCCACGCGTGCCATGGGCATGATGTCCGTCTGACGAGTGCGCTGAAACCGGCTGCTGAGGTGCCCCATCGTCTTCACGTTGACTGTTCATCTTGACGCTCCTTCGCTATCGGCACTGATTCGGTGTTATTCGAACCCGGGTGCGAGCCCCGGCCTCTGTCCTGAGTCAGTCGCAATGCGTTTGCCTGGCCAACTCCGCCAATATCGGGCAATCCGGGCGCGAGTCGCCCTTGCAGTGCTGGGCCAGATACTGGAGTGTGTCGCGCATTTCGACGAGTTCGCGGATACGCTCGTTCAGGTCGTCGATGTGCTGCGTCACGAGCTGCTTGACCTCGCTGCTGGGACGTTCGCGGTCTTCCCAGAGCGCCAGCAACGCCGAAATCTGCGTAGTCGAGAAGCCGAGATGTCGCGCCCGTCGCACGAAGCGGAGGACCTCGACATCCTTGGCCGTGTAGACCCGATAGTTCGATGCCGTTCTCGTCGCGGGCCGGATGAGCCCGGCCTCTTCATAGTGACGAATCATCTTGGCTGAAACGCCGGAAGACTTCGCCACCTCACCGATATTCATGACCGCCTCCTTTGGTGGCCCATTTCGAGCCCCAATGATGCACATTCTTGACCTTCCCACTATGGGAAGGTCAAGGAACCTGACCAGATAGAGAAACAGATTTCCGGCGGTCAAGGTCGTCACTCGAGCACGACGTATCTACACGGGCGAACCACCGGCGTGAACGGACGATGATGCTGTGTCGCTCAAGTCGTTCCTGGCAACGGGCTCGAACCAAGCACGGCCGCTACCATCAGCACGCCGACCAGTACGAGAGATTCCACATGGAGCACCCTGCCGAATCGACGGAGCGGCCTCCCAGGAATCGCTTCCGACGGCTTTTTCAATGTCGACAGAAGCGTGGGCATCTCGAAGAAGCGATTGTGTCCGCCGAGTGCGGCGCCAAGCAGTACGAGCGCCAGCTTGAGCACGAGAACTTGCCCGTAAATCGAGTGCAACAGATTGGCGGGAACGTTGACGCCTCGCCAGCCGTTGTAGGCGCCAGTGCTGAACAGGACGATCAGCGCGTAAGTCGATGCGTCGGAGAGCGACTGCACGAACGATGCGCTGGTCTGCCGTTCGTTTCCCGGGGCATCGAGCAGGCGCGGCATAACCACGTAAGTCGTAACCAGCACCAGTCCGACCCACGCGCTGATGGCAAGCAGATGCAGCCAGTCCACCCATACGGGCAGACTGAACAGCCCTGCGTCGACGGGATGTCCGGCGTTACTGCGCGCCAGCGCGACGCCCGCTAACGCACCCCATATGGCGAACGGCAAGCGGGTTTCGTTTCCCGACCGCAGGAATGCCAGTACGGCTATGCAAAGCGTGAAAAACGCGCCAACCAGCCATGCATGTCCGAACCCGGTTGCCGCAAGCATCGACCACACGGCCGGGCCCGCCTCGACTAACGACGACTCGCTCATCAGCGCGCAATGCGCCCAGAACGACAGCGCGCTTGCCAGCAGCGAGACGATGGACGCCGCTCGAAGCGTGACGACCAGACGCCGGCCGACGCGCTGTTGCCAGGTCGACTCACCGCGCGCAAGCCATTGGCTGCTGAGCAGGGCACCGACGATGACGGCGAAGCCGACGTTCTGGATGGCCACCGATACCAGCCGCAGGATGCCGAGGAACCCGTCGTTCATCACTTCACCTTGAACGCGTATGTGCCCTTGGTCCTGTGCGAGTCGGAGGTCATCACCGCCCATTGCACGGCGTAGACACCCGACGCGAGCTTCGGCACGGCAACGGTCATGACGCGTGGATTGGCAGCATCGACCTTCGCTCTTTCCTTTCCGATGGAGGTGCCGCTCGCGTCAGTGACCTTTATCGTGCTGAAGGTCGGCTCCAGGTCCTCGTTGAAAGTAAGCCGCAACGCTTCCGGTGCGGCGTCGACGACAGCGCCCGACGCCGGAACGGCACTTTCCAGCTTTCCGTGCGCCAATGCTGCGACAGGCACGACTGCGATAGCGCCAGCCGCAGCAAGGCCGGCAAACTGCCTGAATGTGAGAGTCTTCATGTTCTTGCTCGTCTCGAATGGTGAGGGCGGGGCGCGATACAGGCGCCCCGCTGGATGTCCTTATTGCTTCTGCAGCTTCACCACGGTCAGTGCGCCATTCACTTCTTCGGCGACGAAGTCGATCTTGTCGCCGACCTTCACTTGAGACAGCATGGCTGGGTCCTTGACCTTGAAGACCATCGTCATCGCTTCCATGCCGAGGTTCTCGAGCGGACCGTGCTTGATGGTGAGCTTGCCGGCGGCCAGGTCGACCTTCCTGATTTCGCCGTGCGACATGCTGTCCTTCATGTCGGCGGATTGCATGGTTCCACTGCCCATGCTCATGTTGCCCATGTCGCTGGCCGCGTACGTTGCAGCAGCGAAGGTCAGCGCACAGCCCATCGCAATCGAAACGAATGCAGTTTTCATCGTGTGTTCTCCAGAGTTGAGGTGAGGAAATCGACGGCTGGGTCATGCCCGGCCTTGTTGTGTTGTTCAGCTGTCCGGCAACTCGCCGGTGTATTCGTAGGCCACGGTTCCCTTCGGGTGCTTGAACCAGCCCGGGTCGCGGTAGTCGTTTCGGCCGAGGCCCTGTCGCACTTTGACGACCGTGAACATGCCGCCCATTTCCAGCGGGCCGAACGGTCCGGTGCCGGTCATCATCGGCAGCGTGTTGTCGGGCAGCGGCATCTCCATTGCGCCCATCGCACCGCCCGTGCTTCCCATCGCCATGTAATCCGGCACCAGCTTGTTGATGCGCTTCGCGAGGTCTTTCTGCGGAACACCGATGAGATTGGGCACCTGGTGTCCCATCGCATTCATCGTGTGGTGCGACTTGTGGCAATGGAACGCCCAGTCGCCCGGCCGGTTTGCCGTGAATTCGATGGCGCGCATCTGTCCCACGGCGACGTCGGCCGTCACTTCAGGCCAGCGCGCCGACGGCGGTATCCATCCCCCATCGGTGCCGACGACTTCGAAGCTGTAGCCATGCAGGTGAATCGGATGGTTCGTCATCGTCAGATTGCCGAACCGGATGCGGACGCGATCGCCCGCGCGCACAGGCAGCGAGTCGATCCCCGGGAATACGCGCGAATTCCACGTCCACATGTTGAATTCGGTCATCGTGTTGACGCGCGGCGTGTAACTGCCAGGGTCGATGTCATATGCGGACATCAGGAACACGAAGTCGCGGTCTACCGGCATCACCGCCCGGTCCTTCGGATGCACGATGAACGTGCCCATCATCCCCATCGCCATCTGCACCATCTCGTCGGCATGTGGGTGGTACATGAACGTGCCGTGCCGCTCGAGCTGGAATTCGTACACATAGGTCTTGCCGGGCGGAATCTGAGGCTGCGTGAGCCCTCCGACGCCGTCCATTCCGCAGGGCAGCAGCATCCCGTGCCAGTGGACCGTGGTGTGCTCCGGCAGCTTGTTGGTCACGAAGATGCGCACCTTGTCGCCCTCGACCGCCTCGATCGTCGGGCCGGGCGACTGGCCGTTGTAGCCCCAGAGATTGGCCTTCATGCCGGGCGCCATTTCGCGAACGACCGGCTCCGCAGTGAGGTGGAATTCTTTCCAGCCGTTTTTCATGCGCCACGGCAATGACCAGCCGTTCAGCGTCGTCACTGGCGTGTAGGGCCGCCCGTTGGGCGGCTGAAGCGGCGGCTGCGTTGCGGGATGCGCCATCGTCGGCGCTTCGGGCAGCGACGCCGCGCCAGCCTTGCTGACCATCGCGGCACCCAGCAATGCGGCACCCGAGCCGCTCAGGAATGTTCGTCGTGACACCATCTCAATTACCTTCGGACTGCGTGTGCGGCGCCGCGAGCGTGGCTGCGGCCGTCGCTGATTGCTGGGTTGAACGGGCAAAAGCGTCTACTGGACGGTCGGGCGGAGGGAGGCGTCCACCCAGTGCAAGTTGCAGGTCGGTCTCCGCGAGCCAGTAGTCCTTCAGCGCGTCGATATAGCCATTGACCGCATTGACCTGTTCTCGCGAATCGGCAAGCAGGTCGAACGCGCTGGCGAGCATGCCGTTGTAGCGCAGCAGCATCTCGTCGGAGATGGTCTTGCGCAGCGGCACCACCTCGTCGCGGTAATGCCTGGCGATGTCGTAGTTCGTTACGTAGGCGACGTACGATTCGCGGACCTCGGAGCGTGCGTCGACGGCCGTCTGTGCCAGCTTGCTCGCCGATTGCATGTACAGCGCTTCCGCCCGCGCAACCTTGGCACTGCCCCAGTCGAAAATCGGAATCTCGACGCTGATTTCGTAGCCGCGCTCGTGCCCTTTGTCCGTCTCGAAGTTGTTGAGGTAACCGACCTCCAGCGCATTGACGAAACGCGTCGCCTTGCTCAGGCCGAGGGACGTCGCGACACCTTGCGTGCGCAACCTGGCGGCCTGGATGTCGAGCCGGTTCTGCATCGCGAAGACCTCAAGGTCCTTCAGTTCCGGCCGCTCCTTGGGCAAGTCCGGCAGCCGCTCCGGCAAGCTGTATTGCGTCGCCGCGCCCCAAACGCCCATCACGCGAGTCAGCTTTTCTCGCGCTGCAAAGGCCTGTTGCCGCGCCTTCGCAACCTGAGTCGCCGCGTCGGCGTAAAACGCCTGCTCGCGCGCGTAGTCGAGCCGGCTGGCGTTGCCGGCCTGCTGCATCCGGTGCGCCAGTTCTGCTCCGGCACCGGCGGAGTCCTTGACCTGTTCCGCATACTTCGCGGACTGCTCCGCTGCCACGGCGCTCACGTATGCGCGGCGGGCGTCAGCGGCCACTTTGAGCATCGCATCGGCCGTCTCGAGTTTGGTCTGCTCGAAGCGGCGGCTTTCGATGCGCGTGGCCAGCGGCAGAGTCAGGATGGCCAGCACGTTCGCGGAAAACGTGCGCGTGATGCCGAAGTTGTCGCTCCAGTGCGTGCGGCTGAAACTGAAGCCCGGATTGGGGAGGCGACCCGCCTGGACAAGGTCCGCTTCCGAGATTCCCAGCTCGGCGTAGGACGCCTGCAGTCCCGCGTTATTGAGCAAGGCGACCTGGACGGCGTCATCCATGGCAAGCGGTTTTCCGAGCAGTTCGCGCGTGCGTTGCGCGACCGCGTCACGGTCCTGCTCGGTACGGACGAACAGCGCCTCTTTCCCGAGCCGCTCCGATGCGGTGGTCGAGACGGTATTGAAACCGCCATCCCTGGAAAACGTCGTACAGCCGGCGAGCACGACCAGCGCGACGGCACCGGCAATCAACCGAATGGAAATGCGTCGCTCGATCATTGGCCGTCCCTCTCGTGTGTCGAGTGATGACTCGTGTTCGAGGGGCTGCTGGAGGTTGCCTCGCGCTTCGAGCTGGGGCGTGCCGGCGTGACGGCCCGATTTACCTGTTGCCAGGTGGGCGCCTCACCGTCTTCGTACGGCTGGTAATCGTTAAATGCCGACGGGGCGGCAACGGCCGGGACCGACGCTGCCGCGTCTGACGGGTCGGGAACGGACGTCGTAGCGAGGACGAGCGTCGGCAATGCTGCCGCCGCGCCGACCAGCGCTGCAGATAGGATTCGCATGGTTTTTCTCGTCGAATGTCAGCCGGGCGGCCGGAACGCGCCGCCAAAGCGAGATGAACGCCGCAGCACACACGCTGCGACGCGAAGCTCAGACGAGAAGGATTCGGGGAGGCCGCTCGATGCCAGCGGTCAGAAATGACGCGGCTGCGGTAGAAGAGGAAGGGAAGACAGCGGTGAGTGCGGAATCGAACGACCGCGCGACCGACGGCGCGGTTGGCAATCCAGCGCCGACGCAACACGACACGCAGGTCGAGCACGAGTGCGCGTGGTGGGTATCTCCCAGACTGTGCTGGTGCGTGCCGTGGTCAGCTGCCGCGTGTACGTCGGCCGCTTCGTGGTGCTGCTCGGCAAGCGGGTGTCCGGCGCCAGTGGCGAACTCGACGTCTTCGTCCGCATGTGCCGCCGCGCACTGCATTGCAATCGCAGCGAACGACTGAACCGGAAGGCTCAGTGCGAGGAACAGAACGAGGAAGAGTTTGCGCCAGTACGACATGGGGCAAAAGTCTAGCATGACGTGACGCGCGTTGCGATGTCGTCATCGTGACGACGCGTAGCGGCATCCGCGAACCGACATGTCGTCGCCGGCGGGAGCGGCATGCGCTTCCTTAGCCGGTCACAGGTCGCGCCGCGTTATCGAATTGGCGGCAGGTCACATCACGACGGGCTTACTGGATAACTCGTCCTGAGGAGGACGGCGAGACGGGTAATGTTTCTTGAGCAGTTCGGTGACGAGCTCAATCCCGTGTATCGAGCCAGACTCGAAGCTGCCAGCCTTGAATGCGGTTTCCATGGTGCGGCAGACCACTTCCCATTCTTCACTTGTGACGCGCGAATGGATGCCTCGGTCCGCGACAATCTCGACGTCCCGGTCGGCCAGCAGCAAGTAGATGAGCACGCCGTTGTTGTGCTCGGTGTCCCAGACCCGAAGCTCCGAGAACACGTCAATCGCGCGCTCGCGCGCGGTCTGTCCTCGAAGCAACGCGGCGCTATGCAATGCGCCCTCTACCGCGAAGCGCAGCTGGCCCGCGTGCGCGACGTGGCTCGCCTTTACCGCTGCCTCGATCTTCGCCAGCGTCGGTTTCGGGAAGGCGGCGTTGACCCGCCATTTCGTCATGAGCAGGTGCCGGATAACGCGTCGGAAATCCATGATTACCATCTCCCCGACGCGCCACCGCCGCCAAAGCCACCGCCGCCGCCGCGAAAGATGTCTCTTCCAGAACCTTGCCCCCCTGAATGTCCGCCGATGTAGGGGCCGCCGACGCGCATCCCCATCCCGGCGCCAATCAACGTGAATACAAGGGAAATGGCGCCGGCGACGATGGCGACGAGAACCGCGCCCGACAATAGCCACGCGACGAATCCAACTGCGCCTCCGGTGATGACGGCTCCGGCCAGTCTGCCGAAGAGGGTTCTCAGCACACCGCCCGCCACAATCGTCAGCACGAACAACACCGGCAATAGACTGCCGGCGCCTGGCCCCGGAGATTGGCGGGGAGCCGGAAGTGGTTCCCCATCCACCACGCGCATGATGCCGTCCACGCCGGCCGATACGCCGCCGTAGAAATCGCCCTGCCGGAATCGTGGGACGATGATGTCCTCGATGATGCGGTTGCTCGTGGCGTCCGTGAGCACACCCTCCAGGCCATAGCCGACTTCGATACGCAGCGTCCGGTCGTTTTTGGCGATGATGAGCAGAACGCCGTCGTCCACGCGCGTCCGCCCGAGCTTCCATTGTTCGACGACGCGGATCGAGTACTGCTCGATGGTCTCGGGTTGCGTCGTCGGTACGATGAGCACCGCAATCTGGCTTCCCTTGCGTGCTTCGTAATCCTTCAGCGATTGCTCCAGCGTGCTGCGCTGTTCATCGGACAGCGTGCCCGTCGCGTCGGTCACGCGCGCGGAGAGCGCCGGTACAGGCTGCGCCGTCTGACCGACGGCGTTGCTCCACCAAAACAGCACGGCCAAGGCGACCAGCGCCGCGCGAACCATCTTCAATTTGCGGCTCCGCTCGCCGGCCCCGGCGCGGCACCAAAGTCCACCCGCGGCGGCTTGGCGATTTCCGCTTCGTTCGTGACGGCAAAGTTCGGCTTTTCCTTGTAGCCGAACGCCATCGCGGTCAGATTGTTCGGGAACGAGCGAACCGTGATGTTGTAGTCCTGAACCGAGCGGATGTAGCGGTTCCGGGCTACGGCGATTCTGTTTTCGGTACCCTCGAGCTGGGCCTGGAGGTCACGAAAATTCGCGTCGGACTTCAGCTGCGGGTAGTTTTCGGAAACCACGAGCAGCCGGGAAAGAGACGACGTCAGTTGTCCCTGGGCCGCCTCGAACTTTGCGAACGCGGCGGGGTCCGCCAGCAGTTCCGGCGTGGCGCGCATGGCGCCCACTTGCGCCCTGGCTTCGGTCACCCGCGTTAGAACGTCTTTTTCCTGGTTCGCATATCCCTTCACGGTGTTCACGAGATTCGGCACCAGATCGGCACGTCGCTGGTACTGATTGAGCACTTCGGACCAGTTGGCCTTCACCTGCTCGTCTTGGGCCTGTATGGCGTTGTAGCCGCATCCGGACAGCATCACGATGCAGGCCGTCATCAACACCGCAAGACACGCGGCACGAAAAGTCGAAAAGCGTTGCATGTCCTGCCCCCTTACGGCCGGTTGTGTCTGCTGAAACGATGCTAAGCGGCTCGCGTATGACGGGCTTGATTTGCGTCAATGGGGGGGCAGCCCGGCCTTGCGTGTCGACTTCGGATGGATGTCCGCCGCGACAGGCAGGAGGAACGCGACACGGGAGCGCACGTTCACCGATTGTGACCGCCCAAACCCCGCCCCCAACCTCACTCCACCGTCACCGACTTCGCCAGATTCCTCGGCTTATCAATATCCGTCCCCCGCGCCAGCGCCGCGTGATAAGCCAGCAGCTGCATCGGCACGGTATGCAGGATCGGCGAAAGCGGCCCGTAGTACTCGTTGAGCCGAATCACGTCGATCCCTTCGCCCGACGTCAACCCGCAATCCACGTCCGCGAACACGAACAGCCTGCCGTTGCGCGCGCTCACCTCGTGCATGTTCGACTTGAGCTTCTCCAACAGCATGTCGTTCGGCGCGACCGCGATCACCGGCATCTCGTTGCTGACCAGCGCCAGCGGCCCATGCTTCAGTTCGCCCGCCGGATACGCCTCGGCATGGATATACGAAATCTCCTTCATCTTCAGTGCGCCTTCCAATGCGATCGGGTAATGCATCCCGCGGCCGAGGAACAGCATGTTGTCGCGTCGCGCGAGCAGCTCCGACCAGCCCATGATCTGCGGCTCCAGCGCGAGCACTTTCGCCATCGCATCGGGCAGATGCCGCAGCGCGCGCAGATGCGCCTTCTCGTCGTCGTCGCTCAGCCGGCCGCGAACCTGCGCGAGCGACAGCGTCAGCAGGAACAACGCGACGAGCTGCGTCGTGAACGCCTTCGTCGACGCGACGCCAATCTCGATCCCCGCGCGCGTGACGAACTGCAGCGCACACTCGCGCATCAGCGCGCTCGACGCGACGTTGCAGATCGCCAGCGTATGCATCATCCCGCGCTGCTTCGCGACCTGCACGGCGCCGAGCACGTCGGCCGTCTCGCCGCTCTGCGACACCGCGACGACCAGCGTGCGCGGGTTCGCCACGCCGTCGCGATAGCGGAACTCGCTGGCGATCTCGACGTTCGTCGGCAGCTTCGCGATGCTCTCGATCCAGTACTTCGCCGTCAGCGCCGCGTGATAGCTGCCGCCACACGCGAGCAGCAACACCGAGTCGACGTCGTTGAACACGCGCCACGCGCCATCGCCGAACAGCTCCGGCATGATCGACGCGACATCGAGCAGCGTATCGGCCACCGCCTGCGGCTGCTCGAAGATCTCTTTCTGCATGTAGTAGCGGTACGCGCCGAGATCGGCCGCGCCGCTGTGCGCGGCGACCCGCTGTACCGCGCGCTCGACACGCTGGCCGGCCGCATCGACGATCCAGTAGCGATGCAGTTGAATGTCCGCGACGTCGCCGTTCTCGAGGTACGCGATGCGGTCGGTCACGCCCGACAGCGCGATCGCATCCGACGCGAGAAAGTTCTCGCCGTCGCCGACGCCCACGACGAGCGGCATCCCGTCGCGCGCACCGACGATGCGATGCGGCTCGTCGCGGCACATCACCGCGATCGCGTAGCTGCCGCGCAAGCGCGCGACGGCGCCGCGCACCGCGTCGAACAAGTCGCCGTCGTACAGATGATCGATCAGATGCGCGATCGCCTCGCTATCCGTCTGGCTGGCAAACACGTAGCCGTGCGCCTGCAGCTCCGCACGCAATTGATCGCAGTTCTCGATGATCCCGTTGTGCGACAGCGCGATGCGCGCGTTGTCGTCGCGCGGCGAAAAATGCGGATGCGCGTTGAGCGTGACGGGCGCGCCGTGCGTGGCCCAGCGCGTGTGCGCGATGCCGGTATAGCCCGACAGCCCCTGCGCCGCGATCTCGCGCTGCAGGTTCGCGACGCGATCGACGCTACGCGCGCGAGCGAGCGCACGGTCGCGATAGGCCACGACCCCGCACGAATCGTAGCCGCGGTATTCGAGCCGCTTCAGCCCGTCGACGAGATTGGGCACGATGTCCCGCTGAGCCACCGCCCCGACAATTCCACACATATCGCGCTCCCTGAATACGTTGTCTGAGTCCGTGACCGCGATAGTAGAGGCAGCAAAATGGAATTAAATTTCAAAATTGGCGTAATCCTGAAACGATGCGGCAATGCGGTAGGATGATGAAATTAAATTCCACATCCATCTCGCAAGGAGCTGCCGATGGCCGGCATCACGCTCGACGATCTCGACCTGCGCATTCTCGCGATCCTGCAGGACGACGCGTCGGTGTCGAACCTGCAACTGGCCGAGCGCGCGCTGTCGTCGCCGCCGACCTGCATGCGCCGTGTGCGGCGGCTGACGGAGGCCGGCGTGATCCGCCGGCAGATCGCGGTGCTCGATCCGGTCGCGATCGGCACGGCCGTCACCGCGCTGATCGAGATCAGCCTCGACCGGCAGACGGCCGAAGACTACGACGCATTCGAGGCCTACGTGTGCGCGGAGCCGTCGGTCACGCAGTGCTACCGCGTGTCGCCGGGGCCGGATTTCATCGTGGTGGCCGATCTGGCCGACGTCGCCGAATACGACGCGTTCGCGCGGCGCCTCTTCACTGGCGCATCGAACGTGCGCAACGTGCGGACGTTCTTCTCGACGCATCGCGCGAAATTCGACGCGAACGCGCGCGTCGCGCACGCAATGCGCAAGCGTCGCGACGATTGACCCACGGCGGCGCGTCGCACGCGATCCGACGCCTTCAGAACGCGAACGCCTGCTGCGCCGCGTGTCGGTCACCGCGCACGAAGCGCGCGCCTTCGAGCGACAACAACGCGCGCTTGCGTTCGATCCCGCCTGCATAGCCGGTGAGGCTGCCGGACGCGCCGATCACGCGATGGCACGGCACCATGATCGCGACCGGATTGCGGCCGATCGCGCCGCCGACGGCGCGCGCCGCACTCATCGGCAACCCCAGGCGCTCGGTGACGTCGCCGTACGACACGAGTTCGCCGAACGGGATCGCGAGCAGTTGCTGCCAGACGCCACGCTGGAACGCGGTGCCGTTCAGCTGAAGCGGTACGGAGAAGGTGTGGCGCGTGCCGCTGAAGTATTCGGCGACCTCGTCGGCGATGTGCCGCGCGAGCGATGAAGCGCCGACGTGCGCGTGCTCATCCGCGGCGATCGCGAGCGACGGATAGTATTTCTGGCCGACGAAGAACAGGCCGGTCAGCGCATCGTGCTCGATACGGACGGCGATGTCGCCGAGCGGGCTCGGGATCAGAAGCGCGGGAGTCATCGCGAAGTTTCTCCTTGAGGGCGTTGGCTCGCGTAGCGCGGCATATGCACGCTATTGCGCGCCGCAGCGCCGGCAGCGAACGCATTCGGCGCGTTTACGCAGCGGACCATGCGGCGCTCCACCTAGGGCGACGATACGCACATCCGAACCCGCCGTTGAGGCAGCGATTGCGCGAAGGCATCGTGTCGTAGCAGACAGCGGAGCGGGATCGGCATACATCCGATGACTTTAAACGATCCGCAGCGCAGTTTCCGGCCGAACGCTGACTTGCGCATCCGCGCGCACGGGCTCCGTCACGACCCCGTTTCACCGCACACGCATCGCGGAAAACGATTGATGTGCACTTTGCGAAACGGTCATCTCTTTTTGCGCGATCGAATTTGAGATGACTCATCGAAATCCCGGACTGACATCGCCCCGACCGGCGGCCTATGCTTGGAAAAACGTTTTCCACCCATCGGTGAAATAGCGGCTGCGCGAGGCCTGCGCAGTTGCGGTTCGCCGCGGCGCCCGTCGCCGGTTACGGACTACGTATCGACAGTCGGCGCGACGGGCGCGGCCGCGCATCGGAGACACTCATGCAATCTGCCGTTGTCGGCGCGGTGCGCGCCGTCGCCAGCCGCTACCGCTGGACCGTCTGTGCGCTGCTGTTCTTCGCGACGGTCATCAACTACATGGACCGGCAGATCCTCGGCCTGCTCGCGCCGATGCTGCAGCACGACATCGGCTGGACCCAGGTGCAGTACGGCCGCATCGTGATGGCGTTCACCGCGTTCTATGCGATCGGCCTGCTGGGCTTCGGGCGCATCGTCGACTGGCTCGGCACGCGCATCTCGTACGCGGCCGCGATGCTGATGTGGAGCATTGCGGCGATGCTGCATGCGGCGGTCGGCTCCGTGATGGGCTTCGCCGCGGTGCGCGCGTTGCTGGGGATCGGCGAGGGCGGCAACTTCCCGGCCGCGATCAAGACGACGGCCGAATGGTTTCCGCGCCGCGAACGCGCGCTCGCGACCGGCATCTTCAACTCGGGCGCGAACATCGGCGCGGTGTTCGCGCCGGCGATCATCCCGGCGATCGCGCTGGCCTACGGATGGCGCGCGGCATTCGTGATCATCGGCGCGATCGGCATCGTGTGGCTCGCGGTGTGGCTGGTGCTGTACCGCACGGCCGACACGCGCGCGCTCGCCGCCGAATACGACGAGCCGCGCGACGAAGCGGAAGCGCTCGACGCGGCCAACGCGGATGCCGGCGCGCCGCGCTGGGGCGAGCTGATCCGCAAGCGCGAAACCTGGGCATTCCTGATCGGCAAGTTCCTGACCGACCCGGTGTGGTGGTTCTATCTGTTCTGGCTGCCGAAGTGGCTCAACGAGTCGCGCGGGATGGACATGCAGCACATCGGCCTGCCGCTCGTGTGCATCTATGCGCTGACCACGGTGGGCAGCGTGGGCGGCGGCTGGCTGTCGTCGGCGCTGCTGCGCGCGGGCTGGAGCGTGAACGGCGCGCGCAAGACGGCGATGCTCGTCTGCGCGTGCTGCGTGCTGCCGATCGCGTTCGTGTCGCAGGTGCAGAGCCTGTGGATCGCGGTGACGATCGTCGGGCTTGCCGCGGCCGCGCATCAGGGCTGGTCGGCGAACCTGTTCACGACGGCATCCGATCTGTTTCCGCGCCGCGCGGTCGCGTCGGTGGTGGGCATCGGCGGGATGGCCGGTTCGATCGGCGGCGTGCTGTTCTCGGAAGTGATCGGGCAGGTGCTGCAGCGCACGGGCCACTACTGGGTGCTGTTCGCGATCGGCGCGCTGGCGTACCTGCTCGCGCTCGCGATCATGCACGCGCTCACGCCGAAGATGAAGCCGGCCCGACTCGGCGCGTAAGCGCCGCGACACGCGAACGCGCCGCGCTGGACGCGGCGCGTTTTCGTTTGGGGTGGGCGGGGCGCGCATGCGAAGCGATGCGGGGCTGCGGCGGTTGAGTTTGGGATGGCGGCTGCGATTGCGATTGCGATTGCGACTGCGACTGCGATGGCGATGTCGACTACGACAGCAACTGCAACCGCAGGCTACCGCAACCGCCGCACAGCCCGCCCGCCACTCACCCCACCGCCGCCGTCGATGCCCGCATGATCAACCGCGGCTCGAACGTCGAATAGCTCGCGTCGGTGCGTCCGGCGAGCGCGTCGATCAGCTTCTGCATCGCGAGCTCGCCCATGTTTTCGCTCTGGATGTCGATGGTGGTCAGCGCGGGCGCCGCGTATTGACCGTACGGCACATTGTCGATGCCGGCGACGGAAACGTCCTGCGGCAACCGGAAGCCGAGCGACGCGGCTTCCTTCATGAAGCCGAGCGCGATCAGGTCGTTGTAGCAGATCACCGCCTGCGGGCGCTGCGGCCCGAGCATCACGCGCGAGCAGGCGCGCTCGCCGGCTTCGGCGGTTGGCGCATGCGCGTCGTGCACGTCGAGCGTGAGCCCCGCTTCCGCGAGACAGTCGCGCGCCCCCTGGATCCGTTCGTCGTTCACGCGCGCGGTGCCGAAGCCGAGATACGCGATGCGCGTGTGGCCCAGGTTGAGCAGATGGCGCGCGAGCATGTAGGTGGCGAGCCGGTTGTCGATGCCGACGCTCGGGATCGGCAGGCCGGGGCTGCGTCGCAGCAGCACGAGCGGCTTGTGCAGATCGAGCATCCAGCCCGCTTCGTCGTCGGGCATCCGCGTGCTGACGATCAAGCCATCCACGCGCTGCGCGAGCGCCTCGACCAGCGAGCGTTCGCGCGCCTGGCTTTCTTCGGTATCGACGAGCAGCAGCGTGTAGTCGTGCTGGAGCGCGACGCGGTTCGCGCCTTTGACGACGCTCGTGAAATACGGGTTGCTGATGTCGAGGATCACGAGGCCGATCGTGCGCGTGCGCCCGGTGATCATCGAGCGCGCGAGCGGATTCGAACGATAGCCGAGGCGCTCGATCGCCTCCTTGAGCCGCGCCTCGACGGTCGGCGAGAAGCGCTGCGTGCCGTTCACGAACTTGGAGACCGTCGCAACCGACACGCCGGCCTGGGCCGCCACGTCGCGGATCGTCGGGGAAACTTTTTTCATCGCAAGGGTAACGTTTACGTTCCGTTGTCCGCGATTGTGGCAGAAAACCGAGGCGGCCGGCCATCGGCCGACATCGGGAAAGTGCGGATGGCCGAGAGGGTGGCCGACCGTTGACGTTCGCCTTCGCCGCCGCGTATAGTTGGAAAACGTTTTCCGGCCAAATCGTTGCAAGCGATTGGAGGTCGGGCGCATCCGCATACCTTCAGCACAGATCCAAGGAGACTCGATGAACGCCACTTCCACCGGCGCCCGCAAGCCGTTTGCGCGCCTGCTGCTGACCGGCGCGGCCGGCAATCTCGGTCGCCAGCTGCGCGGCGCGCTCGCGAACTGGGCCGACATCGTGCGCGTGAGCGACGTCGCCGCGCTCGGCGACGCGGCGCAGCACGAGGAAACCCGGGTCGTCGACCTGTCCGATCGGCCGGCGGTGATGGACCTCGTCGACGGCGTCGACGCGATCGTCCATCTCGGCGGAATTTCGGTCGATGCGCCGTTCGACGATCTCGTCGATGCGAACATCACCGGCACGTACAACCTGTACGAAGCCGCGCGCAAGCACGGCGTGAAGCGCGTCGTGTTCGCGAGCTCGAACCATGCGATCGGTTTTCATCCGGTCACGGAAGTGCTCGACGTCGACGCGCCGCTGCGTCCGGACAGCCTCTATGGCGTGACGAAGTGCTTCGGCGAAGCGCTGTCGCGGTACTACTTCGACCGCTTCGGGATCGAGACCGTGTGCCTGCGGATCGGCTCGTCGTTCGAGGTTCCGAAGAACCCGCGCATGCTGGTGACCTTCCTCAGCTATCGCGACTTCATCGAGCTGGTGCGATGCGCGCTGCTGACGAACCGCGTCGGGCATGCGATCGTGTACGGCGTGTCGGACAACCCGGTGAAGTGGTGGGACAACACGAAGGCCGGCTTCCTCGGGTTCCGGCCGCAGGACAGCTCCGCGCAGTTCGCCGGGCTGTTTCCGGTGACCGCGCCGAGCGCCGAATACGACGATCCGGCGCAGCGTTACCAGGGCGGCGGCTTCGTCGTCGGCGAGCCGCTGGAGCGCGGCGCGAACTAGACGCCGCGGCGGCGGCGGGTTCAGCGCAGGATGTCCGTCGCCTTGTGCGACGCATCCACGCCGTCGATCAGGATCAGCGGGCCGCTCGCGTGCCGCGTGCGCAGCGGCTGGATCTGCCGGTAAGCGTCGGAGTCGTACCACGCGCGCGCGGCGGCGAGATCGGGAAACGCGATCGCGATCAGATCGCCGTGCCACTCGCCTTCGCGCACGTCGGGCCGTGCGCCATGGATCGCGAAGTGGCCGTCGAACGGCGCAAGCGTGCCGTCGATGCGTTCGAGGTATTCGACGATGTCGTCGCAGATTTGAACGTCGTGCAGGTGGGCGATGGCGTAGGCGGTCATGTCGGGCTCCTTGGCGTCGATGCGATGCGTTGATCGATGACGCCATGATCGGCACGCGCGCGACGCGCGTCGATTACCTGCGACGTAAGCAAATCTGCGCGGCTGTATGCGATGCGTTCACGCGCGCTGGCGCACCGGTGGCGGCGCCGGATCGGGTGTGGAATGGGCCGCTGGCGACGATGGTCGCGGGCCGCGCGGGTGGTGCAGCCGCTGGCGGTGTAGCAGATCGCCGCGCGATGTTGAGCGCGGCGTTACCGGAAGGGGATGGCGGGCGGCGCGCTAATAGCGCCGACGGTGTGTCGCTCGGGTGCGCTCACACCGCTCACACCGGATACGCATCGTCGACTTTGAGGTTGGCGAGGCGGAACAGCGTGCGCAGCGTTTGCGGGTGAATGTCGCGGTGCGCGGCGAGCGATGTCAGCATGAAGTCGAGGACTTTCGCGTAGCGCAGCAGCACGAGGCAGCGCGCGAGGTCGGCGCGGCCGCGCATGTCCTCGGCGTAGCGCACCATCTCGGTCGACAGCGAGCGGGCCATCTCGAGTTCCATCTGCTGCTTTTCGGTCCATTCCGGCTGCGGCTGTTCGAGCAGCTTCGCGAGAAAGATCTGGAACGACGTATCGGACGAGTTGGGCAGCGTATCCATGAAGTGCCTCGCAACTGGCGTGGATCGTTCGGGCTTGGCCTGAACCGGGTTCGTATATGCGCCGCTCGGCGGCGCGGCAGTTGTTGCAACGAATGCAGGTTCCGTACCAGCAACGCGATCCACTTGCCCGGCCGGTCGCGCGCGGCGCGCCGCGATGGCTGCTGTGGCGCGTCGGGACTGGCTCGCGCGGGATGTCGCGGCGTCCGGCGGACGGTCGTGTATGGTGGCGTGCGGCACGGAAAACTCGTCCGGACCGATGAAATGCTTCACCGATGTAACGTAACGCCGTGGTGACGTCAGTCGCATTTTCGGGCGCGGATGCGGTGGTGTCGAGGCGTGCGCCCGGGAGGTGCGCCGGGCTGGGGTGCGCGCGACGGGAGCGGTTGCGTGGGGTGCTCGATACGGGCGTCGGTCGAAGCACGCGATCGCGCGCGGCGCGCACCGGACGTTTCATCGGTGAGACGTCCTGCCGTTGCCCGCGAGTTCGTGTCTGACATGCGGCGAACCTCGGGCCTCCGGCTGCTGGCCGACGTTCGACCGCTCGGGAGAAAACAGCGCGGCCTGCGTCATCGCGCACTCCAAGCGTGCCGGGATGCGGTGCGCTTCCCAACGATGTTGCGCGGGGCGGCTCGCATCCGCTTCAACGCAGCGACGTCCGACCGTAAGCAACTGTCCGGGTGCCGACCTTGTCGCGCTGCTTGCGCCGCCGCTCGATGGCCGCGAGCGCGTCGCGTTCAGCGGCTGGCGATGCCTCGACACCGTATACCTTCAGCCGGGAAACCGGAAATCCTTTGCCCGCGCGCACACGCATATCAGCCACGCGTCCCAATTCGACACGCGATCACCATGCAGTGCCTGGTTTCTTCATATCGATGCGCTGTTGCGAATTGGAGACGCGAGTCGTAGAGCAAGCTGAAGCGGCCATCGCAATTCGCGATCGGACTTGCTAGTTGTTTTAAATGTCAATTGGCTTATTTTGAGATGGTGGCGATTCAATGGTCACGCGACTACTCGCGAGTAACGTTGTACGAGTGAGCGACCATTGAAAATATTCCGTTGAGTCGGATCGGGTGACGATTCAGATTGAGTCAGTGGTGAGTGCCGGCCACTCGATACGGATTTATATCAATCGCTGGTCGATTATAAAAATATTTCTGAATGTCAATTCCGCATCCGCGTTTCGAGCGGAAGGCGGTCGATATGGTGCGTCCCGCACGCCATCTTCCACGCTGTCGACGATCACGCGCGCGGCGGCGTGCAATTTATTAGTCGGTGACTTGCAATCTCTGACACTGTGAATGCGCACCTTTCGATAGATTTCGGCGTGAAGGGCCGCCATTCGATCGCGATCACACGTTGCGACGTGCAGACAAACTTAGACAGCGTTGCTTTCGAAATCGGAGAGCGTCTCTGTACTCGTGGGGGCTTCCCGATCGATTTGCTCCACGTCTAGAAGCGTTTGCCGTATCCATGAACAAGAACCAATATCGTCTGGTATTCAGCCGCGTGCGCGGCATGCTCGTTGCAGTCGAGGAAACGGCTCACGCGACGGGGAAAGTCACCAAGGGTGAAGCGTCGCGCGCCGTTGGCGATCGCATGGCGAGCTTTGCCTTGCGCCATGCTGCATTCGCGGTGCTGGTCGCGGCCGGGGTCACGCCGATGTGGGCAAATGCGCAGGTCGTGGGCGCGGGCGCGAACGCGCCGTCGGTCATCCAGACGCAAAACGGTCTCCAACAGGTCAACATCACGAAGCCGTCCGGTGCGGGCGTGTCGTTGAATACCTATTCGCAGTTCGATGTGCCCAAACCCGGCGTGATCGTCAACAACTCGCCTACGCTGACGAATACGCAGCAGGCCGGGTACATCAACGGCAACCCGAATCTCGGCCCGAACGGTTCGGCCAGGATCATCATCAATCAGGTCAACAGCCCGAACCCGTCGCAACTGAGGGGTTTCGTCGAGATCGCCGGCCAGCGTGCGGAGATGATCATTTCCAATCCGTCGGGACTGGTCGTGGATGGTGGCGGCTTCATCAATACCTCGCGTGCAATCCTGACCACCGGCACGCCGAACCTGAATCCGGACGGATCACTGGCGGGTTTCAGTGTGACGCGCGGCCTCATCGCGGTACAGGGCGCGGGCCTGAATGCCACCAACGTGGATCAGGTCGACCTCATTTCCAGAGCCGTACAGGCGAACGCCGCCATCTATGCGACGAACCTGAACGTGATCGCCGGTGCGAATCGGGTCAATCACGACACCCTCGAGGCGACCCGCATTCAGGGCGATGGTGCGGCGCCTGCGGTTGCGATCGACGTTGCGCAATTGGGCGGCATGTACAGCAATCGCATCCTGTTGGTCGGCACCGAGGGCGGCGTCGGAGTCCGAAACGCCGGGACGATCGCGGCGGACGCGATGGGGCTGACGTTGACTACCGACGGACGGCTGATTCAGTCGGGCAAGGTTTCGTCGGCCGGGAACGCCGCCATTTCTGCTGCAGGCGGAGTCGAGAACAGCGGCACCACCTACGGCCAGCAGTCGGTGTCGGTGAATACCGGTGCGGACGTCGTCAATACCGGTACGCTGGCTGCGCAACATCACGTCGGCGTGACCGCGGGCTCGCTGAATTCGACCGGGTTGCTCGGCGCAGGCGTGAACAGCGACGGTTCCGTGACGCAAACCGGCGACCTGCAACTCGCGACGACGGGCCAGCTCAATGCGACCGGCAAAAACGTTGCGGGCGGCAACGTGAGCGCGAAAGGCTCCGGCGTAAACCTCGCGGGCAGCACGACGGCCGCGAACGGCGATCTGTCGCTCACGGCCACGGTCGGCGACGTCAACTTCACGAACGCGACGACCAGCGCCCAAGGGGCCATCACGGCGAATGCCGCAGGCACGGTCATCAATGATCGAGGCAATCTGACGAGCGGCGGTGCAACGAGCCTGACGGGCAACGACGTGTCGAACCAGAGCGGCGCAGTGTCGTCGCAAGGGCCGCTGTCGGTGACGGCCGCCAACCACATCGCGAACCGGTCCGGCGTATTCGTTTCGCAGAGCACGATGGCGCTGCGTGGCAGCACGGTCGCGAACAACCAAGGTACGGTCCAGAGTGCTGGTCGTGCCACGGTCGATGCAATCACGCTCGACAATACGGCCGGCCGCATTACGTCGCTCAATAGCGACGGGATGGTGTTGACCGCGACGGGCCAACTCACGAATGCGGCAGGTACGACGGCGGCCGGCGCGCAAGGTGGCGTGATCGGCGGCAACGGCGACGTGACGGTGCAAGGCGGGGCGATCGCCAACCACGCGACGATCACGTCCAATACGAATTTGCACGTGGCCGGCCAGTCGATCGACAACGGCAGCGGGTCCTTGCAGGCCGCGCAGAACGTGGCGGTCGACGCCGCTGCGCACCTGGCCAACAGCGGCGGCACGATCATGGGCCAAACCGCCGCGTTGAACGGCACTACGCTCGACAACAGCTCAGGCACCGTGCAAGCCCAACAGGTCGCGTTGACCGGTACCAGTCTCGTCAATCGCGGCGGCACGATCACGCAGATCGGCACCGGCACGATGGCCGTCAATGTATCGGGCACGCTCGACAATTCGAGTGGCGGCACGCTGCAGACGAACGGCACAGACGTCACGCTGGCCCCTGCTGCGCTGGTCAACGATGGTGGCACGATCGTCCACGCCGGCACGGGTACGCTGACGTTGGGCAACGGTGCGGGTTCGGTGTCGAACGTCGGCGGCGCGATTGCCAGCAATGGACATATCGCGGCGCAAAGCGGCTCGCTGAACAACACCTCGGGTTCCATCAACGCGCAAAGCGGGCTGATCGCGGTGGTTGGCGGCACGCTGAACAATACCAACGGCAAGCTGCTGTCCAACACGGAGCTCGGCTCGACGAGCGGCACGTTGACGAACGATGGCGGCCAAATCGGCGCGAGCACGAATGCGACGATTCACACGGGTTCGATGACGAATCAGGGCGGCGCGATCGTTGCCCCGAATCTGTCGGTCACAGCCGATTCGACGCTCGACAATAGCGGTGGACAGCTCACAGCCAATCAGCTCGCACTGAGCACGCCGAATCTGACGAACCACGGCGGCACGATCACGCAGTATGGGTCGTCGGCGATGGGCGTCAATGTGAGCGGCACGCTCGACAATTCCGCTGGCGGTGTGATCCAGACGAACAGTACGGACCTGACGCTCGCTCCCGCGCAATTGAACAACGCTGGCGGAACGATTACGCATGCCGGCGCGGGTACGCTGACGATTGAACCAGGCAGCGGTGCAGGTGCAGTGAACAACGCGGGCGGCACCGTTGTCACCAAGGGCAATGCAGTCGTCGGCGCGAGCGGCTGGGACAATACGAGCGGCATCTTCGCGGCACAGGGCGACATCGCCGCGACGATCGCGGGCGACGTGAACAACGCGCAAGGCCTGGTGCGCGCAGGAACGTCCTTGTCGTTGACGAACGGCGGCGCGCTGGTGAACCAGGGCGGGCATATTCAGGCCGGCCAGACCGTGGCAGGCGACACGAGCACGCTGCGCATCCAGTCCGCGTCGATCGACAACGCCGACGGGTCGATCGCCGACCTTGGCGCCGGCCAAATGACCGTGCAGGGCGGCAGTCAGATCACCAACAGCAACGCCGGTGGTGTGTCGGGGATGGGTGCGATCACCGGTAACGGTGACGTGATGGTGAACGCTGCGTCGATTTCCAACACGCAAGGTGGCCAGCTGAGCGGCGCCTCGCTGCATGTTCAGGGGACGACC
Organism: Burkholderia vietnamiensis LMG 10929; assembly: GCF_000959445.1. Taxonomy (NCBI): domain Bacteria; kingdom Pseudomonadati; phylum Pseudomonadota; class Betaproteobacteria; order Burkholderiales; family Burkholderiaceae; genus Burkholderia; species Burkholderia vietnamiensis. The sequence continues at coordinate 1,965,779 of NZ_CP009630.1, read as the reverse complement.
TTGGACAACAGCGGCGGGCAGATTGGTAACGTCGCGAATTCGAGCGGCGATGTGGCCGTGACGACCAGCGGCGCGATCACGAACACGAACGGGCAGATCAGTTCGACGCACGACCTGACGGTGACAGCGCCGACGCTGCAAGGTGGCGGTACCTATAGCGCGGCCCACGATGCGAGCGTCAATTTGCAGGGCGATTTCTCGGTGACGCCCGACTATCAGTTCAACGTCGGCCATGATCTTGCGTTTGCGTTGCCCGGTACGTTCGACAACAGCGGCAACGTGCAGTCGGTCAACGATCTGAGCGTCAATGCCGGCAACATCGTCAACTCCGGCGCACTGTCAGCCGGCGGTTTGCTGCATACGCAATCGGGCAACCTCACCAATACCGGGTCGCTGGTGGGCGGCAGCGTCTCGCTCAACGCAACGGGCACGGTGTCGAACGTCGGGCCGACGGCCTTGATTGGTGCATCGGATAGCAACGGCACGCTTGAAATTCTCGCGCACGATATCGAAAACCGTGACGACACGACGGCGACGGATTCGATGCCGACGACGGCGATTTTCGGGATGGGTAAGGTCGTACTCGCGGGTGGTAAGGACGCGAGCGGCAATTACACGAATGCGGCACTCGTCAACAACTCGTCGGCGTTGATCCAGTCCGGCGGCGATATGGAGTTGCACGCCGATAAGGTGACGAGCACGCGTCGTGTGATGAGCACCTCGGGAAGCACGAGTAACGTCGATCCGGCGGCCCTCGCGCAATACGGCATTAGCCTGTCAGGTTGCGCATCGTACTTCGCGGTGAATTGCGCGGGAGGGGGACAGATGATCGCCGGTCTCCGGTCCGACAACATCACACCGGCCGAAACGGCCGCGTTGATCAAACAGCCGGGCGGCATGTACATTGAGCCGCCTCACGGCGGCCAGTGGAACAGCGGGTACTTCTACACGACCTATACTGGAACGGCTGTGGCGAACACGGTCACGGCATTGAGCCCGACTGCGCAAATCGTGTCGGGCGGCAGTCTCAATGCAACATCGACCGGTACCCTGCAAAACTACTGGAGCAGCATCACGGCCGTTGGCAACCTCGACTTGCCGCAAAACTATGACGGCAACGGTTGGGCGGCGACGGGCCAGCAGGCGCCGACCGTGACGGTGACGTACTCGGGCCAGTACCACTACAACAACTACGACAGCAGCGAATACAACTGGCAATTGCCGTTCGGCAACGCCCCGTTCGTGACGAGCCGTCCGGGCGGCTATACCCAAGTCGCGCCAGCGGACGTCAAGACCTACAGTCTGCCGAGCTACGATTCGACGTTGGGTTCGAACGGCACGATCTCCGGCACGGGTGTCAGCATCAATAACACGGCCGCAAACGCGTCGATTCCGTCGCTCGGTCTGCTGCCCGGTCAATCCGTCCCCGGTCTGATGATTGGTGGGCTGAGCGGAAGCGCGAGCGGCACGAAGTCGGGCGCTTCGGCCGTGCATGGTGGGGTGATCACGGTCTCGCCGGTCATCGCCAGCGCGACGGCGCAGAACGTCCTGAACAATCTGACGATCCCGCAGGGCGGTCTGTACAGACCGAATCCGTCGCCGAACGCGAGCTATGCGATCGAGACGAACCCGGCATTCACGAACCAGAAGCGCTTCATCTCCAGCGACTACTTCTTCAGTCAGATCGGCGTCGACCTCACGCATATTCCGAAGCGTCTGGGTGATGGATTCTACGAGCAGCAACTCGTACGCAATCAGGTCACTTCGCTGACCGGCCGTGCGGTATTGGGTCCGTACACGGATCTTCAGACGATGTATCAGCAGTTGATGGCGGCGGGTGCATCGTTGGAGAAGACGCTTAATCTCTCGCTGGGCGCGAGCCTGTCGGCCGAGCAGGTATCGCAGCTCACGAACAACGTGATCATGATGGAAACGCGAGTGGTCGACGGCCAATCGGTGCTCGTGCCGGTCGTGTACCTCGCGCAGGCGAACCAGCAGAACGTCAACGGCCCGCTGATTACCGCGACGGACATCGATCTGAAGGACGCGCAGAACTTCACGAACAGCGGGACGGTGAAGGCGGACAACACGCTGTCGATTCAGGGCAAGCAGATCGATAACGCGTTCGGCGCGTTGCAGAGTGGTGGGCTCATGTCGTTGAAGACGGACGGCAACGTCGATCTCACTTCCGCGAAGGTCAGGGCGGGCAGCCTGAACCTGGACGCAGGCGGTGACCTCATTCTCAATAGCGCGGTGAAGACCGACACCCGGGTAAGTCGCGATGGCGCGACGAGTGTGACGACGACGCTCGGGCCGATTGCGCAGCTCGACGTCACAGGCAATGCGGCGATCAGGACGGGCGGCAACTTCGAGCAGAACGCGGGCAACCTGACGGTTGGCGGCAATCTCGGTATGAATGTCGGGGGTAACTGGGATCTCGGTGCGGTTCAAACGGGCGAGCACAAGATCGTGCAGCGCGCGAACGGTGTGTCGAACACCGACATCAACAACGTGGCCGGCAGCTCGGTGAAGGTCGGTGGGCAATCGAGTATCGGGATCGGTGGGGATCTTACCGCGAAGGGAGCGCAGATCGATCTTGGCCAGGGTGGCACGATTGCAGCCAAGGGCAATGTGATGCTCGGCGCGGCGAGCGCGACATCGACCGTCAACAGCAACAGCTCCGGCAGCGATCGCCACGGCAGCTATGCAGAGCAGCAACACAGCGCCGACGATACGCTGCTTGGCACGTCTGTGCATAGTGGCGATACGCTTACGGTTGCCTCCGGCAAGGATATCAATGTGATCGGTAGTTCGATCAGCCTCGACAAAGGTAATGCGAACCTACTGGCAAAGGGGGATGTGAATGTCGGCGCGGCGACCGAAACGCATACGTTCGACTCGCACGAGACGCATAGCCATAGCAACGTGGTTAGCGGCGTGAAGGTTGCAAGCGGTACGGACCAGACGGCGACCTATAGCCAAGGCAGCACGATCTCAGCAGACGGGGTGACGATCGGAAGTGGCCGGGACATCAACGTTGCTGGCAGCAACATTGTCGGCACGGACAACGTGAGCCTTGACGCGGCGCGCAACGTAAATATCACCACGACGCAGGACACGGTGCAATCGTCGTCGTATTACGACAAGAAAGAAAGTGGCTTGCTGACCAATGGCGGGCTGTCCGTGACGTTCGGTAGCCGCGCGATGAGCAACACCGACCAGACCAAGCAGGTGACGAACAACGCAAGCGTCGTCGGCGCATCGTCCGGCAGCGTGTCGATCAACGCGGGCAAGGACGCGACGATTACCGGTAGTACTGTGGTCGCCGGCCAAAACCTCGACGTGATCGGCCAGAACGTCGTCGTGAATTCGGCCTATGACACGTACAACGACGCGCAATCGCAGCACTTCAGCCAATCGGGCCTGAGCGTCGGCGTGAACGGCGGTGTGGTGGGGCTCGCTCGGTCGATGGCGAGCACGGTTCGTCAGGGCGTACAGTCCGGCGATTCGCGCTTGGCAGCCGTGCAAGGGGGGGCGGCAGCCGAGCAGGCTTATCAGAGCCGTGATGGATTGAAGAACGCGGCGACTGCCCTGTCGAACGGCAACGTCAGCGAAGCCACGAATGGTGTTCAGGTTCAGCTCAGTATCGGATCGAGCCACAGCAGCAGCAATGAAACTACATCCATCACGGAGGCAAAGAATTCATCGCTGATTGGTGACGGCAACGTGCACGTGACAGCGACGGGCACGCCCGACGCGAACGGCCACGCACAAGCTGGAACCGGCGATATCACGATGACCGGCGCGAAGGTGCTGGGTAAGAACGTGGCGCTGGACGCGAACAATGCGATCACGCTGCAAAGCGCGCAAAGTACCGAGCAAGACACGAGCTCGAACAGTTCGTCGGGCTGGAACGCGGGCGTCGGGATCGGCGTCGGCAAGCAGACCGGGATCAGCATTTTTGCGAACGGCACGAACTCGCACGGCCAAGGCAACGGCAGTGTCGTGACGCAGACCAACACGACCATCGCAGCGGGTGACACGCTGACGATGAAATCGGGAGGCGATACGACGCTGACCGGCGCGCAGGTGTCGGGCGACAAGGTGACGGCCGACGTGGGCGGCAACCTCACGATGACCAGTGTTCAGGATACGTCGAACTACGCGAGCAACCAGCATAGCGCAGGTGCGAGCGGCAGCTTTACGTTCGGGTATGGCGGTGGTGCCGACGTGTCGATCGGGCATACCGGCATCGATGCAAACTACGCGTCGGTGAACCAACAGACCGGCATCGTGGCCGGCAAGGGCGGGTTCGACGTGAGCGTTGCGAACCATACGCAGCTCAACGGCGCGGAGATCGCGAGCGGCGCCCCCGCCGCAAGCAATACGTTGACGACGGGCAGCCTCGGGTTCAAGGACATCCAGAATTCGATGTCGTACTCGGCTTCGACGGAAGGGTTTTCGACTTCAAGCGGACCGAGCTTTGCACACACGGGTGACAGTGCGAGCGGCGTGACAAAGGCAGCGGTGAGTCCGGCAACGATTACAGTCAAGTCCGATCAACAGAATGGCACGGACAGCACTGCAGGCTTGTCGCGCGATACTGCAAATGCGAACCAGACCGTTAAGAACACGTTCAATTTGCAGCAGACACAGAACGATCTGGCCTTTGCGCAGGCGTTCGGCAAGGCGGCGACGTTCGCTGTCGCGGAAGTGGCCACGCAGCTTGAGAACAGTAGCCCGCAGATGAAGGCGTTGTTCGGCGAAGGCGGCGCGGGCCGCGATGCGCTGCACGCGGCGGTGGCGGCGATCGGCGCGGCGTTGTCGGGCGGTAACATCGGCGGCGCGGTGGCGGGTTCGCTGGCGGGCGATGCGCTGCAATCGCTGGCGCGGCCGATCATCGATCAGGCCGTTAGCCAGTTGCCGCTGGACGCCCAGACGCCTGCACGCAAGGCGCTGAACGAGGTCGTCGCGACGGCCGGCGGTGCGGCGGGTGGCGCACTGGCCGGCGGTTCGTCGGGCACGCTCGCGGGTGCAGGCGCGGCGGCGAACAACGAACTTTACAACCGGCGATTGCACGAGAGCGAGGCGCAGAAGCTTCAGCAGCTTCAAAAGAATCAGACTCCGGAGGAACAATATCGCCTTGCGGCTGCGGAGTGCTCGCTTGTGCATTGTGCCGACAACATCCCGGACAGCGATCGGGACAAGGCCGTACTGCAAAAGATGCAGAATGACGGCGCGCAGTTCACCTACGAGCAAGGGGTTCTGAAGAAGGCTGGCGCGTTCGACGGGTACGGCAAGCTCGATTTGTTGTCGGATGCCTACGACCGGAACCAAGTTTCCAATCGTCTTGTCGGCGCAGTGCAGGGCGTCGGGAGTACCGCAGCGGGGATCGGGGCTGCAACGGGCGGCTGCTATACGCTCGTAGCGTGTATTGCTGGCGCGGCAGTTGCGGGGGTGAGCTTCGATTACGCGAAGGCTGGTTTCACGCAACTTGTGAACGGCAACCCGACGCTGACCTATGGCGAACTGGCATTGCAGAGCTTGGGAATGAGTCGGGGCGGTGCGGCGTTGGCGTATGCTGGCTTGGGTCTCGGTGCAGCAATTGGCAGCGTAGCCGCAAACAATTCGGCGGCACAAGCAGCGGCGAAAGGTGTGCCGCAGTCGATTGAGTCGATTCAAGCCGGCATCAAGAACGATTTGATGCAGCAGGTTGCGGATTTGAGAGCGTCACTAACGGGTGGCCCGCGAACAATGGGGAATATTGGGGTGGCGCAAATTAGTATTCCCGGGGTTCAGTCCGAAATGGCGGCGTCGAGCCAAATTAGTCAACCAACTGCTGAGCAGCAAGCCCTTGGCTTTGTTGGAATGGGGCCGGATATTTTTACTAGCACTGTTGTTCCGCTGCCAAATGGATATCAGCTATTGCGGAATGTGGACTCGGAAGCAAAAATTTTGAACAATGTTGCCGCTCAGCTCGGAGACAATACGTCTGCGAGCGGGGTGATCAATTTATTTACGGAGCGTCCACCGTGCACAAGCTGTTCAGATGTGATTCGGCAATTTCAAAGTAAATACCAGAACATAAAAATCAATGTCATGGATAGCAATGGTGTATTGAAGCCGTCTAAATAGGAGTGAGTATGTTGCACGATGAGCGAGTTCCATACGAAACGCTGAAATCTTGGGCTTTGCAAATTTATTTCGAAGGATGCCGCGACTTAGCAATCGGGCAAGGATGGACTCACGATCAGGTTATGGGGTACGTATCGGCCGCATTCGAGGATGGGCTTGATCGGGATGTCGAGAATTTGATGTGGAATGTAATTCTCCTTGTTCTTTCTGGTGGTATGCACCCACATGTTGAAAAGGGAATTCATAAAGCTATTTCCGACCAGATTTCATCGAATGGATTGGATAATATCTTGCAAGACGTGCCGACCGATGAGGCCGACTTGTTCAAGCATGATTTGAGAATTCTTAAATTTATCCCGTGACGGGGAAAATGATGGCGATATGGAAGCGAAGACTGTCGGTAGTGTCGTTCGCGGTGGTGGTGTCGCTTGCGGCATGCGAGACGGTGCCCCCTGACGCGCCACCGCGCCCGCCAGCCAAACCAGAAATGGCTCCAATACTTCCCTCATGGTCGACCATGACGTGGGTGATGGGCTTCTGGAAATGGAGCGGTACGGAATGGGTCTGGATTCCCGGCCACCTTGCCCCCAAGCCTTAAAACAATCTTCAACACACGCATCCGAATGAGAATTCGTTCGTCCGCCGTCCTACTGTCGATTGCCTCCCTCGTGCCATTGACAGGATATACACAGCAGGCACCGTCCCCTGCCGACCAAGCGGCTGCCGCGAAGGCGAACGCCGAACAGGATCGGCAGGCGCAGCAGCAACGGGACGCACAGCAGCGCGACGCAACCGTGCGTGCGCCTTCCGTGCGTTCGGAGGTGCCGAAGGTCGAAGCATATCCGGCGCTTCCTACCGAAACGCCGTGTTTCCGCATCGACCGCTTCACACTTGACGTTCCTGCCTCGTTGCCTGATGCAGCGAAGGCCCAAGGGGCATCAGCCTTGCCGATGGATCGCTTTGCGTTCGCCCGGGAATGGTTGAACCACTACGAAGGCCAATGCGTTGGTAAGCAAGGCATCGACGGGCTCATCAAGGGCCTGTCCCAAGCGATTCTGGCCCGCGGCTACGTCACGACGCGCGTGCTCGTTCCCGAGCAAGACCTATCGACCGGCACGCTCAAACTCTCGCTGATTCCCGGCACGATTCGTCACGTGCGCTTCGCCGATGAAAAACTGCGGGGCACGTGGAAAACCGCCTTCCCAACGCGCGACGGCGAAGTGCTGAACCTTCGTGATCTCGAGCAAGGTCTCGAGCAAATGAAGCGCGTGTCGAGTCAGGACGTCTCGATGCAAATCGTTCCGGGCGATTTGCCCGGCGAAAGCGACGTAGTGCTCGACGTGAAGCGCAGCAAGCCGTGGACCGTCGTTGCATCGATCGACAACTCGGGCACCCGCGCCACCGGCAAGCTGCAAGGCAATCTGTCGGTCGGCATCGACAACCCGCTCGGGCTGAACGACATGCTCAACGTCGGCGTCAGCCAAGACCTCGAGTTCGGCGACAAGCGCCTCGGCTCGCACGGCTGGAACGGTTTCTATACGATTCCGTGGGGCTACTGGGCGGCTACGCTGTCCGCCAGCACGAACACGTACTACCAGCAGATCGCGGGCGTGAATCAGACATTCATCGCGAGCGGCAACTCGAAGACAGTCGATTTCAAACTGGCCCGAGTCCTGGCACGCAGCCAGAATGACGTGTTCGGTGGGTACTTCCGGTTGTCGCGTCGTTTTGGTCAGAGTTTCATTGAGGACACCGAGATTTCTCAACAACGCCGCAACAACACGATCATCGAACTCGGCGTGACAGATCGTCACTATTTCGATGGCGCGCAGTTCGACGGCTCGACCGCCTATCGGCAGGGCATCGGCGGTTTCGGCGCGCAGGATGACATGCTCGCAGCTGGCCCAACGTATCGCTTCAAGATGGCAGTGCTTGACGCGAACCTGTCGGTGCCGTTCGTGATTAGCAAACAGCCGTTCCGTTATGTCGGTACGTTCCACGGCCAGTACACGGGGAACACCCTGTACTACCTCGACGACATGACGATCGGTAGCCGATACACGGTGCGCGGCTTCGACGGAGAAACGATGCTCGCCTCGTCGCGCGGTTTCTACTGGCGTAACGAGTTGCAGATGCCGATCGGCCAGACGGGTCAAGCGATTTACGCAGGGTTGGACTACGGCCGCGTATGGGGGCCACAGCCGATCGCGCTCGTCGGCACGCAGTTGGCCGGCGCTGTTATCGGCGTGAAGGGAAGCATCGGGACGCGCTTCGGCGCCTACGCGTATGACCTGTTTGCCGGTACGCCGATCTATAAACCCTCGGGCTTTCCCACTGCGCGCGTCACGTTTGGATTCCAGCTGACTTCGCAGTTTTGAGCGAGCAGCCCTTGCAGGTCACAGTCGAGCGTATGCACGTACTTTGCGTCGAATCGAGAATTACCGTGAAGCAAGAGCGACACACGGTATTTGATTGACGTTTCGCCGCTGATTGATTGCGTCTGCGCGCTCATTTTGAGCCTGGGCGCCTTGCGTGGCATCAACATCGCCACGCGCTTTTTATGCGTGAATCACGCTGTGCGAGTTAGGGAAAATCGGACAGGTGAAGTGTAGGTGTTGTATTTAGAACTGTTTAACAATTGCGGAGAGGCGATGAATAACAAGTCAGCATTGATTGGTCTTATGAGCACCGTGGTCGTGCTTGCTGCATGTGGTGGCGGTGGCGACGGTGGCGGCAGCGCGGCGTCGGGAAATTCGGCCGGCTCGACGTCGCAAACTACGACAACGACGACCGCGGCGTTTTCCTGCCCGGCGACCTACAAGAAACTCAGTTTGTCGAACAACAGCGTCATCGCGAACGCCAACCTCAACCTGACGACCGATGACGGCATTGCGACGCTGACGGTCAAGACACCTGCGAGTGGCCAGACCGGAGACCTGACCATCTGTCTGGGCAAGCCTGATCCGGCGCCGGCCGGCGTAACCGCAAACTACATCTACGAGGTGAAATCTTCGGGCGATCTCCACGCGATGGCATCGTCGACACTGACGCTGAATTTCACGACCAATACCGTTCCGAATCCGAATCCGCCGGTTGTCGAGTTCGCCGACGTGTCCGGCTCGACCGTAGTCTATAAGCAGCTGACCCAGGGCGCATCGTACGCGACTGCACCGAACTACAGTCTGAGCGCGAATGCGCAGGATTCCGGTTTGTACGTCGTTCGACTGACGAAGTGACAACACGTTTCTGATGACCTGACGGTCGAGGTATTGGCTTGCGTGGTGGCGCTCCGCCATCACGCAAGTTTGAAAATCGCCAACGCAACTCGGACATCAACCGAGGTGCCGCTTGTCGTCGCAAATCGCGTGATGAGGATATTGGCGAACTTTGATACGATTCGACTCGCACATTGGGTGAATCGAAATTCAGACATAAATCACCAAACCAAACTCATGCGAACGACCAAAACAACCTTGACGCGATCCGTTTGCGCGGCATTAGCGTCAATTCTCTTGATCACGGGGTGTGCGACCAAGCACGCAGCATCACGCAGGACCGCGGTGCAGGAAGGCAGAAATACTTCTATACCGACGAACCTCGCCGTTGACGCTCCGAAGGATGGTGCAAGAATCGTCTTTACGACGAGCGGCATGCCCATGGCGGTGGGCTTTTCGACAAGCACGTCGGATCAGGCATGCACCGGATTCCAATCGGTCGGAGCCGTCTTCGATAGCGGGCGGGGAGCACTACTGCCGTCGATTGCGAGCTTGACCGAGAAGCTCAACAAGGCTGTCCTCAGAACCGAGACGTCGCGCGCAGTAAACGTGAAGCCCGGCGTACAAATCCAGGTCAAGGGTCTCTACGGCGACGATATGGACCGCCGTTCGGATTCGTGCGGACCGTTCGTCACCGCTTTGGTGCCGGAAAAGGGGCACGTGTATCACGTCAATTTTGCGTTCGATGGCACGCAGAGCTGTTCGCAGAGCATGACGGATATTACGGTCCGCGACCATCCGGTTTCCGTGGGGCGTCCGCTTCATTGCTCACTGCGAGATCTCAGAGCTTCGATGGGCGGTAATCCGCTCCGAGCGAAGCACGAACAGGCGCTTGCGGCTGCACGGATACACGAGGCGGCTGCAAATTCGGCATTCGACAAGGCGCTGGCGTTGCAGGACGAGGCCGCCGCGCTCGATTCCCTCGGCGAATCCGACGCAGCACTTGCGCGAATCAACGAGGCGTTGCAATTGGCCGATCCCGCCAAAAGCAAGGATTTGATCGCCACGAAAGCCGGCATATTGTTCTCGCTGAACGATCCGCAGCAGGCGCTCTCGGTTCTGGCTCCGGAAATAGAAAAGACGCGCGAGTTCGCGGCGCGCAACCCACAACTTGCACGCGTCGGTGTACTGGGTACCTATACCGAAGGATTCGTCACGGCCACTTTCGCGCATATTCAGTTGCAGCAATGGAAGGCGGCAATCGATACATTGGCCGATGCCGAGGCTCCGCTGGAAGGGCCGAGCTTCTATGCGTACCGTGCGCTGGTCTACCGCTACATCATGGCTCGTGCCCACGATCCCGCGTTGGCGAATCCGCGGCTCGAACGGGACGCGACTTACTACGCCGCGAACGACAAGAACCAATACGGAGTCTTGTTGCGCATATGGCAGGGCGAGGACGCGCTGAAGGCGCTTTCGATCGTCAATGCCGGGTTGTCCGGCGAGGAGCGGCAGGAGGCGGAAGCCGAAGAGCAGTTCTATCTCGGCGCTTATGCGAAGTTCGTCAAAGGCGATGCCGACGCCGCGCGCAGCAGGCTGCGTATCCTCGATGGGATTGCGCCTTACGGCAGTATCGAATGGGTGTACGGCAAACGCGTCCTTCAATAAGGCGCGGTGGACGTAAAGACGGCTTTAAAAAGATGTCGTGCATAATGCGTCGCAAACGCCAACAGGCACTGAGCGGTAGCCGGCATACGCATGGATCGACCAGCGCATAAAAATGATTCGGGGTTAGCTGTTAAAAAACGAGGACCATTAAAAATGAAATTGAAGAAATTGTTCGCGATCGGCGTTTCACTGTCGATTCTGGCCGGTTGTGCGTCGGTACCGATGGGGGATCCGCAGCGCGATGCCGAGCTGAAGACCTTCAACGCTCCGCACGATAAGGCCGCGATTTACGTGTATCGAAACGAGAGCATGGGCGGGGCCGTCAAGATGCCGGTGACGCTCGACGGGAAGATTCTCGGCACGACGGGCGCGAGGACTTACCTGTATAGCGAGGTCGACCCCGGTCACCATCAATTGGTGTCGATGGCTGAAAACGACTCGACGCTGGACGTGGATACGGTCGCAGGGAAGATTTATTACGTATGGCAGGAGGTCAAGATGGGCGTCATGTACGCCCGCAACAAGCTCCAACTCGTCGACGACGTCACTGGACAAACCGGCGTGAAAGAATCGAAGCTGACGGTTCTGAAGTCCGATCAGCCTGATACTGCCAAGTGACCGCGTATTGCTGCTAGTGCTTGCAACCACGCCCGCGCAAGCGGGCGTTCTTCACTGGAGAAGACGTGCGATGACGCATTCACTGGGATCGATTCTGATCATTGTCGGCTTGGCGTCGATCATTCTTTCGCAGATCGGAATCGGGATTCATGTTTTTCTCACCAACCCTGTCAAGGGAATCGTGGGAATGTTCGTGCCGTTCTATCTGTGGGCGTACGCGCGGCGCGAGCGTGCGGGGCGCGTGTTGATTCAATGTTGGCCCGCGGGGCTTGCCGCGCTGACTACGGGCGTCGTGCTGGCTTCGTAGACCGGCAACCCTGGCAGGCGTACTCCAGCGCCCGACGGGCATCTCGCGGTAGCGCTCGCGCCGCGCACGTCCCACGCGCGAGCGCCCACCGCACCACTCCAACCGCACGTCAGAAAATGAAGCCCGTGTTGATGAACTTCGAGTGGTGATCCGACACGATCGAGTCGAGCAATTGCTTGCTGCCGTCGGTCTGCTTGGCCGCGACCATCGAGCGGATCGAGAACGCACGCAGCGCATCGGTCACCGACAGCGTGCCTTCCGCGGAGTCCTTGCGCCCCGCGAACGGGAACACGTCCGGCCCGCGCTGACACTGGCAATTGATGTTCACGCGGCACACCTGGTTCACGAGCGGGTCGACGAGCGCGCCGATCTGCGCCGGATCTGAACCGAAGATGCTCACCTGCTGGCCATGCTCCGACGTCGTCACGTAGTCGAGCGCGGTCTCCACGTCGTCGAACGGCGCGACCGGAATGATCGGCCCGAACTGCTCTTCGCGATACAGCCTCATCCCTTCCGACACCGGATACACGACGGCCGGATAGAACAGCGTCTTGCTGAATTCGCCGCCCGACGCATTGACGACCTGCGCGCCCTTCGCCTTCGCGTCGTCGATCGCGTCGGTCATGTACGCGGTGCGATGCATGCCCGGCAGCGGCGTGATGCCGACGCCTTTCTCCCACGGCATGCCGATCTTCAACTGCTCGAGCGCGGCGGTGAAACGCTTCAGGAATTCGTCGACGATCGACCGATGCACGAGCAGCATCTTCAGCGCTGTGCAGCGCTGCCCGTTGAACGACAGCGCGCCGAGCAGGCATTCCTTGACGGTGAGGTCGAGGTCGGCATCGGGCAGCACGATCGCCGCGTTCTTCGCATCGAGGCCCAGAATCGCGCGCAGCCGGTGCGACTTCGGATGCTGCTTCTTCAGGTGATCGGCGACCTTGCTCGAACCGATCAGCGCAAGCACGTTGATCTTGCCCGAGGCCAGCATGTGCGGCACGACGACCGCGCCCGGCGCGTAGATGGTGTTGATCACGCCTTTCGGAAACGCGGCGCGGAACGCGTCGAGCAGCGGCTCGAACAGCAGCGTGCCGTACTGAGGCGGCTTGAACACGACGGTGTTGCCCATCAGCAGCGCGGGGATCAACGTCGCGAAGGTCTCATTCAACGGATAGTTGTACGGGCCCATGCACAGCACGACGCCGAGCGGCGTGCGGCGAATCTGCCCGATCGTGCCTTCGGCGATCACGAAACGCGAGTTCGCGTTGTCGAGCTCCTTCAGCGCATCGATCGTCTGCGTCATGTAGGTGACGGTGCGATCGAACTCCTTCTGCGAATCGGCAAGGCTCTTGCCGATCTCCCACATGATCAGGTTCACGACCCGCTCGCGCTGCGCGACCATCCGCCGGATGAAGTCCTGCATGCACGCGATGCGCTGCTCGACCTTCATCGTCGGCCATTCGCCGCGGCCCGAATCGTACGCGCGCACCGCGGCGTCGAGCGCCGCGTCGCTTTCCGTCTCGCCCATCACCGGATAGCTGCCGATCTCCAGCTGCGCGACGCTGCCGTCGGCTTCGCGCACGCACACGGGCGACAGCACGGTCTTGGTCGCGCCGTCCCACGCGCGCAGTTCGCCGTCGACCAACGATACGCGCTGATGGATCGGCGCGGCGAGACGGAACTCGGCGGGAATGTCCTGATGAGCGGGAAACAGCTGCTGCAGCGAAGCGGAGTCGGGCATGACGGTCTCGTTTGACAGGTGTCCGGAAGGACGGGAGCGATGCGCAATCCTGGGCCGAATGGAGGCGATCCTGAACCGCCATCATGACGCGCGCACGACGAGGCGTCATGCAGATCGACCACCGAAACGCGGATTGGAACCAGTTCCATTAAAAGCGAATGCCGCGCCGATTGCAACCAGTGCAGAACGCAGGCGTCTCGAGCGTAAGCGCTTTGTAGGAATGTTTCGGAATCCGCGGAATTGCGCGTTCGCCGCATGCGCAAACGTTTCACTTCGGCCGCTTTGGGCGGATAATGGCCCGACGCGACGAAGCAAAAATGCCCGGAACCTGAGAGAAAACACACGAAGTCAACGAGCGAAGCAAGGTCCGTCGCGTTGCCGAAGCAAGATCGGCTGCCCGGAGCGCCGGGGTGGGGTTGCCCGCCCGGCGCGCACCGGGTCCTGCCGCGCCACGGCGCCGTCACGCCACGTCTTCGTCATCCTCCGCGTCGCCGAGCGCGTCGCGCCCGGGCGCCGCATACGCGCTCGCCTGCTCCAGCAACCACGCGCGGAACGACTCGAGCGGCTTGCTGTGACTGAACTCCGTCGGATACACGAGGTAGTACGCGGAATCGCCGACCGTCGCGGCATCGCACGGCACGACCAGCCCGAGCTGGTGCAACTGCTGCTCGACGAAGAACTTCGGCACCAGCGCGATCCCGAGCCCGGCCGCCGCCGCGCTGATCAGCATCGTATGCAGCTCGTAGCGCACGCCCTGCATCGTGCGGATGTCCTCGACGCCATGCGTCTCGAACCACTGCGCCCACGCGCCGGGGCGCGTCGTCGAGTGCAGCAGCGGATAGGCGAGCAGATCCTCCACGCGTTCGACCGGGCGCTCGAGCAGCGCGGGCGCGCAGATCGGCACGACTTCTTCGCCGAACAGGTAGTCGGACGACGTGCCGGGCCAGGTCGGCTTGCCGTAGTGGATCGCCGCTTCGAAATGTGTGTCCTCGAACGAGAACAGATCGGTGCGGCTGCCCATGTTGACGCGCACGTCAGGCGTGTGGTCGTAGAAGCTCTTGATGCGCGGAATCAGCCAGTGCGACGCGAAGGTCGGCAGCACCGCGAGCTCCAGGTAGCCGCCGCCGCTGCCGTGCGCGATGATCGACAGCGTGTCGCGATCGAGCGCTTCGAGCGCACGCCGCACCTGCGTGCCGTACAGCTTGCCGGCGCGCGTGAGCACCACGCGCTGCTTCACGCGCGCGAACAGCCGCACGCCGAGGCTCGCTTCGAGCGTCGCGATCTGCCGCGATACCGCGCTTTCGGTGAGGAACAGCTCTTTCGCCGCGTGCGTGAAGCTCTCGTGGCGCGCTGCGGCTTCGAAAGCCACGAGCGCCCCCATGTTGGGAATCTTGAATTTGCGCATGATGCTCGTTGTGTCCGACGAACGGGGCCGCAGGGGCGGCCCACAGCGGCGAGAACGCCGACTGATTCCAAAAACTCATCACATCTCAATTTAATCTCGCTTTACGGGCGGCTGCAAGCCTTTGAATAATGCATCCCACGCAAGGCCAGGCGCGCCAGTGGGGCGCCTGGCCGCCGAGTGGCCGGCGCGTTTGCCGGCGATGCCCCGAACCGAGAAACCCGATGCGCAATCCGAATATCGAAAGCCTGCTGACCCGGCTGCTGGGACAGGCAAAGACCGACGCCCTGTTCGCGACGTTGAACATGCCGTCCATCCTCGAAGAATGGGAAACCGACGTCGTCACGCGCGCGGAAATCGCGCAGGCGATGAACATGGCGCTGTTCGAAGGGCTGCTCGAGCGTTCAGCGAACGGGCGCGCGTACACGGCCGACGCGGTCGAGGGCGGCGGCTCGGTCTACTTCGATCATGGCGCGCTGCGCACGGTGCGCTGGCCGCATACGGGCGCGCTGCCGCCGGGCGAGGCGGCGTTCACGCGCATCCTGCGTCCGCTCGGCTTCCGGCTGAACGGCCGCTATCCGCTCGACAAGCTAGGCATGACCGGCCGCGCCTATGCGCACGAAGACGCGCCCGACGAGATCGCCCAGTTCTTCGTCAGCGAATTGCATCCGGAGCGTTTCTCGAAGGAATTCCAGCAGGCGGTGACGAACGTGGTGAGCTCGTCGCGCGATCCGCTGTCGCCGGCGGCCGTCGCGCTGCTGTGGGAGATCGAGCGCGAAGGCTGGCTGCCGATCGATGCGGCGCACGCGCTGCTGCCCGAGATCGTCGGCGCGTTCGCGCGCCAGCACGATGTGCCGAGCGAGCTCGACTACGACACGCTGCTGCTCGAATCCGCCGAGATGGCCTGGATCGCGACCGAGGGCAACGCGTTCAACCATGCGACCGACCGCGTGGCCGACGTGTTCAAGCTGTCCGATGACGAGAAGGCGAAGGGCCGGCCGATGAAGCCGGAAGTCGAGCGTTCGCGCTCGGGCCGCGTGTTCCAGACGGCCTACCGCGCGGACGTCGTCGAGCGCGAGTTCCGCACGCGCGACGGCGGCACGGTCAAGCGCAACGTGCCGGGCTCGTTCTACGAGTTCATCACGCGCCGTCGCACGTTCGACCAGGCGACGCGCCGCTGGGTGACCGACCTGCGTTTCGATGCGGGCAACGCGCAGGGCATCTTCAAGATGACGGCGAACGCGGCGAAGCAGGCATAAGAGCGCTACTCATCGAAGAACGGGCCGGCGGCTGAAGACAGCCGCCGGCCCGTTGGCGTTGAATGGACTGCGCAATCGGTCAGAACAGGTGCATGA
Source organism: Burkholderia vietnamiensis LMG 10929 (assembly GCF_000959445.1). NCBI lineage: Bacteria > Pseudomonadati > Pseudomonadota > Betaproteobacteria > Burkholderiales > Burkholderiaceae > Burkholderia > Burkholderia vietnamiensis. The sequence goes on along the minus strand of NZ_CP009630.1, from coordinate 1,949,341 downwards.
CGAGGTAGAACAGCACCAGCACGCCCAGTGGCACGCCGAGCAGCCATGCAATCAGGTACTTGCCCATGTCGTTGTCCTCCACGTGGCCGCGACGCGCAGCGCGTCGCGGCGGGGTATGACGACCGGTTCGTTACAGCCCGCTATCGAAGTCCTTCAGTTGTCGCTCGGCTTCGTCGCGGGCGATCCCGTAACGCTCCTGGATCTTGCCGACCAGATAGTCGCGGTTGCCTTCGGCGACGGCCAGGTCGTCATCGGTCAGCTTGCCCCACTTCGCCTTGACCTTGCCGGTGAGCTGCTTCCATTGGCCCTTGATCTTGTCTTCGTTCATCATTTGCTCCTCGAGTTAGGGGAAAAAAGTGCGGCGCTCGGGCGCGCAACGGTTCACGCCTTCGGTTTCAGTCCCGCCGCGTCGACGTGCTTCACGCCCTTGATCGAACGCGTGACGGCGACGGCCTTCTTCACTGCGGTGCGGGTCGGCAGTACGCCGGTCAGCGTGACGACGCCGTCGACGGTCTTCACGCTGATGTCGGTGCTCTTCACACCGTCGGTGGCGGCGAGTTCGCTCTTCACCTTGGTTGTGATCCACGTGTCGGTCACCGGCTGATTCGACTCGCTGGTCATGCTGCTGTCGGTCGACGACGCCTGGGTCTGGGCATGCGTGAGCGGCGCAGCGCAGAGCAGGAAGGACGCGCTGATCGCGAGGACGGTCGAGAGATGCGAGGTCTTGTTCATCGATGTTCTCCTTCGATCTTATGGTTGAAAAAATGCTGCGGTCGTACGGTCGTACGGTCGATCGGGATCGCGCGACGGCTCGCCGTCAACGTGCGATCGGCGTGTCGTAGCCGGGCTCGCGCGGCGGCATGTCCGGCCGCGGCACGTCGGGCGGCAACGGCACCGGCGGGTCGGTGCCCGGCGCCGGTTCGGGCGGATTGTCCGGGGCCGGTTCGGGCCGCGTCGGATCGGGTGTCTGATGCAGCTTCATCAGGATGTCCTCCTCTGCGGTGTTGCTGGGCAGCGCGGGAGCGCCGATGTGTTACCAGCGTACCGACGAGAACGCACGCGCACATCGCGCAAATTCACCGGATGCGCTAGTGCGTTTGCATGGGGACGGAACGGCGGGGCAGGAACGACGCGTGCTTCGTACCCTGCGCAAGTGCCCGCTGCACGCGGCGCAGCGCGGCTGCGCGCGTGGCGTGCACGCGCACGCAGCGGTGGCGCGGCGCGAATGTACTATTGCGCGGGGTGCATCGGCGCACGTCGAGCGTAGCGACGGCGCCGGCTCCTCGCGGCATCCACCGGCCCGGCGCATGCCCGTGCGGGCGCGACGCGGCCGGCAACCATGCAGACCACGTGGACCATCATTCAATGGACGAACGAGTGAACGAACAGGCGCTCAAGTCGCATACCGATCGGCGCCAACTACATCAGATCATCGCGGGGCTTACCGAGGGCGTGATCCTCATCGAACCGGACCAGCGCATCGTGTGGGCGAACGAGGCCGCGCTCGCGATGCACGGCGTGACCGAGCTCGCCGAACTGGGCGCGGACGTCACCGAGTATCGCGCGCGCTTCCGGCTGCGCTACCGGAACAATCGTCCGGTGCGTCACGGCCACTATCCGATGGACCGCGTGATCGCGGGCGAGCAGTTCAGCGACGTGACCGTCGAAGTCGAATCGGCCGCCGACGCGAACGTGAGCTGGGTCCACCGGATCCGCAGCCTCGTGTTGACGAATGCGGCCGGCGAGCCCGATTGCCTCGCGCTCGTGTTGCACGACGCAACCGAATGGGCGAGCGCCGAGGACCGCTTCGAGCGCACCTTCAACACGAACCCCGCGCCGGCCGCGATCTGCCGGCTCGACGATCTGCGCTATGTGAAGGTCAATCAGGGCTTTCTCGACATGACGGGCTACGCCCGCGACGAAGTACTCGGCCGCTCCGTCTATGAAGTGGACGTGCTCGAACAGGCCGAGCGGCGCGAACTGGCGATCGAGCGGCTCGCCGAGCGCGCGACCATTCCGCAGATGGAGGCCGTGGTCAAACGCGCGGACGGCAGCCCGAATGCGGTCGTCGTTGCCGGGCAGCCGATCGACATGAACGGCGAAGCATGCATGCTGTTCACCTTCATGGACCTCGAGCCGCGCCGGCAGGCCGAGCTTGCGCTGCGGCAGAGCGAGGAGCGCTTCGCGAAGGCGTTCCGGATGGCGCCGGTGGCCACCGCGATCGTCACGGCCGACGGCTTCGTGCTGCTCGACGTGAACGACGCCTTCGTCGCGATGACGGGCCATCCGCGCGACGACCTGCTCGGCAAGTCCGCCGACGAAATTGGCCTGTGGGCCGAGCGCGGCGCGCGCGAGCAGCTCGACGGCCAGCTCGCGCGCGATGGCGGCGTGCGCAACGCAGACGTGCAGATCCGCACGCGCGAAGGCGACCTGCGCGATTGCGTGGTGTCGGCCGACCCGGTCGCGATTCACGGCCAGGACTGCGTGCTGATCGCGCTGCTCGACATCAGCGACCGCAAGCGCACCGAGATGGAGCTCGTCTATGCGATCGAGACGGCGATGCAGGATGCGTCGTGGTTCAGCCGCACACTGATCGAGAAGCTCGCGAACGTGCGGCGCGCGAATGCGCCGGACGCGGGGCCGCAGCTGTCGGATCTCACCGCGCGCGAGCGCGACGTGTTCGACCTGCTGTGTCAGGGCCTCGCCGACAAGGAGATCGCCGGCCGCCTCGGCCTCGCGCCGAACACGGTCCGCAATCACGTCGCGACGATCTACGCGAAACTCGACGTGCACAGCCGCGGCGAGGCCATCGTATGGGCGCGCGAGCGCGGCGTCGTCGGCGCGGCCGATCCGAACGTCGCGCGCACCGACAAGGGCGGCGACTGACGCCGTCCCGTATGCGATCGGTGCGAATGCACCAGCCACGATGATGCATCCGCATCTGCCGCGCATTGCGCGCGGCTGCGATCCTGTCCCCTCGGCGGCACGGCGCGCTGGCCGTGCGGCCGACTCTCCCTCAACTCATCGCAGGAGACGACCATGGATAGAAATCGCATCGAAGGCAAGCTCAAACAGGTGAAGGGTTCGGTCAAGGAAGCGCTCGGCAAGGTGACCGGCGACCGCGAGACGGAAGCGGAGGGCGTCGCCGAACAGCGGGCCGGGAAGCTCCAGGAGCAAGCCGGCGAGGCGGCCGACGCGGTGCGCAGGCATACGGGCATCGATACGCATATCGACCGGCACTGAGCGCTGCGCCGGCGGCAGCGTCGCGGCGCGCCTCATCGCCCCTCGGCCGGTGATGATTCTTCCACGGCATCACCGCGCGCCGCGGCTCGTCACCGTACCGGCGCGCGTTCGACCCGACGTACTTCGTTGCCGGCCCGTCCATGCGCGGGCCGGCGCGTCGTCGACCTGGCGTCGGGTGATGACAATTCCTCACAACGTAGTTCCGATATTTCGTTTGCGGCACGCGTATTGGCTACCCACAATCGGCTCACCTGTTGCGCGCGCGATAGCCGCGCACCGTGCCCCGACCCATAAAAGAAAGGATTCGCCGATGACGTTCCGCACTCGCTCGCTTTCCGGCATGGCGCTGGCCGCCGCGCTTCTCGCGTTCCAGACCGGCGCGGCTCACGCGCAGGAAGCGGTCGTCAAGGTCGGCGTGGCCGTGCCGCTGACCGGCAGCGGCGCCGCCTACGGCAAGGACATCGAGAACGGCGTGCGGATGGCCGTCGACGAGGCGAACGCGGCGCGGCCCACACTCGGCGGCAAGCCGGTGAAGTTCGTCGTCGCGTCGCAGGACGACCAGAGCGATCCGCGCATCGGCGTCCAGGCGGCGCAGCAGCTGACCGACGCGCAGGTCGCGGTCGTGATCGGCCATTTCAATTCGGGCACGACGCTGCCGGCTTCGAAGATCTACGCGAAGGCCGGCATTCCGATGATCACGCCGTCGGCCACCAATCCCGACATCACGCGCGCCGGGCTCGGCACCGTGTATCGCGTGATCGCCACCGACGCGCAGAACGCCGGCAATGCCGGCGCGTATGCGGCGGGCGTGACCAAGGCGAAGCGCATCGCGATCATCGACGACCGTACCGCGTTCGGGCAGGGCGAAGCCGACGAGTTCGAGAAGGCGGTGAAGGCGGCGGGCGGCACGATCGTCGCGCGCGAATTCACGAACGACAAGGCCGTCGACTTCAGCGCGCAGCTCACCAAGATCAAGAGCGCGAACGCGGACCTCGTGTTCTTCGGCGGGCTCGATGCGCAGTCCGCGATGCTGGTCAAGCGGATGCGCCAGCTCGGCGTGCGCGCGCAGTTCCTCGCGGGCGGCGGCGTGATGAACGCCAACTTCATCAGGCTCGCCGGCAATGCGGCCGAAGGCGCGGCCGTGTGGGAGTACGGGCAGCCGCTCGCACGGCTCGCGAAGGGCAAGCAGTTCGAGACGAAGTTCAGGCAGAAGTACGGCGTCGACATGCTTGCCTATGCGCCGTTCGCCTACGACGCGACCTGGATCGCGATCAATGCGATGCAGAAGGCGAATTCGGCGAAGCCGGCCGACTTCAACGGCGCGCTCAAGAGCACGCGCTACGACGGCATCACCGGCACGATCGCGTTCACGACCACGGGCGACCTGAAGAACCCGAGCTCGACGCTGTATGAAGTGAAGAACGCCGCGTGGCAGCCGGTCACCACGCAGACGGCCGATTGAGCGCCGCACGCGCTCTTTCGCGGCGCGGCGTGACGTGCTGAAATAGCCGCAACGATCGGGCGCGCACCATGCGCGCGACGCGGCACGAACAACCTTCGGGCGCGGCCGGCTGGCCGCGCCTTTCATGTGCAACTGGAGTCAGTCGTGAGTTCTCAAGTCGTCATCGTCGGCGGTGGTGTGATCGGCAGCTCGATCGCCTATTTCCTGCGCGCCACCGATCCGACGGTTTCCGTGACCGTCATCGAGCGCGATCCCACCTATGCGAAGTCGTCGTCGGCGCTGTCGGCCGCGTCGATCCGCCAGCAGTTCTCGACGCCGCTGTCGATCGAGATGTCGCTGTTCGGCATCGCGTTCCTGCGCAATATCGGCGAACGGCTCGAAGTCGACGGAACGCAGCCGTCGATCGATCTGCATGAAGGCGGTTACCTGTTCCTCGCGACGCCGGCCGGCGATGCGACGCTGCGCGAAAACCACGCGCTGCAGACGCGGCTCGGCGCCGATATCCATCTGCTGGACCTCGACGCGCTGCGTGCGAAGTTCCCGTGGCTGAACGTCGACGATCTCGTGTCGGGCGCTTATGGCGCGAGCGGCGAAGGATGGTTCGACGGCTACGGGCTCGTGCAGGCGCTGCGCAAGAAGGCGCAGGCGCTCGGCGCGCGCTATGTGGCGGCCGACGTGACCGGCGTCGTGCGCGACGGCCGCAAGATCACGCACGTGGTGACGAACGACGGCGAGCGCCATGCATGCGACACGCTCGTCAATGCGGCCGGCGCGTGGACGCGCACGCTGTCGTCGATGATGGGCATCGACATTCCGGTGTATGCGCGGCGCCGCAGCATCTTCAACGTGTCGTCGCCGGCGAAGCTCGCCGATTGCCCGCTGCTGATCGATCCGACCGGGGTGTATTTCCGGCCGGAAGGGCGCACGTATATCTGCGGGACGTCGCCGAGCCCCGATCGCGATCCCGACGATCTGCCGCTCGACGAGGTCGATCACGATCTGTTCGACGAGGTGATCTGGCCGACGCTCGCGAACCGCGTGCCGGAGTTCGAGGCGCTGCGCGTGGAGAATTGCTGGTCCGGGTACTACGAGTACAACGTGTTCGACCACAACGCGATCATCGGGTATCACCCCGAGCTCGACAACGTCGTGTTCGCGAACGGATATAGCGGGCACGGGCTGCAGCAAGGGCCTGCCACGGGGCGTGGCGTGAGTGAACTGATTCTGGGCGGGCGGTACGAATCGCTCGACCTGTCGCCGCTCGGCTGGGAGCGTGTGCTGGAAAACCGGCCGATCGTCGAAAAGAACGTCGTGTAGTGCGGCGCGCTCGCCTGGCGTGGTCCGGGCGGGGTTCTCCTCGGATCTCGATCTGATTTGCCCGGCTTTGCCGGGCTTTTTTTCGTCCGCGGCGGCCGTGCAGCGCGCAGTGGGGGCCGGGCGGGACGCTCAAGCCAGCAAGCACGCAATCAGGTCATGCGTCGTGCGCACCTCATACTTCCTCAACAAACTCGCACGATGAATATCGACGGTGCGCGGGCTGATGCTCAACTCCTTGCCGATTTCCTTGCTCGTCAGGCCATGCACCAGCAGCGCGGCGACGTCGCGCTCGCGATCGGTCAGCGTGCCGGTGACATCGGGATGCTTGGAGTTTTCCGACAGATCGGTGAAGGTCCACACGGCCAGCTCGAACGGCCGCTTCGGGTTGTATCCGAAGCCGCGGACGGTGACCCAGAAATGACTGCCGTCGACCCGCCGCATGATGCGGTCGTCGCTGAAGCCGGCATGCTTCGCGAGCAGCGGCGCTAGGCGGCGGCCGGTCGTCGCGAAGTCCTTCTGTTGCGGATAGAGCTTCGCGAACGACTGGTCGATGATGTCGTCGCGGGTCGCCCTGAACAGCTGCAGCGCCTTCTCGTTGCACTCGACCATGATCCGCTCTTTCGCCACGATCGCCGCGACGGGCAGGTGCCTGAAGAGATCTTCGTAGTCGAGGCTGGACATCGTGTCGGTGATGGTCGGCATCCCGTCGCCCGGCCCGAACGACGTTCGAACCGGGCGGTCGGTGACAAGGGCGGAATCGTGAAGACCGTTCATGATATCCGCCCGCCGCTCACACGGCGCCTTCGACGCTGCGCTCCGCGTTGCGGGCCGCTCGGCCCGTCGCCGGGCCGGCGTCCTCGAGCGCCGTCTTCGACGTTTCCGGCAGCGCCAGCCCGCCGATCATCGCGAAGATCGCCACGGCGATCAGGTAGTACGCGGGCGACAGGTTGGTGCCGGTCGCGGAGATCAGCCACGTCGCGACGAGCGGCGCGGTGCCGCCGAAGATCGTGTAGGCGAGGTTGTAGGTGATCGCGGAGGCCGTATAGCGGGTCTTCGTCGCGAACACTTCGGACATCAGCGGTGCCGTCACCACGCCGGAGAACACCGCGCCGATCGCCAGCAGAGCGACGCCGAGCAGCGATTGCGACAACACGCCCGAGCCGCCGAGCGAGAACGCCGGATACACCGACACGATGATGAACAGGCCGGTGGTCGCGATCGTCGCGCGGCGGCCGACGAGGTCGGAGAAGAAGCCGGCGACCGGACACAGTGCCGCGGCGAAGAACAGCGCAAGCACCGTCACGAGCAGCGACGTGCCGCGCGACAGGTGGCCGGCGACCTGGAGGTAGGTCGAGAAGTACGTCGTGAACGTATAGAACGACAGCGCGGTGACCGACACGAACGCACCGAGCTTCAGGATGTTCCACGATTGCGAGCGCAGCGTTTCCATCAGCGGCGCATGCGCGACGTCGTGCTTGCCCTCGAGCGCCTGGAACGCAGGCGTTTCGTTCAGGTTCACGCGCAGATAGACGCCGATCAACCCGACCGGCGCCGCGATGAGGAACGGCACGCGCCAGCCCCAGTCGATCATCGCCTGCGACGACAGCGACGATTCGAGCAGATACGCGACCACGGCCGCGCACGCGAACGACGAGAACGTCGAGACCGGCACGAAGCTGCCGAAGAACGCGCGGCGGCGGCGCGGCGCGTGTTCCATCACGTACGCGCAGGCACCCGCATATTCGCCGCCGGCCGAAAAGCCCTGCACGCAGCGAATGATCGTGAGCAGCAGCGGCGCCCAGTAGCCGATGCTCGCGTAAGTGGGCAGCAGGCCGATCAGCGTCGTCGACCCGGCCATCATCAGGATCGTCAGCGCGAGCGTGCGCTTGCGGCCGATCCGGTCGCCGATCACGCCGAACACCAGGCCGCCGAGCGGACGGAACGCGAACGCCACCGCAAACACGGCGAACGTCTTCAGCAGCCCGATCGTCGGATCGCCGCTCGGGAAAAACTCGCGCGTCAGGATCGTCGCGAGGAAGCCGTAGGCGGCGAAATCGAACCATTCGACGAAATTGCCGATCGACGCTGCGGCGATCACACGCCGTAGCGTGCGGGTATCGACGTCCTGGGTGGTCATGGTCGTGTCCTCTCTAGGTGTGGCGCTTGGGTTCGCGCCGAAAACCATGGTAGGGACGCCAATTACCTAGGTCGATAGGTGTCAATTACCTAGGTAATCGAGGGCGGCTGCGAATGTCCGCCCGGACGGTTGCGTGACCTTGAGCCATGAGGCCGGTGTGCCGAACGCCGGCCGAGGCTCGATGAATCGAATCGTCAGAACAAAAGCCCTAGCATGGTGGCCTTGACCGCGGCTTCGGTCTTGTTGGCCGCGTTCAGCTTGCGCATCGCATTGACGAGGTGGAATTTGACGGTGCGGTCGTCGACATGCATGATCTTGCCGATCTCCGCGTAGGTTTTCCCCGCAGCGGACCATTGCAGCGCCTCGCGCTCGCGTACGGTCAGCTCGACGGTGTATTCGGGCACGAGCCGCTGGAGCAGATGCATGCTCATCGCATAGTTGGCCGTGTTGGCGAGCCATGACATCTGGTATCCCTTTTCCGCGAGCTCGCGTTCCTCGATCGGTTCGCCGGACCGGACCATCGTGATGAGCCCGATCGCGCCGGTGCGGCTGACGGACGGCATGCACCAGCCGTGCCGCAGGCCGTGTTGGTCCGCCTCCTCCCAAAACTGGACGCACTGCGTCTGGCTGTCGGCGCGCCAGATCAGCGGGCTCATCCGGCTCAACCCGTGCCGGACCGTCGGGTCCACGGCGAAATAGTTCTGGCTCACATAGCGTTCGACCCACGTCTGCGGATAGTTGGACTGCAGCATGAACTGCGGCTTGCTGATCGGCAACGGTATGCGCAGACCGAATGAACAGTGGTCGAATCCGAGCGCCCGCACATCCGCCGAAAACTCCAGAAACACGTCGGCCTCGGATTTTGCGGTGGCGAATCCATTCAGATACTTTTCTCTCCAAGCCTGCATATCATTACCTTTTCGGTCAATCTTACCCATGAGGCAGCTATATCGTGTAGTCGACACATCGGTCGATTCTTATTAAACGATATTCCAGGGTGGGGTTGAATTTTCCGGGTATCAGGCAGAAAGCATGGCGCCGGTGATATTTTTTGCTTGACGACGGATTTCGCGGAGCATCCGCACTGACGATGAGACGCTCGAAACGCTCAATTTCACGCAGGCGTGCCCCCTTTTCACGGGCTGATAATGCGATGTCATTCATCAGACGATCTGCAATAATCCTGAATCACATGCGCGCGATCGAACCGGCTATCAAGAATCACAACGCGGGCGCGCTACGAGCGTTGCAATAGCCCTCGTCTGGCCGACCACCGTGAATCTTGCCGGCCTATTCGGAAGCGATTTTAACAGGTGTCACGTCGAGATAACCGATATGCAAAAAAAATGGAACGATGGATACATACGATTGACTTTGCCCGCATTTTACGCGTTGCGTTTCCGTCAGCATATGTGTCAGCCCGATTCGGAACTGCTGCATGATCTTTGGGGCGAGGGGATCAGCGCCGTCAATGCCGGCTACTACGAGCTGGTCTGCACCGACACGCAGCCGAGCGCGAGCGTCGGCTGCGCGTGGTACGTGGCGGTGGGCCAGCCCGACGTGCAGGTCGGGCGAGGCGACGTCAGCAGCAACGTAATGCTTCTCGATACGGACGGCGACGATTATGGCGCGCAATACAGCCGGGCATTAATCCAGAACTGGCTATGTTCGGGGGCGCGGCAACGCGCACTTGAATCGGCCGTCGTCGCCGATCACTGATTTTTTGTTCGATCCCGATGATTATTTCATCAAAAAGCCACGGATTTATCCGCTGAACCGCGCGTGCCGTGAAACGGAAATCTCGGGTCCGAGTTTCCTGAGCGGCGCGGCGCCGATTCGATCGCGATCGCAATCATCGATCCCGTGATGCGGCGCCCGAGATACCCGGCCCCCAATTTCCGATCCCACGCTCTGCTTCGGCGCTCCGTTTCGCTGATTTTCGAACGATCGTCCGTTAATCCTGAATTCGCTATCCCGGCACCGCGTTTCGTCGTAATCGGCGCGATCCATCGCGTCTGCGACGTACGACCTGTCCATTCGGGCAGCTATTTTGCCGCTGCAATTTCGGGTTCAATCGCGTCAACAATTCTGAGATGAGAGAGGGCATTCAGATGCTGACGTTATTGTCGGGAAGAAGCGCTGATTTGAATCGCGAAACGATGTATCAACTCGCAAAGTATCGGCATAAGGTCTTCATACAAGAACTCGGATGGACTTTGCCTACCGATAATGGCATCGAATTCGAC